>JANWLS010000143.1 GCA_025450765.1 Vicinamibacterales bacterium | reverse complement strand
CGGGCCCGGTATCATGGAGGCAGCGAATCGCGGCGCCTGCGAGGCCGGCGGGAAGACCGTGGGGCTCAATATCCACCTGCCGTTCGAGCAGGGCGCGAATCCGTACATCAGCCGCGGACTCCACTTCGAGTTCCATTACTTCTTCATGCGGAAGTTCTGGTTCGCGTACCTGGCCAAGGCGCTGGTGGTCTTTCCGGGCGGCTTCGGCACGCTCGACGAGCTGTTCGAAATCCTCACGCTCGCGCAGACGCAGAAGCTCTCGAAGAAGCTCGACGTCCTGCTGTACGGCAGCGACTACTGGAACAAGGTGCTGCACCTCGACACGATGGTCGAATGGGGCGCCATCGACGATGTGGATCTCGGCCTGATGCACTATGCCGACACGCCGGAGGAGGCGTTCGAGGTGCTGCGGACGCAGCTGATGGCGAGCCACTTCACGCCCAAGTGGCCGCAGGAGGAGACGGCGCCCGCCATCGCGAAGACGCGAGGCTGAGCGCCGGCCACGGCCTATCGATAGAGCAGGTACTTCTCGCGGACCTGCAGGAACGGCAGGAGCTGCTCGTTCCACTCCTCGATGATGTACTTCGGATCGAGATTGTTATCGAGGTGGCGCCGCAGGCGATCGGATCCCGCGAGGATGTCGATCGGCATCCGACTCGTCTCGTACTCGTAGGGCGGCAGGCGCCACTCGAACTCGCGCGGCGCCTCGCGACGCACTTCCGAGAGCAGCCGCGCGGCCGTTTCGAGCGGCGAGAAGTACGGCGGCGAGAGTACGTGAATCTGCACGCCACCGCACGTCCGCCCGGCGTGCTTCTGGAAGGTCGGCTGGAAGGTCACGGGCCGGAAGAACACCCCGTCGAGGCCCTCCTGGTTCAGTCGCCTCGCGAGGCGCTGGCCATCGATCCACGGCGCCCCGACGATCTCGAACGGCTTCGTCGTCCCGCGACCTTCCGAGACGTTCGTGCCTTCGAGCAGCACCATCCCCGGGTAGACGTAGGTGCTTTCGACCGTCGGCATGTTGGGTGACGGCATCAGCCAGGGGATGCCGGTCTCCGGCCAGTACATCTCGCGATTCCAGCCTTCCATCGGTGAAATCGTGAGGGTGGCGCCGATCGCGAAATGCTCGTTGAACAGCCACGCGAGCTCGCCCATCGTCATCCCGTGCCGCATCGGGATCGCGCAGGGGCCGACGAACGATTCGAAGCCGCGCTCGAGCATCGGGCCTTCGGTGATCGTCCCGCCGATCGGATTCGGCCGGTCGCACACCACGATCGGGATGCCCTGCCGCCTGGCCGCCTGGAGGCAGGCCGCCATCGTCGAGATGAACGTGTAGATGCGGACGCCGACTTCCTGCAGGTCCACGACGAGCATGTCGAGGCCGTCCAGCATTTCGGGCGTCGGCTCGCGCGTCTCGCTGTAGAGGGAGAAGATCGGCACGTCGTAATGGGCGTGACGCGCGTGCGGCGACTCGATCATGTTGTCCTGCACGTCGGCGTGGAACCCGTGCTGGGGACCGAAGATCGCGGCAAGCGTGTACTCGCGCGACGCCGCCATGACGTCGGCGATGTGCTGGAAGTCGTGATTGGCCGACGCGGGATTGCACACCAGGCCGATTCGGCGTCCGCGCAGCGTGTTCGATTCGAGAAGGCGCTCAGATCCAAGTGTGACGGGCATGGGTGGCGTGAAGTCGGAAGAGGATCAGGGAGCCAGCTCGTGGGCTGGCCCGGACGCGATCATGATCCAATTCTATAATTGAACGCTCGACAGACGGGAGCAGCTCTTCAATGCGCATCGCGATCATGGGAACGGGCGGCATCGGCGGATACTTCGGCGGGCGGCTCGCGCACGCCGGCGAGGCGGTCACCTTCATCGCGCGTGGCGCGCAATTGAAGGCGCTACGGTCGGACGGGCTTCACCTGCACCTGCTCGACGGTTCCGATCTCGAGGTGGCTCCGGTGTCGGCCACCGATGACCCGGCGACCATCGGCAGGGTGGACCTCGTGATCGTGGCGGTGAAGGCCTGGCAGGTGCCGGAGGCCGCGCAGACGCTCAGGCCGCTGGTGGGAGCCGACACCGTCGTGCTGCCGCTCGAGAATGGCGTCGAAGCCGCCGATCAGCTCGCGGCCGTGCTCGGGCCGCGGGCGGTGCTGGGCGGCCTCTGTCACATCAGTGCGTTCGTGGAGAGGCCGGGGCATATCCGCCACGCGGGGATCGACCCGTCCATCACGTTCGGCGAGCTCGACAACAGCCGCACGCCGCGCGTTGAGCGGCTGCCGCCGACGCTGCAACACGCCGGCGTGCGTGCGGTCGTCGCCGACGACATCCAGGCGGCGCTCTGGACGAAGTTTCTCTTCATCGCGGCGCTCAGTGGCGTCGGCGCGGTGACCCGCGCGCCGCTCGGCGTGACGCGTTCGGTGCCGGACACGCGCGCGCTGCTGCACCAGGCGATGGAGGAGATTCAGACGCTGGCGGCGGCGCGCGGCGTGGCACTGGCGCCGAGCGTGATCGATCAGACGCTGGCGTTCGTCGACAAGATGCCGGGCACCGTCGTCGCCTCGATGCACCGCGACATCATGGAAGGGCGGCCGTCGGAGCTCGAGGCGCAGAACGGCGCGATCGTCCGCCTCGGCGAAGCCGCGGGCGTCGACGTGTCGCTGCACCGCTTCATCTACGCGAGCCTGTTGCCATCGGAGATGAAAGCCCGCGGGGCGCTGTAAGGCGCGGGCGTTCGTGCCCGCGCTAGGTTGTCGGCGTTTGCGTGGGCCGCGGGCCGCTCCAGCGCTCTTCGATCCGCAGCATCCGCCACGCGAGCACCGACGCCGCCCACGATCCGAGGAACAGCGCGACGACCGCATAGCCCATCGTCTGCAGGTTGATGCTCTGGACGAGCGCCCAGATGCCGGATTCGGCGCCGTTCGGATACAGCAGGCTGCCGACGATCGACACCAGCTCCACCGTCCCGACGAAGATCGCCACGAAGGCCGACAGCCCCGTGATGGTGAGGTTGTAGAACACCTTCCGGAGTGGATTCGCCAGCGCCCAGCCGTACGCGCCGCACATCAGCACGCCGTCAGCGCTGTCCATCAGCGACATGCCGGCGGCAAACACGATCGGCAGCGTCAGCACGGCCACGATCGGCAGCGACTGCGTCGCCGCGATGCCCGCGGTCGTGAGGAGCCCGACTTCGGTCGCCGTGTCGAAGCCGAGGCCGAACAGGAACCCCACCAGGTACATGTGCCAGGGTCGCGAGATGATCCGGAAGAGGCCCCCGAACCACCGCGTCATGAAGCCTCGTTCGAGCAGCCGGGCTTCGAGCGCGGCAGGCTCCGCCGCGCCGCTCCGCATCGTGCGGAACACGCGGTAGACGTCGATCATCACGACGAGATTCAGGAACCCGATGAGATAGAGGAACGCTCCAGAAATCGCCGTGCCCAGATACTGGCCGACGGCATGGAACTTCGGGAGATCGGCCGCGACCGACTGGGTCGCCAGGGCAATCCCGAGCGTGAGCAGGAAGACGACCGAGGAATGGCCGAGCGAGAAGTAGAAGCCGACGCCGAGCGGGCGCGGCTGCCGCGGCATCAGCTTGCGCGTGGTGTTGTCGATGGCGGCGATGTGATCCGCGTCGAACGCGTGGCGCAGGCCGAACGCATAGGCCAGCCCCGCCAGGCCGAGCATGAAGGGGTAGCGCGGCGCCACGACGAACCAGACGAGCCCCCAGCCGACCACGTGCAGCAGCAGCACGATGCTGCCCAGCCCGGCCACCTGGCGCCGTTCGGCGCGGCTGAATGGGACGGAAGTGGGGAGGGAAGGTCGGCTCATGAGAAGACCGCGCGCGGAAGCCTTCTCATGATACTTGATTCGAATCGTCGAGCCCTCGGGGCTCAGGCCGCGTTGTCGGCTTCGCCGCCGAGCTCCTTCACGGCCTGGATCATCTTCACGAGCACGCCCCGCGCGTCGCCGTAGATCATGTTGGTGTTGTCGGCGAAGAACAGCTCGTTCTCCACGCCCGCGTAGCCTTTGCCCTGGCCGCGCTTGATGACGTACACCTGGTGCGCCCTGTCGACGTTCAGGATCGGCATCCCGTAAATCGGCGAGGCCTTGTCGGTGCGGGCCGCCGGGTTCACGACGTCGTTGGCGCCGATGACGAGCGCCACGTCGGTGGTCGCGAAGTCCTCGTTGATCTCATCGAGCTCCGCGATCATGTCGTACGGCACGCCGGCCTCGGCGAGGAGCACGTCCATGTGGCCCGGCATGCGGCCGGCCACCGGATGGATCGCGAACTTCACGTCGACGCCCCCCGACTGGAGCTGCTTCACGAACTCGTACAGCTTCTGCTGCGCCTGCGCGGCGGCCAGGCCGTAGCCCGGCACGATGATCACCTTGCTCGCGTAGCGCATCGAGATGGCGGCGTCGCTCGCCTCCACCGGCTTCATCCGCCCCTTGATCTCGCTCGTCGACTCGAGGCTCACGTCGCCGAAGTTGCTGAACATCACGTTGCTGATGGAGCGGTTCATCGCACGCGCCATCAGGATCGTGAGGAGCGAGCCGGCCGACCCGACGACCATGCCGGCGATCATCAGGGCGGGGTTCTGCAGCGCGAAGCCGTCCAGGCCGACGGCCAGGCCGGTGAGCGCGTTGTACATCGAGATGATGACCGGCATGTCCGCGCCGCCGATCGGCATCGTCAGCATGATCCCGTAGATGAGCGCCAGGCCGAAGAAGAGGCCGACGATCGGCGCGATGCTGGCGGCCCCTCCCACGACGAGGGTGACCAGCCAGACGCCGACGGCGATCGTGGCGAGCAGCACGAGCGCGTTGTAGATGTGCTGCCCCTTCACCCGCCACGGCTTGTTCACCCGGCCATCGAGCTTGGCCCAGGCGATGAGCGATCCGGAGAAGGACACGGAGCCGATGAGGGCGCCGACCATCGTCACGCTCAGATGGATGCCGCCAACCGAGGTGCCCCCAAGCAGTTCGACCGCCGCAATCGCGCCGGCGGCGCCGCCGCCAAACCCGTTGTAGAGCGCCACCATCTGCGGCATCGACGTCAGCGGCACGCGCTTGCCGCTCCACCACGCCCAGCCGAGGCCGACGACGAGCGCGATCACCGCGAGCGCGATGTTCACGTTCAGGTGCAGGGCCGCGTCGCCCGTCACGCCGAAGATGTAGAGGAACGAGGCCAGCGTCGCGACCAGCACGCCGTAGCCGGCGACGACGATGCCGGAGCGCGCCGTCACCGGCGACGACATCCGCTTCAGGCCGTAGATGAAGAGAAACGCGGCGATGAAATCGCAGGCGTCGATGATCCAGACAGCAGTCATCCGTGTGCCTCAGCCCCTCTTCGGTCCGCTCGACTTGAACATCTCGAGCATCCGCTCGGTGACGACGTAGCCGCCGGCCGCGTTGGCCGCCCCGAGCAGCACGCCGATGAAGCCGATCGCCTGCTCGGGTGCCGACCGCGCGTTGAGCAGCGCGTAAATCGCCCCGACGACGACGATGCCGTGGACGAAGTTCGACCCCGACATGAGCGGCGTGTGCAGGATGGCCGGCACGCGCGAGATCACCTCGTAGCCGGTGAACGCTGCCAGCATGAAGATGTAGAGCGCGACAAATCCGACGATGCTCGTTTCCATGGAGTGATGGCTTCCTCTAGACCGCGCCAACTGCCTGGCGCGCGGCTTCGTTGGTGACGTCGCCCGCCCGCGTCAGCACCGTCTTCGCCAGGACCTCGTCGCTCCAGTCCGGCTGGATGGTGCCGTCTTTGATCATCAGTTCGAGCAGGTTCAGGATGTTCTTGGCGTAGAGCTCGCTCGCGTGCTCGCCGAGCAGCGCCGGCACGTTGATCGGCGCGACGATCGTCACCTGGCCCACGCGGATCGTGTCGCCCGGCTGGGTGTATTCGCAGTTGCCGCCGCCCTCGGCCGCCAGGTCGACGATGACCGCACCCGGTTTCATGCCGTCCACCTGGGCCCGGCTGATGAGCTTCGGCGCCGGCCGGCCCGGCACGGCGGCCGTCGTGATGACGAGGTCCGCCTGCTGGATGTGCTTCGTGAGCACGCGGGCGACCTGCGCCTTCTCCTCGGCCGTGAGCTCGCGCGCGTAGCCGCCCTCGCCGCGCGCGTCGACGCCCGTGTCGACGAACTTCGCGCCGAGCGAGGCCGCCTCGTCTCGCGTCTCGGGCCGCACGTCGTAGCCTTCCACGACCGCGCCAAGGCGGCGGGCCGTGGCGATCGCCTGCAGGCCTGCCACGCCCAACCCGATGACGAGGACCGACGCCGGCCGCAGCGAGCCGACCGCCGTCGTCATGCGCGGCAGAATCCGGGCGAGCGTGGTGGCGCCGAGCAGGGGCGCGTAGTAGCCGGCCAGCGCGGCCTGGCTCGAGAGCGCGTCCATCGCCTGCGCGCGCGTGATGCG
>JANWLS010000142.1 GCA_025450765.1 Vicinamibacterales bacterium | reverse complement strand
GGTCTGCCGCATCATGGACTTCGGCAAGTACCAGTACCAGGAGCAGAAGCGCGCGCGAGAGGCCCGGAAGCATCAAAAGGTCATCGAGGTCAAAGAGATCAAGTTTCGTCCGAAGGTGGACGAGCACGACTATCAGTTCAAGAAGAAGCACATCGAGCGGTTTCTCGAAGAGGGCGACAAGGTGAAGGCGACGATTTTCTTCCGGGGCCGCGAGATGGCGCACCCGGAGATCGGCCGCCGGATCCTCCAGCGCCTGGTCGAGGAACTGTCCGAGGTGGCGGTCGCGGAGAGCATGCCGCGGATGGAAGGCAACCAGATGCACACCATCCTCGCGAAGCGGACGGGCGGCAAGCCGGTGCCGAAGACGACACCGCCGGTGTCAGCGTAAGGAAGAGACGATGCCCAAACTGAAGACGCACCGAGGCGCGGCGAAGCGCTTCAAGCGGACGGCGAGCGGGAAGTTTCTCGCGAGCAAGGCGTTCAAGCAGCACATCCTCACGAGCAAGACGACCGCCCGCAAGCGCGGACTGCGCGGCATGGCCACGGTCGCCGCCGTCGAGGAAAACAAGCTGAAGCGGATGCTGCCGTACAAGTAAGGAGATCCTGACATGCCTCGAGTGAAACGCGGAAGCGTCCGGCGGGCGAAGCGCAAGAAACTGCTCTCGCGTGCCAAGGGCTTCTATCAGACCAAGAGCAAGCTCTATCGATCGGCCAAGGAGTCGGTCGACACGGCGCTCAAGTACGCCTTCGTCGGCCGCCGCCGCAAGAAGCGGGACTTCCGGCGCCTGTGGGTGATCCGGATCAACGCCGCCGCGCGCGAGCACGGCCTCACCTACGGCCAGTTCATCAACGGCCTCAAGACGGCCGGCATCGAGCTGGATCGCAAGCAGCTCGCCGACCTCGCCGTGCGCGAGCCGGCGGCCTTCGCGCGCCTCGCCGGGCAGGTGCGGGAGACGCGGGCTGCGAGCGCGTAGGTGGTCGACGCGGCGCACCTTCGTGCGCAGTTCCTGGCCGACCTCGACGGCGTCGCCAGCGATCGTGATCTGCAGGTGGTGCGCGACCGGTACCTGGCCCGCAAGGGCGGGCTGGTCGCGCGGCTGCTGAAGGAGATCGCCGGCACGCCGGCCGCCGACCGCCCTCGCCTCGGCCAGCAGGCCAACGCCCTCAAACTCGACATCGAAGCGAACATCGCCGCGCGCCGCGAGAGGCTGGCGGCCGATCGGCCCGTGGCCGGCGCCATCGATGTCACGCTCCCCGGCCGTCGTCCCGCACTCGGCCACCGCCATCCCCTCACGATCGTGCGCGCGCAGATGGAGGCGATCTTCACCCGCCTCGGCTTTGCCGTCGTCGAAGGCCCTGAAGCGGAAGACGAGTTCCACTGCTTCGATGCCCTCAACATGCCGGCGTCGCATCCCGCGCGCGACATGCAGGACACGCTGTATCTCGCCGGCTCGATGCGCGGCGAAGCCTGGACGGCGACGGGCCCGAGGAGCGCGGACGAACAGGCGCGTGACCCGCGGACGCTGCTCCGGACGCACACCTCGTCGATGCAGGTGCGCTACATGCAGGCGCACGAGCCGCCAATCCGGATCGTGGTGCCGGGCACGGTGTACCGCCGCGACAATCCCGACCTGACGCACTCGCCGATGTTCCACCAGATGGAGGGGCTGCTGGTCGGCGAACGGATCTCGCTGGCCGACCTGAAGGGCGTGCTACTCACCTTCGCGCGCGAGATGTTCGCGCCCTCGAGCCGCCTGCGCTTCCGTCCGAGCTTCTTCCCCTACACCGAGCCGAGCGCGGAGGTCGACATCAGCTGCTGGGCGTGCGAGGGGGCCGGCTGCGCGCAGTGCAAGCGCACCGGCTGGCTGGAGATTCTCGGCTGCGGGATGGTGCATCCGGCGGTGTTCGAGGCGGTCGGCTACGACGCCGAACGCTACACCGGCTTCGCCTGGGGCATGGGCATCGAGCGGATTGCGATCCTGAAATACGGCGTCGAGGACATCCGCCTGTTCTTCGACAACGATCTCCGCTTCCTCGAACAGTTCCCGATCTAGGCACCGCTTCGTATGCGCATTCCGCTCGGCTGGCTCCGGGATTTCGTCGACGTCGATCTCGACGCGCGCGCGCTCGCCGACGCGCTCGCGATGCGCGGCTTCGAGACGGCCTCCGTCGATCCGCTGCCGGCCTCACCGCAGCCGCCTTGGGCGAAGCCCGCGGCCGACGCGGTCATCGATCTCGAAATCACCGCCAACCGCCCCGACTGCCTGAGCATCCTTGGCATCGCGCGCGAGACGGCGACGATGCGGAGTCTCGCCCTGCGCCTGCTCGGGACTGCGCCGGGCCTCGAACGGAAACGGCTGACGGCCGGCGAATCGGATGCCGTGAGCGTCACGATCGAGGCTCCGGACCTCTGCCCGCGCTATGCGGCCGTGGTGGCGGAGGTCACCATCGGGCCCTCGCCCGCCTGGCTCGCCGCGCGGCTCGAAGCGGCCGGCGTCCGCTCGATCAACAACATCGTCGACATCACCAACTACGTGCTGATGGAGATCGGGCAGCCGACGCACGCCTTCGATCTCGAGCGGCTCGACGGCCGGGCGCTCCGGATCCGCCGCGCGCGCGCCGGAGAGACGATCACGACGCTCGATGGCATGGCACGGACGCTCGATCCCGAGATCCTCGTCATCGCCGACGCCGAGCGGGCGCAGGCCGTGGCCGGCGTGATGGGCGGCGGTCACTCCGAAGTCGCTTCGGGCACGACGCGCGTCGTCTTCGAGAGCGCATACTTCGAGCCGACCGGCGTCCGCCGGACCAGCAAGCGCCTGGGCCTCATGACCGAGGCCTCGGCGCGGTTCGAGCGCGGCGGCGACGTCAACGCGACGATCGTCGCGCTCGAGCGGATCGCGGCGCTGCTCGAGTCGATCGGCGCCGGACGCGTGGTCGGCCCTTTGGTCGATCGCTGTCCAGTTCCGCGAAGTGTCGTCCGGATCCGCCTCCGCCGCCAGCGCCTGCACGATTTGCTCGGCGTGGACGTCGAAGACGAGGAGGTCGTGCGGATCTTCGAGGGGCTCGGCTTTGCGACGTCAGTCGAATGGCTATTGGAGGTCGCGCCCGAACAAGCGGGGTGGGATGTCACCATCCCAAGCTTCCGCGTGGACGTCAAGCGGGAGGCGGATCTCGTCGAGGAAATCGGCCGCCACTACGGCTACGATCGTCTGCCGGCCGTCTTTCCGGCACCACAGGCGCCGCCCGCACCGTCCGATCCGCGGGTGGCACGCGACGAGCACGTGCGCCGGATCCTGCTCGCTGCGGGGCTCAACGAGGCGGTCACCTATACGTTCGTCGAGCGCGGCGGCCAGGAAGCCTTCGGCCTGGGCGATGCCGCCGAGGTCGTCGGCATCGCCAACCCGCTCTCGGGCAAGTTCGACGTCGTGCGGCGGTCGCTCCTTCCGGGTCTCGTGGAGGCGGTCGCGCACAATCGGCGGCATGAGCGGCGGGACATCCGGCTCTTCGAGATCGGTGCGCGCTTCTCCGCCTCGCAGGGTGAGAACCATGCGGTCGCGATCGCCTGGACGGGCGCCGGGGCCGACCCGCATTGGAGCCGCTCCGGCCGCGACGTCGATTTCTTCGATGTGAAAGGCCTCGTGGAGCAGGTGGCCGGCGCGCTGGGCCTTTCGGTCACGTGCGAGCCGACGAAGACCGCGCCGCTGGCCGCCGGGCGCGCAGCCACGATCGTCGTCGACGGCGCGCAGGTCGGCGCCATCGGCCAGATCGATCCGGCGATCGCCGCCGCGCGCGACCTCCCGTCGGGCGACGCGATCTACGTCGCGGAGCTGGATCTCGATGCGCTCTGGGCCGCGCGTCTCGTCCGCGAGCGCACCGCGCCGGGCACCACGCGCGTCGCCTCGCTCCCCCGCTATCCGTCAGTGGTCCGCGACCTCTCGCTCATCGTCGATGAACGCTTGCCTGCGTCAACTGTTCGTGGCACTATCCTCGCACACGCACCCGAGGGCCTGGTCGATGTCGAATTCTTCGATCGGTACCAAGGCGAGGGGATTCCCGACGCACACGTGAGCCTCTCGCTGCGCCTCACCTTCCGCTCCCCGGAGCGGACGCTGACCGACGCCGACGTGCAGCAGGGGGTCGATGCGGTGCTCGGGCGGCTGGGTGAGGTGCATGGAGCGGTGCAGCGGTAGGGCGCTTCAGCGGTAAAGAGGATTCAGCAATGGCAATGAAGGCGGTCACGCGCGAGGTTGGAGTCGAGCCGATCGACCGGCTCGAGGAAAAGGTCAAGCTGCTGGTGGCGATGATGGGCCGGATGCGCGAGGAACAGGCGCGCGCCACGGAGGAGAACCTCCGGCTCGCCCGTGAAATCGAGTCGCTCCGCTCACGCCTGGCCGACAGCGAAGCGGTCCGGGCCGAGCTGTCCTCCCTGCGCGAGGAGCGCGACGTGGTGCGCGGCCGCGTCAGCGAGATGCTCGAGGAGCTCGAGGCCCTGAGTCTCTGACGGAGACGCCTGTGAGCGACGAGGCCGGCCGAACCGTCACGGTGGACATCAACGGGCAGCGCTACCCGATTCGGAGCGGGCTCGACGAGGAGTACGTGCAGGCGCTCGCCGCCTATGTGAACCAGAAGGTCCGGGCGGCCGCCGACCTCACGCCGACCTCCGACGGGCTCCGCCTCGCGGTGCTGGCCGCGCTCAACATCGCCGACGAATTGTTCCGGTCGCGTGAAGGTGAACAGGCGCGCAACGGGCGCCTCACCGAACGGACGGCGCGGCTCGAACGGCTGCTCGACGAAGTCCTGATTTCCTAACAGGTTGTGCGGCCTGGGCGGAACCGCACACGCAAACCGCGCATTTTTCGGAACACAATCACGGATTGTGTCGAGCCCGCGGGCGCTTCCGACTTGACCGCCCATCCCACCCCGGCTAAGATCTCCTTGGTCGTGTTCTCGAACACACCCTGCTTTGTGCGTGATGGTCGGAGGCTCGTTTGAGCCAACGTCATACCCAAGCGGATTGCGATGCCTGCGCCGTGTGCATACCTCGGTTGTGAGGAAGCCTGACGCGCGGCTGATGTAGCGATCCCACCTGCCCTGCGCAGGTTCATCGACCTCCCCACACGGCAAAGCGGGGCTTCTTTTCCAGCCCTCCTTCGGTCTCCGTTTCTCGCGGGGGTCCCCTTCAGCCCCCGCCGTCGGCACAGGGCGCGGCGGTCCATCGAGGCGCATAGCTCGGCGGACCCGGGATTCTGGACGCGAGACGTCCAACGTGGTATCGAGATGCCGGGTGCGACGCGGTCGCAGAGGATGGCCGTGTAGGTTTTGCACGAAGTGGAGCGCGACAGTACGCGGACGGGCACGACGCCGGCATGACCCAAGCGGGATTGGAACTTGGCGAGCACGCACTGATCAGCCGCATCCGCGCGCGGCTGCCGACGCTACCGCCGTGGGTGCTCATCGGCCCGGGCGACGATGCGGCGGTACTCGAGCCGGCGAGGAATGCCCTCGACGTGCTCAGCGTGGACAGCCTGGTCGAGGGGGTTCATTTCGACCGCGCCCTCGCGCCGTTTTCGGCGGTCGGGTTCCGGGCACTCGCGGTGAACCTGAGCGACCTGGCGGCGATGGGAGCCGAGCCGCGTGCCGCGCTGCTGGCGCTGGCGTTGCCGCCCGGCACGCGCGTCGATGAGCTGGATGCGTTCCTCGACGGGTGGCTCGAGCTGGCCCTGCGGCATCGCGTCGCGCTCGTCGGTGGCAACCTGACCAGCACGCGCGGTCCGATGATTGCTACCGTCACCGTCACCGGCTCGGTCGGTTCGCGTCAGGTACTTCGGCGCGCCGGCGCCAGGCCGGGAGACGAGGTCTACCTCAGCGGAGATATCGGCGCAGCGGCCGTCGGGCTTGAATCGCTCAGGACGGCCGGCCCGGCAGCCCCTGACGATGGGCTCGCCGAGTGCCAGGCGCGATATCTCCGGCCGGAGCCGCGGGTCAGGTTGGGCCTGGCGCTGGCGCGAAACCGCGCCGCCTCGGCCTGCATGGACCTGAGCGACGGCCTGGCGGACGCGGTCCACCAGGTCGCCGACGCGAGCGGCGTCGGCCTGAAGATCGAAGCCGGGCAGCTTCCCGTTCATCAGGCGGCCCGGGCCTGGTTCGAGTCGCGCGGCGCGGATCCCGTGGGAGCCTCGCTGGCCAGCGACGACTACGAGCTGCTGTTCACCTGCCGGCCGCGCCATCGGGGCCGGCTGCGAACAGCCATCCAACGGGCGGGAAGCGTCCGGATCACCAGGGTCGGCGTGGTCACGGCCGAACGAGCGGTCGTCCTGCGGCACGACGGGCACGAAGAGCCGTTCCCCACGGGCTTCGCGCACTTCCGATGATCCGGTTCACGCGGAACGCCATCCGCGAGTGGAGCACGAAGCTGCTCCACATCGACGAGAGCCCGCGGCGGACGGCGGCGGCGTAGGCGCTCGGCGTTGTGGGCGGGTTGGCAGCGGTCGGGGGGGGGCGCACGCGCCTGGGGCTGGCGGGCGCGGT
>JANWLS010000141.1 GCA_025450765.1 Vicinamibacterales bacterium | reverse complement strand
GCGGATCGAACCGTCGAAGTAGAGCGAGTGCCACGGGAAGAGCACGCCGCCACCCAGTGAGAGGAGAGCGGCCGTCTGCGTGCCGCTCAGGTCCGATCCCAGCTGCACGCCGTAGTTGAGCATCTGTCCGCTGATGTCGGTGCCGTCGAGCGAGAACTTCACGTTGTTCTTGACGCTTGCCGCACCCACGGCGCCGAGCGCGTAGGGCTGGAACACGAAATACTTGGGCAGGCGATAGCGAACGCCCACGGCGCCGAAGGTCGCTGGCACGTTCACGCTGGCGCTGGCCACGCCAATCCCCTGCGTATTCAGGTAGTTCGTGATGACGCCGGCGCGCAGCGCGATCGCATTGGATGCGACGTTCTGCATCCGTCCGACTTCCGCGAACAGGTCGATCGTGGGCGAGAACCGATAGCCCACCTGCGCTTCGCCCATCGAACTGGTGGTGCCGCCGAAGGTGACGCCGCCATCGCCTTCCACGAAGATCTTGCGGTCTGTCGAAGACGCGGTTTGTGCCTGCACCGGCACGGCCACGCCAAGGCACAGAATGGCCAGCCCCAGCACGAACTGCTTCATTCCGATCCTCCGAGAATGGGAAGGGGTCGTTGCGAGCTCACTCAACGCTCGCGCGTTGTCCGAGCAGTGTAGCGCGGTCGTTCAATCTGAACAATAAAAATCCGCGCGTTATGCGGCCGGAATGCCGTATGCGCGATGGATGTCTTCGAGCGTGATGAGCCCGAGCACCTGTCCGGGGCGCGCGCGATTGAGCACGGGCAGCAGACGATGGGAGCCGAGGAGGCGGAGCGCGGAGTCGAGTGCGAGATCGGGATAGAGACGCGGCGTGGGCGTGAGCGGCAGGGCCGCCCGGAGCGGCGAGCCTTTGTGTCCCTGCTGTACGGCCGACTCGAGATCGTCGAGCGCCACCGACGACCAGGTGGCGCGTTCGAGGCTGACGAGCGCGTGCGGGAGCGCCGCCGAACGGAGCGCCGCCAGGGCCGCCTCCACCGACATGTCGGCCGACAGGGTGAGGATCGTCCCCCGCTGCATCGCATTCTCCACGAGCAGCGGCTGACGCTCGCGCTGCGCCTCGAGCGACGGCAGGTCCACCCCCTCCTGCCGCGCAATCAGCTCGAAGAACGGCACGGGCTGGAGCTGGCGCGAGATCAGGTACGCAATCGTGCTGGCGATCATCACCGGCAGGATGATGACGTAGCTCGCGCTCAACTCGAAGACCATGAAGATGGCGGTCATCGGCGTGCGGAACACGCCAGCGAAGAAGGCGCCCATCCCGACCAGGACGTACGCACCGGTCGAGCTCGTCGGGAACGGCCAGTAGATCTGCGCGAGCGCCCCGATGCCGCCGCCGATCATCGCGCCGGTGAAAATCGTGGGAGCGAACATCCCGCCTGGCGTCTCCGCGCTGAAACAGAGGAGCGTCACGACCATCTTCACGAGGCCCAGGGCGAGCAGCGTCTGCCACACGAACTGATCGCGCAGCGCGTTGTCGACCGCGCCGTAGCCCGCGCCCATCACCTGCGGGAGCCACAGCCCCGCCAGACCGACCAGCAAGCCCGCCACCACGGGCTTGGCCAGCGCCATCCGCTTCGGCAGTTTCTCGAGGGCGCCGTGCAGCCGGCCGACCAGCTTCACGAAGAGCACCGCGAGCAGCCCACCGATGATCCCGACGATCGCGTAGATCGCCAGCTCGGAGGGATGCGTCAGCTGGAAGGACGGCGCGTGGAACAGCGGCTGATCGCCCAGGAACCACCGGATGACCACCACGGCGGAAACGGCCGACAGGAGGATCGAGCCAAGCACGCCGGCATCCCACGCCGCGACGACCGTCTCGATGACGAAGAGGACGGCGGTGATCGGCGTGTTGAACGCCGCCGCCAGGCCGGCCGCCGCGCCGACCGGCGCTATGAGCCGCATGTGCTCCTTGTCGACGCCGAACGCGCGGCCGAGCAGCGAGGCGACGCCGGCGCCCATCTGGAGCGACGGGTCTTCGGGCCCGAGCGAGTTTCCCGTCCCGATGGAGATCGAACAGGCGATGAACTTGCCGATCACGGTGCTGAACGGCACGTAGCCGTCGAAGATGTACAGCGCCGCCTTCGTGTGATTGACGCCGCTGCCCCGCGCGCGGCGGAACACGTACCGCACGAGCGCGACCGCCGCGAGCCCGCCGAGCGTCGGCGCCAGCAGCGTCCGCGTCCAGCTCGCGCCGACCGGTGTGCCGAGCGTCGCCCAGCTCACGAAATCGATGGTGATGTGGAAGCAGACGACCAGCAGGCCGGCAAACAGCCCGATCAGGATGGAGAGCAGCAGGAACCGCTGCGTCTGACCGAAGCCGGCCCAGATGCCTGCGCCGCCGCGTCCCGGGTTCCCTTCGGGTGCAGCGGCAGGCGGTGAGGCAGGGGTGGCAACGTCCATCAGTGGCGCAATCAGTTCGTGCTGTCCGCGAAGGACGCCACACGGCCCAGCACCGCGCCGAGCGGCGTGCCGGGGCTGGGTGGCGCGGGACAGATGGCGGCGCGGCTGGTCCAGAGCGCTCCGGCCGTCGACAGCGCCGCGTCGGTGGCGTCATCGCGATCCCCCGGCTTGGCCTGCTGGCCGAGGATGGTCGCCGCCTGATCGGTCTGCTGCACCAGGGCGTTCGGCACGGGTGCCTGTTTCGCGCGCAGGCAGTCGTCGACCGCCGACAAGGTGAGTTCGAGGAGATGCCGCGCGCGGCGATAGCGTTCGGCGCTGCTCAGGCGCGGACGGGTCGGGTCCAGCGCCAGATATTCGTTCACCCAGGCCAGGTGTGCCGCCACGTCCGTGTGCGAGGATTTCAACGCGACCGCCCGGCGCAGCGAGCCCTGTGCCCCGACGTAATCGCCCATCGCAAAGTCGGCGGTTCCCAACCCGGCCCACGCCGCGGCGTCCCGGGGACGCGCCTTGACGACTTCCAGGTAGAGGTCGGCCGCCGGCCGCGGCGCATGGGCCTGCGCGAACAGGTCCGCCACACGCTGCTTCAGCGAAGGGTCGTCCGGCAGGTCACTCTGCAGTTGCACGAGCGCCGGCAGAAGTTGCTGCTGCAGTCCGTTCCTGGCGAGATAATCGACGAGCTCGAAGCGGATCGTGATGCGATGGTTGAGCGGCTGCTCGGGCCACGAACCGTAAATCGCGCGGTGATAGTAGGTGACCGCATCATCGGTCTTGTCTTCCCCGGCGGCGATGCGTGCCATCGTGAGGTTGAGCTGACCGTTGGTCGGGTCCTGCGCCAGGAGCTCCGTCAGGTGACTCTGCGCCTCCTGCAGCCGGCCGAGATCGAAAAGGGTGAGCGTCAGGGCCAGCTCGTAGCGAGGGTTACTGTCGGCAATCCCGAGCGCGGCGCGGTATTGCGCGAGGGCGGCCGTTTCGTGCCCGGCGCGCTGCAGTCGCTGCCCCTGTTCGAAGTGGTCCTCCGCCCGATTCTGCCGCTGAGCATGGTAAGCCTTCGCCAGAAAGCCGGTCCCCGCAAAGAGAAGGACGAGCGCCAGGAATGTCAGGGTGTAGGTGCGCTGAGTGGTCGTCGTCACGGCCGGACATCCCCGCCTGTTCGGGGCAAGAGGTACCTTGCTGTTGCCACGAGTGTATCGCCGCGGCCGCGACTGGGCAAATTCGGCCGGCTCGAGCCGCCGGCTGCCTTGACCTGCCGAAACAAGCTGCGCTAATCTAGGACCAATTAGGTCGGATATAGGATCCTTCCCGATGATTGAAATCAGCGACAACGCAGCGGACCAAATCCGGAAAATGCTGGCGAAGAACGGCCTGACCGGCGGCGGGCTTCGCATCGCCGTGAAGGCTGGCGGCTGCTCCGGATTCAGCTATGTCTTTGACTGGGAACGGGATCCCCGCCCAGACGATGAGGTGTTTCAATCGTCCGGGGAGCCGGTGGCGCGCCTCTTCGTCGATCCGCGGAGTTACCGCGTGCTGGTCGGGACGCGGCTCGATTACGACACCGGGCTGATCAGCCGCGGATTCATTTTCAGCAACCCGAACGCCAAGAGCAGCTGCGGCTGCGGCGTCTCTTTCAGTTTGTAGATCCACCGATCAGGAGCGTTGATGAGCACGGCCACGCAGACCATCGAGGAACTGGCGAAGCGCGAATACCAGTACGGATTCGTGAGCGACGTCGAAGCCGACGCGGCTCCCCGCGGGCTGAACGAGGACATCGTCCGCCTCATTTCGGCCAAGAAGGAAGAGCCGGAGTGGCTGCTCGACTGGCGGCTCAAGGCCTACCGGCTCTGGACGACGATGAAGGAGCCGACCTGGGCGAACGTACACTTTCCGGCGATCAACTATCAGGACATCATTTATTACTCGGCGCCGAAGGCGAAGCCGAAGCTCGAGAGCCTCGACGAGGTCGATCCGGAAATCCGCCGCACCTTCGACAAGCTCGGGATTCCGCTCGAGGAGCAGAAGCTGCTGTCGAACGTCGCCGTCGACGCCGTCTTCGACAGCGTCTCGGTGGCAACCACGGTCAAGAAGAAGCTGGCGGATGTCGGCATCATCTTCTGCTCGTTCTCCGAAGCGGTGAAGCAGCATCCCGATCTCGTCCGCAAGTATCTCGGCAGCGTCGTCCCCTACTCCGACAACTTCTTCGCCACGCTCAATTCGGCGGTCTTCAGCGACGGCTCGTTCGCGTACATCCCGAAGGGTGTGCGTTGTCCAATGGAGCTCTCGACCTACTTCCGGATCAACGCCAAGGACACCGGCCAGTTCGAGCGGACGCTCATCGTCGCCGAGGAAGGCGCCCATGTGAGCTACCTCGAAGGGTGCACGGCGCCGACGCGCGACGAGAACCAGCTGCACGCGGCCGTCGTGGAGCTCGTCGCCTTGGATCGCGCGACGATCAAGTACTCGACGATCCAGAACTGGTATCCGGGCGACGCCGAGGGGCGCGGTGGCATCTACAACTTCGTCACCAAGCGCGGAAAGTGCCAGGGCGAGAGCTCGAAGATCACCTGGACGCAGGTGGAGACCGGATCGGCCATCACCTGGAAGTATCCGGGCTGCATCCTGATGGGCGACAACTCGATCGGCGAGTTCTATTCGGTGGCGACCACCAACAACCGGCAGCAGGCCGACACCGGCACGAAGATGATCCACCTCGGGAAGAACACGCGCAGCACGATCGTGTCCAAGGGGATCTCGGCGGGACGCGGGCAGAACACGTACCGCGGTCTCGTGAAGATCGGCAAGAACGCGGCGGGGGCCCGCAACTATTCGCAGTGCGACTCGCTCCTCATCGGCGACCGCTGCGGCGCGCACACGTTCCCCTACCTGGAAATCCGCAACACCTCGGCCCACGTCGAGCACGAAGCGTCGACGTCGAAGATCGGCGAGGACCAGATCTTCTACTGCCG
>JANWLS010000140.1 GCA_025450765.1 Vicinamibacterales bacterium | reverse complement strand
GCCCGGATCGATCTTGCCGCTTAAGAAACTCCCATCCACCCAGAGCTCACCCGTTACGCCTTGGGCGCACAGCACCTCCACCATGGCTCGGAGAGACCGAAGAAGGATTGCACGTGACTGAGACAGAGGGAAGGCGTCAACGCATAGCGCATGAAGCTCCGCCCAACTCTTGCGATGCAAGCCGGGAGGCAGCAGGGGTGGGTAGTCCATCGAAACGCCGACCGAATGGTACTACACCGGCGACTCCGGCCGGGCTTCGTCTGAAAATTCGTGCAGTTCTGTTCCCATGGCGACCCGTGCGGACCATGCCCGGCTGCACGCCAACGGGACTACGCAACGCGTCCCACCCGGCCGACAACGGTAAAGGGTAAGGGAAGCGGGGCTTCAGGGCGCGCCAACCGACTGCCACGTAGTCGTTACCGGGAACCAGAGGGACGGAAGTCCGATGAATGACCCTCTGGCGAGCCTGGCTGATCTCTTCGCGCACTTCCTCAACCAATCTACCCATCCGCCGCCGATATAGGATTGGGCTTCGCGCGGCGAACCAGATCGCTAAACACTGACACGGATCGTCTAGCCGGGAGGCGAGCATGATGGGCGGCGAAAGCAAGAAAATCGGTCCGTTCCTGGCGATCATGCTGGTCGCGAGCACGATGATCGGATCGGGCGTCTTCCTGTTGCCCGCCAGCCTCGCCGCCGTCGGCTCGATTTCCATTCTGGCGTGGGTCGCCGCGACCATTGGCGCGGGCATTCTTGCGGGCGTGTTCTCCTGGCTCGCGGTTCTGAATCCGGGCACGCCGGGGCTGTTCTCCTACATTCGCGACGCGTTCGGCGCAGCGACGGGGTTCGTGGCGGCGGTGCTCTATGCGGTCTCGACTCTGGTGGCGTGCGTCGCGATTGCCCTGGCCGTCACGGGATATCTCGGCGTGTTCGTGCCGACGATCGCCAAGCCACCTGGCTTGACGATTGGGACTGTCGCGATCCTCTGGATCCTCATCGCGGCCAACATCGCCGGTCCTCGGTTCGTCGCGCGTTTGCAGAGTTGGACGATGGCGTTGGGCCTGGCGCCGGTGGTTCTGGTGGCGCTCGGTGGTTGGTTCTACTTTCACGGGGCAACCTTCGCCGCCTCCTGGAATGTGACGGGCGAGGCGCCGTTGGCGGTCCTGCCAGGCGCGACGGTGATGGTGTTCTGGGCGTTTCTCGGCATCGAGACCGCGATCGTGCTGTCCACGCGCGTGCGGAACCCCGCGCGCGACGTGCCGATCGGCACGATCGGCGGTCTCGCGGTGGCTGCGATGATCTACATGGCCGCCTGCTCAGCGATCATGGGAATCCTGCCGGGCGATGTGCTGGCAAAGTCCTCTGCACCATTCGCCGATGCCGTCGTTCCAATGCTGGGCGCGTCCGTTGCGGGCCTTGTTGCCCTCAGCGCGATGCTCAAAGCCTCGGGCACGCTCGGATCGACCGTTCTGTTGACTGCCGAAACGGCAGAGAGTGATTCAGTGCTCCGCCAGATTTCGCCCGCCGGACCGCGACACGCCGACAAGGTGACGAGGATGACGCTCATCGCGATTGGAGGGCTCGGAAGCCTCGTCGCGATTGCGTCGACAAGCCCGACTCTCGTTCGTCAGTTCACCATCGTCACGAACATCGCTGTGGTTCTGAACCTTGTCGTGTATGGTGCGGGAAGCCTGGCATTGGTGCGTCTGAGCGGGCGCTTGCCGCGAAGGAGTCGGATCCGGGCACAGGGCCTTGGCGCCGCGGGGACCGTGTTCAGCGCCGCGCTCATTGCGGCGTCTGAAGCCGACCTGCTGATATGGAGCGCCGTCGCGACACTTGCCGCCGTTCTTGCCTATTGGGCGGCGAACGCGCGGCGCGCGCAGCATCTCGCGCGAGTTCGCGGTGCGTAGACGGACCTGAGGATATTGGTCACCGCTCGACGCGAGGCGATAAGGGACTTGAGCGTCAGCCGCCCAGGAGGTCGCAGGTCCGAGTCCTGCAAGGCGCACCAACCTCAAAACCACGTCTTCCGCCTGTACTCCCGGTAGGCTTCCCCGAACGTCGCTTCCAGCACGCGCTCTTCCTTCCGCACGCGGAGCCGCTGCATCGGAATCAGCACCACGAAGATCAGCAGCCACCACGGGCGATGCGCCCAGATCAAGACGCCCGCGATCATCAGGCCGCCGAACAGATAAATCGGATGGCGGATGCGGGCGTAAATCCCCGTCGTCACGAGCGTGCTCGCCTTCGCCTGCACGCTGAACGCGCGCCCCAACTCGAGGCGCGCCAGCACGAAGAGCAGAAACGCGGGCAGCGCGATCGCCGCGCCCACGATCTGCCCCGGCGTCCACGGCTGTCCCGTGGCGCTGCGGGCCAGCAGGAACGCACCGACGAGTGCGAGCGCCAGCGTGGCGACGTTCAACTTCATGGCAGACGCCGCATCGGGACGGCATTCTACATCCGGCTCGCGGCCCGCGGTCGAGCTCGGCCTGCGGCCCCGCCGACGGTGTCCAACGGCGCAGAAACATGCGCGAAATTTCGCGCACGGACGGACGGGACCCGCCGCGTCGCGGCGACAATAGCTGACAATTAATGTGGGTCCGTCATCACGCGCCTCTAGTAGCATGTGACCAGGCCGCTCGCGTCCAGCGACGGCTCTCGTGAGGCACGGGCAGGTCCCCAATGAACACCGAGCTCTTTATTCGCCGCCCGGTGATGACGAGCGTGCTGATGCTCGCCATCCTGGTGTTCGGCATCCTCGGCTACAACTTCCTGGCCGTCAGCGACCTGCCCAACGTCGATTTCCCCACGATCCAGGTCAATGCCGGCCTGCCCGGCGCCAGCCCGGAGACGATGGCCGCGACGGTGGCGACGCCGCTCGAAAAGCAGTTCACGACGATCGCCGGGCTCGACGAAATGACGTCGACGAGCTCGCTCGGGTCGACCAACATCACGCTCCAGTTCTCGCTCAGTCGCGACATCAATTCCGCGGCGCTCGATGTGCAGTCGGCGATCGCCGCCGCGAGCTCACAGCTTCCGGCGGACCTCCCCAGCCCGCCTACGCTCCGCAAGGCGAATCCAGCCGACGCGCCGATCCTGTTCCTGGGGCTCACCTCGAAGACACTGCCCATCTACACGGTCGATCAGTACGCCGAAGTGCTGCTCGGCGAGCAGATTTCTCGGGTGCAGGGCGTGGCGCAGGTGCAGGTCTTCGGGTCCATGCCGTATGCGGTGCGCGTGCAGGTGAACCCCGATGAGCTCGCCAGCCGTCATCTCGGCATCGACCAGGTGGCGAGCGCCATCCAGGACGCCAACGTCACCAAGGCGATGGGGACGCTCTACGGTCCCAACACGGCGTACAACCTGCAGTCGAACGGGCAATTGAGCGACGCCGCGGCCTATCGGCCCCTGATCGTCGCGTATCGCAATGGCTCGCCCGTGCGCCTTGACCAGGTCGCCAGCGTCTCCGACAGCGTGCGGGATGAGAACGTCGCCGGCTGGGTGAACGGCGTGCCGGGCGTGATCCTGGCGATTGAGCGGCAGCCGGGCTCCAACACGATCGACGTCGTGAACGCGGTCAAGGATCTATTTCCGCGCTTCCAGGCCATCATGCCGCCGTCGCTCATCATGACGGTGGAGTACGATCGATCGACCTCCATTCTCCAGTCGGTGAACGACGTCCGGTTCACGCTCCTCCTGGCCGTCGCGCTGGTCGTCCTCGTCATCTTTCTCTTCCTGCGGAACTTCTCGGCCACGTTGATCCCGAGCTTCGCCCTGCCGATGGCGATTCTGGGCACGTTCGCCGTCATGTACGTCCTCGGCTACACGATCGACAACCTCTCCCTGCTGGCGCTCACGCTCTCGGTCGGCTTCGTCGTCGACGATGCGATCGTGATGCTCGAGAACATCGTCCGCCACATGGAGATGGGCAAGACCGCCATGCAGGCGGCACTCGAAGGATCGAAGGAAAACGGCTTCACGATCATCTCGATGACCTGCGCGCTGAGCGCCGTGTTCATCCCGGTGTTCTTCATGGGCGGGATCCTCGGCCGGCTCCTGCACGAGTTCTCGGTCGTGATCATCTCCGCCGTGCTCGTCTCCGCGGTGGTGTCGCTCACGCTCACGCCGATGCTGTGCAGCCGCTACCTGCACAGCGACCATGAGAAGACGCACGGCTGGTTGTACCGCACGCTCGAGGGCATGCTCAATGGCGCGCTGGGGGCGTATGGCGTGAGCCTGCGCTGGGCGATGCGCCATCGCGCGGTGGTGATGCTGTTCGGGGTGCTCGTGCTCCTCGGCACCGCCTGGGAATTCTGGGTCATCCCCAAGGGCTTCCTGCCGACCGAAGACATGTCGAGCCTTCACGTGAGCACGCAGGCCAAGCAGGGGATCTCCTTCGACGCGATGGAGGCGCACCAGGAGGCGTTGAACCAGATCCTCCTCCAGGATCCGAACACCCGGCAGTTCCATTCCTCGATCAGCGATTCAGGCGGCAGCGGGCTGAACAACGGCAGCGTGGGCCTCCACGTCAAGGATCCCTCGGACCGCGAATATACCGACAGCCCGGCATACGATCGCCTGGTTGCGAAGTACGGATCCGGTGGCGTGATGGGGATCATCGTCCACGCCATGCGGCCGCTCTTCGAACACCATCTGACGATTCAGGAGCTCGCGCGCCGGTACGAACGCGAGCTCAATACCATTCCGGGCATGCAGTCCTTCATCCAGGTGCCGCCGGCGATCCAGATCGGCGGCCGGCCGACGAAGAGCCAGTACCAGTACACGCTGGAGAGCGCCGACACGACGGCCCTGTATCACTACGCGGAGATTCTCGAATCAGGGATGGCGAAGCTGCCGGGCCTGGTGAACGTGACGACGGATCTGCAGAACGACAACCCGCAGGCGAACGTCGTCGTCGATCGCGACAAGGCCGCGGCGCTGGGGATCACGCCGGACCAGGTTGAGTCCGCGCTCTATGCGGCGTACGGCCAGGACCAGGTCTCCAACATCTACACGCCCACGAGCCTGTACAAGGTCGTTCTCCAGGTCGCGCCGAAGTTCCAAACCGATCCTGGCACGCTCTCGGAGCTGTACATCCTCTCGTCGACAGGGGCGCTCGTGCCGCTCAGCGCCGTCTCGAAGTTCGTCACGAACTTCGGGCCGCTGACGGTCAATCACACCGGCCAGCTCTCGTCGGTGACGTTGTCGTTCGATCTCGCACCCGATGTGACGATCGGACAGGCCGTCAACGAAGTGCAGGCGCTGGCGTCCTCGATCCTGCCGGAGTCGGTGGACGGCAGCTTCCAGGGGACGGCGCAGGCCTTCCAGCAATCGCTCACCGGCCTGGGCATCCTGCTGGTGATGGCCGTGCTCGTCATCTACATGCTGCTCGCGATCCTCTACGAGAGCTACCTCCATCCGATTACGATTCTCACCGGCCTGCCGGCGGCGGCCTTCGGCGGCCTGCTCACGCTCTCGCTCTTTCACATGGAGCTCGATCTCTTCGGCTTCGTCGGGTTGATCATGCTGATCGGGATCGTCAAGAAGAACGCGATCATGATGGTCGACTTCGCCGTCGAGCTGCAGAAGTCCGGTCACACCGCGAGCGAATCGGCGTACGAAGGCTGCATGATCCGCTTCCGCCCGATCATGATGACCACCGCGGCCGCGATCATGGGGACATTGCCCATCGCGCTGGGCATGGGCGCTGGCTCCGACGAACGCCGCCCCCTCGGCCTGTGTGTCGTCGGCGGGTTGATCTTCGCGCAGTTCGTCACGCTGTACCTGACGCCGGTCTTCTACACCTACATGGACGGCCTGCAGAGACTGCGGAGCCGGAGCAAGGTCAGGCGCACGCAGAGCGAGGAGCTGCCGGCAACGGATCATCCGGAGCCGCTGCCGGCCACGCAGCGCAATCGGCTCGCGTCCGGGTAGGCACGAACGCGAGCCACGGCGGCTACGGCGTCTGGAGCGTCGCGTTCGAAATCGTCGACCCGATCGCGTAGAGCGACCCAGCGGCGAGATACGGAGCCGATGCCGGTGCCGTCGCACTCGTGTAGACGAGCGTGCCGTTGTGGTAGTACTTCACGACCGGCCCCGCCTCGATGGCCACGGTGAACGTATCCCCGGGGCGGTAGGTGCCATCCGTCCTGTATACGCCGCCTTCCCGCACCTCCCACCCGCCTCCCGCCCAGATCGAGAAGCCGTAGTCGATCGACGAATCCGAAGGCGGCGTGGACGTCGTGTGCGTGAGGCCGGCGTAGAAGGCCAGCGAAGTGGTCGACCCCGGCTGCGCCGCAAACGTGAAGGCGCCCGTGCCCGAGCCGATCTGCTGCTGGCTCACGCCGCCCGCATCGTCACAGCCATCGCACCCCGACGTCTTCTGCAGGGAGTCGCCGCTTGGCGTCGCCTGGACGAGACTGGTCCAGACGATCGGCTGCGGCTGCGAACCGCCGCTCGCCGTGCCGCCGCCGGTGGTGCTCCCACCCCCACCGGTAGTCGTGCCGCCGCTGCCGCCGGCGGGGATTCCGCCTCCACCGCTGGCGTCGCTGCTCGAAGAGGTCTGCATCGCGGCGTCCGCCACCGTCGAATCGATCGCATACAGCGCCCCGGCGCCGGCGTACGGATAGGACGCCGGGACCTTCGCGCTCGTGTAGACGAGCGTGCCGTTGTGGTAGTACTTCACGACCGGACCCGCCTCGATGGCGACGCTGAACGTGTCGCCCGCGCTGTAGGTGCCATCCGTCTTGTACACGCCGCCTTCGCGCACTTCCCACCCGCCGTTGCCCCAGATCGAGAATCCGTAGTCGATTGCCGAGTCCGAAGGGGCCGTCGACGTCGAGTGTGTCAGCCCGACATAGAACGCCAGGCTCGTCGTCGATCCCGGCTGCGCCGCAAAGGTGAAGCTGCCCGTGCCCGAGGCGATCCGCTGCTGGCTCACGCCGCCCGCATCGTCGCAGCCGTCGCAGCCTGCGGTCTTCTCGAGCGAGCCTCCGGTCGCTGTCGCCTGAACGAGGTTGATCCACGCGACGGCTTGCGATGACGTGCTGCCGCCCGTCCCACCGGTCGTGCCGCCCGTGCCGCCGGTCGTGCCGCCACCTCCGCCGGTTCCGCCGCTGGTATCGTCGCCGCCGTTGCCTGTTTCGCCGGTGGTCCCGCCGCCGGTGTCGCCCGAAACTCCCGCCACCGCTTGCTGCAGCGCCGACCAATCGACCCCGAGATCGCGGCCGTCTGTCCCGGCGTTGTGATACGGGCTCGAGGAGGTCAGCGAGTAGTTCCCATTCGCCTCATCGGTGAAGCCGACGCTCGCATCGTCGGGCGGGAGGAAGTTGCCGGACGGGTAGTTGTCCGCCGTGAGTCCGCCGATGAAGGCGTCGGCCTGCATGACGATGTCGGGAAGGAAGTTCGACATCGTGTAGCCCGCATTCCCGTAGCCGCCGAAGCCCCGCGCGCCGTTCTCCATGACGTTGTTCGTGAAGGTCGTGCCGTAGGACGGAGGAATCGTGCCGCACCCGCCCGGTCCCGCGCCCGGTCCGCAGTCCGCGAGCAGCGGGCCTCCCGCATGCACGGCCGTGTCGTGGTTGATGGTGAGGTCCCGTGGCCCGTTCACGACGAAGAAGATGGACCCGGCGCCATCGCCCGGTGTGTTCGCGTCCACGTCCACGAAGAGGTCGTCCTGGATCAGGAGTCGCTTTGACTTCGTCTGGCTGGGGTTGTAGGAGTCCGTACCCGTGAACCTCACGCCATACTGGCCGACATGCTGGACGAGGTTGTGGGTGAAGGTCACATCCTGGACTCTGGACCAGGCTGCGGCGCCGAACTGATTGACGGTGAACGCCAGTCCTTGTCCGTACTCGAAGACATTTCCATCGATGAGCACCCGCTGTGCATTCTCCAGCTGCAACAGGTACAGCTGAATCCATCGGCTGCCGGCCCACGAGGGCTGCTTGGCGATGAGGTTGTGGGTGATGGTGATGTCCGACGGAATGAGATTGGCGATCGCCGGGTCGGCACCGCCGAACAATACGTTCTCACCGGCCGCTTCCAGGTAATTGTTCTCGATCTTGAACGGGCCGGGGCCGTTCCACCCGGCGATCGCCTGGGCATCGTGCGGGATTTCGTGGATGTCGCTGATGTAAGAATCGATCACGGCCGACGCCGCGCTATTCAGCGTCACACCTCGGCGCACGTTGTTCGCGGAATTCCCGTGGATGTAGCAGCGGTCGATGACCAGATCGTGCGGGATTGATCCCGGAGCGGTGTTCCCCGTGCTGCCAAACTGCACCAGGCCGTAACTCTGGGTGCTGTCCGGACTGTTGTCATCGAACTCGTCCGGCCCGCCGTACTCGACGTCCAGACCGAACATCCAGTAGTGATGGGCGCCGTCCACCGTCGCAAGTACGGGTTGACTGTTCGTGGACACCAGCTTCGGCAGGAGATCGGCCTGGTCCGGCGTGATCCGGGTCCCTGGCGGCGGGAGCTGATTGTCGGGGGTCGACGTGCGGATGATCACGTAGCCCGTGCCGTTCTTCGGCTTCAGGAGGAAGTTGCCGGTGAAGGTCGCGCCGGCCTGGAGCATCACGACGTCGCCCGGCTTCGCCGAATCGATCGCGGCCTGCAGGTTGCCGCCCGCGGATACGAAGATCGTCTGGCCGGTTGCGGTCGGGAAGGTCGTGTTCACAGCGGCTTGCGGCCGTTGTGGCGGTGTGGTCGCTCGAGCGGCGCGTGGAAGCATCAGTGCACAGGCGATTGCGCAGGCG
This sequence comes from Vicinamibacterales bacterium, assembly GCA_025450765.1. Taxonomy (GTDB): domain Bacteria; phylum Acidobacteriota; class Vicinamibacteria; order Vicinamibacterales; family CAVVIG01; genus JAGWRA01. The sequence goes on along the minus strand of JANWLS010000140.1, from coordinate 27,934 downwards.
AAAACGAAAGTCCCCCGTCTCATTCCCTCACCCCTTTTTCCCAACGTCAGTCGCGCACGTGGCCCCGGAGCGGCGCCGACATCGACTCGTCAGAGGAGGAAGAAAGAGCGGGACGAGAAGCACCGCGCATACCGCACAGTCGGCGGGCGTGCCAAAGCCTCGTAAGTCGCTGCGGACGCAGCAGTATCGGGGCGCTTGTCGAGTCGGCGCGGCTGAGGCGGGCAGTCGCTGGACGCGACACGCGGCGTCGGTAACGGCAGAGGCGTGCCGTGGCAGCGATGATTCAGCGTCGAAGGAGGACGTAGACGGCGCCGTGGCCGCCGTCGCCGGGCGGCGCATCGGTCCACGCGAGCACGTGCGGGCTTGCCCGCAGGTGCTCACGCACACGCGACTTCAGGACAGACGCGCCCGTTCGTGAGTGGAGGCCGCGGCCATGGACGATGCAGATGCAGCGGCGCCGCGCATGCCGCGAGTCGATCAGGAACTGTTCGACGCGGGAGAGCGCCGCCGTGGCGATCTCGCCATGCAGATCCAGGCGTGCGCCGGGCGGGTACTCACCTCGTTTGAGCTTCCTGATCTCGCGGCGGTCGAGGCCTGGCGCGGCGTAGCTATCCTCGCGCGGGTCCGCCCCATCTTCGTCGCGCTCGCGTTCAGGTGTGGGCGCGCTCGGCGCTGGTGGTGCGAGCGCCCGACGCACGCGCCCGCGCGCATCCGGCCGGAGCGGCCTGACATCGTCCATCGCACGCGCGAACTCGTCGGCGTCGGTCGTGGAGGCAGGGTGTGCCGGATCCGGATCGGGCTTCTTACCGGTGGGCATGGGCTGGCATTCGAGGATGTGCGCGCACCGTACAGAATAGTCGTATTGCGAGGCAATCGGTGTGCTGTTGGCGAGGCGTTCGATCAAGGCCGCCGGCCCCGCCCATGCTACACTACGACCTTCTGCGCAGGTTCGCACCCATCCTGATCAACAGACCGTCGACCGACCGGCGTCACCGAAACGGAGATTCCATCATGACGCGCCACGTGTTGCGCTTGTCGCTGAGCCTGGTGGTCGTGCTCGGCCTGATTGTGCCCGTGTCGGCCACGCCCGACGCGACGCGTGTGGCCGACGCGGCGATGCATCATGACGTGGCCGCCGTGAAGGACCTGCTCCTGCACGGTGCCGATGTGAACGACGCCCAGGGCGACGGGATGACCGCGCTCCATTGGGCGGCGCTCGCCGGCGACGTCGATCTGGTGAAGGTGCTCCTGTACGCGGGCGCGAACCCTGAAGCCACCACGCGGATCGGCGGCTACACGCCGCTTCACCTCGCGGCCAGAAACGGGCGCGCGGCCGTCGTCGACGCGCTGCTGAGCGGCGGCGCGCATGCGGCCACGCGGACGGCGTCGGGGACAACCCCGCTGATGCTGGCGGCCGAGGCGGGGAGTGCGGCCGCGGCCACGTCGCTGCTGAACCACGGCGCGGACGTCAACGCGCACGAATCGGCCAAGGGCGAAACCGCGCTGATGTTCGCGGCAGCCTACGATCGCGTCGACGTGGTCGACGTGCTGTTGCGGCACAGCGCCGATGTCAAGGCCACGACCACGGTTCTCGACTGGACCAAGCTGCCGCAGGACGATCCGCGGCTGCCGTACGCGGAGTTCGCGAAAGCGTTCGGCGTGAAACTGGGGGCGAAGCCGGGTGAAGGCGCGAAGCCCGGCGAGGGCGCCAGTGCGAAGCCTGAGGCTGACGAGAACGCCGAGGGCGCCGCTCGAGCCGCGTCGCCGAAGCCGCCCGCGGAAACGGCCGCGATGCCGCCCGCTGCTGCCGCCCTCGCGAAAGCCGCGGGAACGGCCAAGGCGGGCGCCGGCACCGGGAAGCCCGATGCCAACGCCGCGGCGGCGTTCCTGCAGTTCGTCGGTGCGTATGTGAAGCTGGTTGGCACGCAGGGCGGCCTCACCGCGCTGGAGTTCGCCACGCGCCAGGGCAACACGGCCTCGGTGAGGGCACTGCTCGCTGGCGGCGCCGACATCAACCAGGTCAATCCGGGTGATCACACGACGCCGCTCCTCAGCGCGATCATCAATGGCCATTTCGATCTCGCCGAGGAACTGCTGGCCAAGGGCGCCGATCCGAACGCGGCGCAGGTCAACGGCGTCACGCCGCTCTACGCGGCGCTGAACTGTGTCTGGGCTTCGCGGACGTTGTATCCGCAGCCCACGGCCTATCGGCAGCAGAAGACGACGTACCTGCAGCTGATGTCGGATCTGCTGGGTCACGGCGCGAAGCCAAACGTCAGGCTCGCGGAGAAGGTCTGGTACTCCGAGTACAACTTCGATCTCTCAGGCGTCGACGAAGCGGGCGCGACGCCGTTCTGGCGTGCGGCGTATGCGGACGATGTGGCGGCGATGAAGCTGCTCGTGGCGCACGGCGCCGATCCGACGATTCCGACGAAGAAGCCGAAAGGGCCGGTGCTGGGCGGCTCGGGCAACTTCACGGCAGACCTGAAGGTCGATCCGTCGGGCCGCCCGCCGGTGGCGCCCGGCGGGCCCGATGTGACGCCGTTGCTCGCGGCGTCCGGCCAGGGCTACGGTCTCGGCTTCGCGGCGAACTCCCATCGCTTTTCCCCGGGCGGCATGCTGGTGGCGGTGAAGTATCTCGTCGAGGATCTCCACGCCAACATCAACGACGCCGACGCCGACGGGAACACCGTCCTCCACAACGCCGCTGCTCGCGGCGACAACGCGATGATCCTCTACCTGGTGTCACGCGGGGCGAACGTGAAGGCGGTGAATCGCAAGGGGCAGACCATCGCCGACATGGCCAACGGCCCGGTCGAGCGGATCAGTCCGTTCCCGGAAACGATCGCGCTCGTGCAGAAGCTGGGCGGCACGCTCGTGCACAAGTGCGTCTCCTGCGGCTAGCGCGCGTGCCACGACGCCTCGATTTCTTCGAGCGTCCGCCCCTTGGTCTCGGGCACGAAGGCGTAACAGAAAATCCACGCGAGGACCGAGAGCAGTCCGTAGACCCAGAAGGACGCGCTCGGTCCGACCACTTCGATCAGGCTCAGGAACGTCACTGACACCAGGAAGTTGAACGCCCAGTTCACGCCCGCGGCCGTCCCCTCCGCCGCGCCTCGGATCGTCAGCGGATAGATTTCGGAAATCAGCAGCCAGAACACCGGACCGAGTCCGATGGCGAAGAACGCGACATACGCCATCAGGATCGCGACGGCGAACAGGGCCAGGTTCCCGCCCTGGAACTGGCCGTGGAACAGCCACCCGAGCATCCCCAGCATGACGGCCATCCCGGCCGTTCCCACGAGCAGCAGCGGCCGGCGTCCGACGCGATCGAGCAGCCGCATGGCGACGATCGTCATGATGACGTTCACGACGCCGATGCCTGCCGTGGCGAGGATGGCTCCGGAGGCCGACGGGATGCCGGCGGATCGGATGATGGTCGGCGCGTAGTAAATCACCGTGTTGATACCGGTCACCTGCTGAAAAAACGCCAACCCCACGCCGATGATGAGGGCGGGGCGCACCGCCGGCGAGAGCAGATCGCTCCAGCGTCCATGCTCCTCCGCGACGGCCAGCGTCGCCTCGATTTCCCGGAATTCATCCGCGACATCCGCCCCTCCGCGAATGCGCTCGAGCACGTGCCGAGCCTCATCGCGGCGGCCCCGCCGGGCGAGCCAGCGTGGCGTTTCCGGCATCAGCAGCATGCCGATGCCGAGCAGCACGCCGGGCACGACCGCGAGCCCCAGCATCCATCGCCAGCCCCGGCTGGCCGCGAAGGCATAGTCGACGAGGTACGCGCCGAGAATGCCGACCGTGATGGCGAGCTGGAACAGCGAGACCTGCCATCCGCGCGCGGCGGCCGGTGCGAGCTCCGAGATATAGATGGGCACGGTCGTGCTCGCGAGGCCGATGCCCACACCCACGATCACACGCCCCACGACCAGGACCGTGGCGGACGGTGCGAGCGCACACACCAGCGCGCCGGCGATGAAGATGCCGGCCGTGAGCAGCAGGGTCGTCCGCCGGCCCATGCCATCCGCGAGGCGGCCTCCGCCGAGCGCGGCCACCGCGGCGCCGATCAGGACGACGCTGACGACCAGTTCCTGATGAAAGACCGACAGGCCGAACGCCTGCTCGATGAAGAGGAGCGCACCGGAGATCACGCCGGTGTCGTAGCCGAAGAGCAGGCCGCCGAGGGCCGCGAAGACGGCCGCGGCGTAGACGTATCCCGTTCGAGGTGTGTGCGCGTCCGGGTTCGGCGCATCCCTTGCGTCGGTTGCCATTCAGACCACTCGGCTGGAAGGTTTTCGAGGGCAAGAGCAGTACCGTTCGACCGTCGAGGTAGAGCAGGAGGAAGTCTTGACCAACCAGATGCGAGCCTGCCGATACGCAATGGCCGTCGGCGTCCTGCTATTGCTGAGCGCCGCGCCACGTCGGGCCTCCACGGCGCCGCAGTCGGGCGACGACGGCACGATCGCGATCGATCCGCAGGCCCATACCACGCCGTTGCCTCACTTTTGGGAGCAGATGTTCGGCTCGGGGCGTGCTGTGCTGGCGCTGCGGGCGGACTACCAGCGCGACCTGCGGAAGGTGGAGCGCGCCACCGGATTTCGGTACGTACGCTTTCACGGGATCTTCGATGACGAGGTAGGTCTTTATCACGAAGCGGCGAACGGAACGCCCGTATACAACTTTTCCTACGTCGACCAGATATACGACGCGCTGCTCAGCCATCACGTACGGCCATTCGTCGAGCTGAGCTTCATGCCGCCGGCGTTGTCGGCCTCTCCAGTCGTGCACCACGTGTTCTGGTACAAACCGGTGGTCTCGCCGCCGAAGAGCTGGGACGCCTGGGACGCGCTCATCGATCGCTTCGCCCGGCATCTGATTGATCGCTACGGAATCGGCGAAGTCTCCACGTGGTATTTCGAGGTCTGGAACGAGCCCAACCTCGACTTCTGGGCGGGCGTGCCGAAGCAGTCGACGTACTTCGAGTTGTACGACCACACCGCCAGGACCTTGAAGGAGGTCAGTCCGCTGCTGCGCGTCGGTGGGCCGGCGACGGCGCAGGCGGCGTGGATCCCCGCCTTTCTCGATCACGTGACGCAGCAGCACGTGCCGGTCGATTTCGTCTCGACGCACATCTACGGACAGGACCCCGCGAAGGGCGTGTTCGGCACCGACGAAGCGGTGCCTATCACGCAGATGGTGTGCCGGGCCGCGGGGAAAGTGCACACGGAAGTGAAGGCGTCGCCGCTGCCGAACCTGCCGGTCTTCTTCACCGAATACAACGCCACGTTCCGCAACGATCCCGCCATCACGGATTCGCTCTTCATGGGGCCGTGGCTCGCAGACACGATCCGGCAATGTGATGGCCTGACCGACCTGATGTCGTTCTGGACGTTCTCGGATGTGTTCGAGGAGCAGGGGATCGTGCAGCAGCCGTTCTACGGAGGCTTCGGCCTGATCGCCGCCGACGGGCTGCCGAAGCCGTCGTTCAACGCATTCGCGCTCCTGCACGATCTCGGAACCGAGCGCGTCACGGTGAGCTCGGACTCCGCCATCGTGACGAAGCGTCCGGACGGGAAGCTCGTGATTGCCACCTGGAACCTGGCGCTCCCTGGCGAACCAGGCACACCGAAGACGGTGTCGATCGATATCAAGGGGCTCACCGGCCGACACGTCGCGCTGATTTCACGCGTGGACGCGACGCACGGTTCGCTCCTCGCGGCGTATGCCGCGATGGGGCATCCGGTGGACCCGACTCGCGATCAGATCGAGGCGCTGCGCCGCGCGGCGGTGCTTCCGCCGCCGGAGGTGAAATCATTCCAGGATGGACGGCTTACGATCGTGCTTCCGCCGGACGGGTTGGCGCTGATCCAGATGCGGTGACCGTCCCGGGCTTGGGCACGAAGCCGGCGCGCTGAAAGCCTCGCTGCGCTTCCGGGTTCTTCATGAAGGTCTGCCACACGAACCCGGTGCGCACGTTCTCGGCCATCAGCATCGTGATCCCCAGGTTGATGCCGACGACGTCGGTATCGTACCAGTTGGTCAGCGGGTTGAAGGCATCGACGAAGCCATACGGGCACCACGCCTTCGGCGAGTAGCGGTTCTTGACGTTCAGGAGCACGCGGAGGCACTGCTTCGGGAGGAACGGAAGGGAGCCGGCCGCGGCACACGGCACGACCGTTCCGTCGATCGGTCCAGTGGCGGGAGGCCCTCCCCAGACCACGTAGCCGGTCGCGGAATCCGACGCGGTGATGCCCCAGAGATCCTCCGTGTAGTCGGGGAACTCACCGGCGAGATCGAGGCAGAAGCGGCGGTGCGCTTCGGTCGCGAGGATTGAATTCTCGAAATAGTCGGCGTCGCGGTCGTGCTTGTTGCGGAAGTCGAACCAGGCCTGCGAATACTGATGGATGAAGAGCGGGGCGAAGAAGCCGATGTAGCGCAGGCCATCGTACTGGAAGAGCGTTCGCTTCCAGGCGTACCAGGACCCGGCCGGCAGGGGATGCGAGTGGGACCCCAGGCCGAGCAGGTACATCATCATCATCTCGCTGTAGTTGGCCCATCGGTAGTGCAGGAAGCCGCCCTCCGGCGTCCAGCCATGCGGCAACAGCTCCGTATCTTCGGAGAGCCAGTCCCACTCGACGCGATCGAAGATGAGGCCCGCCAGCCGGCGGATCTCGGCGTCCTTGAAATAGGTGCGGCAGATCAACACCCCGCAGAGGAGGATCGCCGTATCGATCGACGAGATCTCCGAGCCCCACAATCGCTCGCCGGTCTTGATGCTGGTCCAGTGGAAGAAGAAGCCGCGGTGGTTCGGAAGTTGAGTCCAGATGAATTGGAGCGTCTTGCGCACGCGATCGGACGCTTCCTTGTGCGTGATGAAGCTCCGTTTGTCGCCGATGCAGAGCGCTGTCAGGCCGAAGCCGGTCGCCGCGATGTTGCCGAGCTCGCTCGTGTCCGTCGTCCGGGCGTTCGCGCGATCCTTGACCAGGCCGGAGTCGGGATCCGCCTGCTCCCAGAAATACTTGAAGTTCGCCTCCTCGAGCGACTGCAGAAACGCATCATCGTCGGATGAGAGCGACTGATCGGAGCGGCTGAGGTCGCGGAGAAAGGCTTCGTCGGCCGGCGTGCGGTAGGCGGAGGCGAACGGGGACGGCGCCGCACCACTCTGGATGCGCCGGAGGAACGGGAGCGCCGCGGCGAGGGAGCCGGCGTGCTTCAACAGCTCGCGACGTGACGGACCTCTTCCGTTCGCACCTCCCATCTCCTTTCATCATAGCCCGCGATGCGCCTCGGTATACGATCGAGCGCAGAGGCGATTCGGTGACTGGCAGAGCGAAGGTCGTGGCCGGAGCGGTTGTGCTCGCCGTGGCAGGTAGCATCGCGACGACGCTGCTGGTGCGCGCCCGCCGGCACAAGGCGGCCGCGCCGCCTCCGGTGAAGCTGGTGAAGACGATCGTCGGCGCCGTGATCGAGCAGGCCGCCACTCCCAGGGGGCAATCGCCAGTCGCCGATGCAGAGGTGAGCGTGGCGGACGGCCAGGCGACCGGCGCCACGCGGACGAACTTCTCCGGCCTGTTCCGCCTGACGTTGGATCCCGGTGTTCCAGAAGGTCACCCGGTCACGCTGCTCTTCACGCATCCCGGTTACCAGCCGCTGTCCCTGTCCATCGTCGCCGGCGACCAGCTCTACGTGGCGCGCATGGCGTCGCTCCATCCCGTGCAGCAGGCGGCGATCGTCAGCCCGACCGTGGAGGTTTCGGGTGTCGTGGTCAGATATTCGGTCCGCAGCACCACGACGGCGACGGTCGGCACGGAGGCGAAGACGTTCCAGGTGGTAAATACGGGAAACGTCCCCTGCGATCCGCACGAGCATGGGCCCTGCTCGCCCGACGGCAAGTGGAAGGCGGCGGAGGCGACGGTCTCCCTCGACGCCGGCCCGGGCAACATCCTCGCCGACCCGCGCGTGTCGTGCATCGCGGGTCCGTGTCCGTTCACGAAGACCGAGGTCGAGGACATCCTGCAGGCCGGGCGCGTGATCAAGGTGAAGGCGCTCGCCTGGTCCGACACCACGACGTTCCTGCTCCAGGGCGAGGTCGTGCTCGCTGAGATGGCCGACGTCGTCCAGAAGGCGTATCCGATCATCTTCGACCAGGAAATGAATTTCAGCCTGCCGGCCGCGGCCAAGGGGCCGAGTCTCGAAGCGACCCTCAACGGCATTCCCATCATCTTTCCGCTGCCGCCGAATCCCGACCTGGTGTGGACCGCCTGTAAGGTCAGTGAGGAGGCCGGCGGCACGAAGCAGTACCGCTGCGCGCTCAGACCGGGCTATCAGTTCCGCCAGCCCTGAGCTCCCGACTTGGTGTCACGGCTCGCACCGACCGCCGTGTGAGAATGGTTCATTCATGGCGGCACCGCGCGACGTGATCGTGGTTGGAGCGGGACCGAACGGACTGTCGGCGGCCGTCGCGCTGGCGCAGGCCGGCTGTCGCGTCACGGTTCACGAGGCCGCGGCCGAGATCGGGGGCGGCACGCGCACCGCGGAGCTGACGCTGCCAGGCTTCCATCACGACATCTGTTCCGCCGTGCACCCGATGGGCGTCGGGTCGCCGTTCTTCCGGCAACTTCCGCTGGCCAGCCACGGGCTCGACTGGATTGAGCCGCCCATCCTGATGGCCCATCCGTTCGAGGATGGGACGGCCGCCGTGCTCATGAGGTCGACCACGGTCACCGGCGAAGGCTTCGAGCGTGAAGACGCGCGCGCGTGGGAGCGACTCTTCGATCCGTTCGTGGCGCAGTGGGACGCCCTCCTCTCGGATGCGCTCGCACCGCCGCTCCGGGTTCCACGCCATCCCCTGCTGATGCTGCGCCTCGGTCTCTACGGGCTTCCATCAGCCTCGACGATGGCGCGGCGGTGCTTCCGAACGGAGCGGACGCGCGCATTCTTTCTCGGCATCGCGGCGCACACGCTGATGCCCATGAGCAAGATGCCGTCGGCCGCCTTCGGCATCATGCTCGCGCTGGCCGGCCACTCCGTCGGCTGGCCGTTTCCTCGCGGCGGATCGCAAGCCATCGCCGATGCGCTGGCGGGCGTGCTGCGCGCTCACGGCGGGGAGGTGCAGACCAGCTCGCCGGTCCGTGCGCTCGACCGCTTCGACGGCGCGGGAGCGGTCGTGCTCGACCTCACACCGAGACAGGTGCTAGCCGTCGCGGGGGATCATCTGCCGCGGCGCTACCGGCGGCAGCTCGCCGAGTACCGATATGCGCCGGGGGTGTTCAAGATCGATTGGGCGCTTTCGGAGCCCATCCCCTGGCTCGCGTCGGAATGCCGGGCCGCAGGAACCATTCACCTGGGTCCGAGCGCCGCCGAGATCGAACACTCGGCCGAAACGGCGTGGGATGGGCGGCTCGACGCGCGGCCGTACGTGATCCTCAGCCAGCCATCCTTGTTCGATAGCACACGCGCGCCAGCGGGGCAGCACACCGCGTGGGCGTACTGTCATGTGCCGAACGGATCCACGGCCGATCGCACCGTGGCGATTGAACAGCAGGTGGAGCGCTTTGCGCCGGGCTTTCGCGACATCATCCTCGCGCGCCACACCATGCACACGCGGCAGCTCGAGGCACACAACGAGAACCTGGTGGGGGGCGACATCAACGGCGGCGCGCAAGGGCTGCGCCAATTCCTCTTCCGTCCGGTCCCGCGGATGGATCCCTACCGCACACCAGCCGACGGGCTCTTTCTCTGTTCAGCCTCGACGCCACCGGGCGGTGCCGTGCACGGAATGTGCGGCTATCATGCGGCGCAATCGGTTCTGCGGCGCACGCAGATCTTTCAGTTCAGTCGTGGATCACGACAGCGAATCATGATTGCCTGACCCTTCCGGCCGCTTCGGGATGGGGAAATCCTTCAGGGAAGTCCCGCACTCGGCCGCAGCCACCCACGAAAATCCCAACGAATTCGCTTCTCGGTGTTGTCCACACCTCAGTGGTATCCGAATTGCTATCTTCACGCACGTCTGCACACGACGAGTCGACCGTATGTCTTTCGGATGCGGCGAAGCTACGCGCTCAATGCCGCGACACTCTTGGCGCTGACCACTAAAGGCACCCACGATGAACACGCACGATGTCCAGCACGACGCGTCGACGCTTCAACCGGCCACCATCACGGCCAGCCCGTTCGTCACCTGGTCCGACACGACGAGCCTCAGCTCGAGGCCCGGCGGCGTGCCCTCCACGTGCCATCACGAACCTGCGCCGCGGCCAGGCATGCGCGTCCGGCGGCGAACGAACATCGTGCCGCCCTACTCACCGGTGTCGCACGCGCCGATTGCGCCGCCCTTGCTCACCTATCGCGGCGGCCCGCTCATCTCGAACGTCGAGGTGTTCTCGTTGTTCTGGGGCGATGCCTGGACCTCGGCGCCTCTGCAGCGGCTTGCGCGGCGCCTCCAGGATTTCCTGGCGTTCTCGATGGGAAGCCCGCTCGTGAATCAGCTCGCGGAGTACTCGGTGCCCGGGCACGCGCTCGGCAGCGGCCATGTGCTCGGCAGCCGGACGGTGTCGGGCAGCGGCAATCTCTCATCCGTCAGTGATGCGGGCGTGCAGCTCTTCGTCCGCGATCAGATCGGGCGGCGCGACGGCGTGCCGGCACCCACACCGCACAGCCTGTTTTGCATCTACCTGGCGCCGGGCGTCGCCGTATCGATGGGCGGGCAGCAATCCTGCCAGGCCTTCTGTGCGTATCACGCCACGATGTACGACCGGATCCCGTACCTCGTCGTCACCTATCCGAACTGCCCGGGATGTCTGAGCACGTTCAACACCTTCGATGCCATGACCGCGACCACGTCGCACGCACTCTGCGAGGCGATCACCGACCCGGTGCCCGGGAAGGGGTGGTACGACGATGTGAATGGTGAGATTGGGGATCTCGCGCCGTGGAAGACGCGGCGGCTGGGCGGCTATCGCGTTCAGCTGCAGTGGTCGAATCGCGCACGCGGCTGCGTGTAACCCGACGTTCTCCTCCCTGCCGGCCGCGCACGCGTCCTTCAACGGACGCCCTGCCCTGCGAGCCCCTCGCCGACGCGTGGCGGCCGGCTTTCATCCTCTCCCCCTCGAGGTCATTTTTACCTGTTGCCTGATGGGCGGCTGAGTGCCGCTTCGTCCGCACCGTGCGATTTTCCGTGAGATTTCGCACGAAAGCGAGCTCTGGCATCACTGGTACCCTGCTTGCTCAACCCAGGGGCAGGAGGAACTTATGAAACCGTTCAGCGTGCTGGCCGCCGCCGCTCTGGCGTTATCACTCGGTGCGGCCATCCCGGCGTCCGCGCAGCAGCCGCCGGCGCCGCCCGCCAGCAGTTCGATCGCGACGATGAGCGCACCGCAGGCGATCACCGCGAATCCGCGCCTGGCCGCGCGCATCGAGCCGTTCCTGCCCGGGAAGGCGGATGTCACGAAGGCCGCGACCGGCTTCCACGACGTGGCGACGTTCCTGGCGACCGTTCACCTCGCGCACAACCAGCAGCTGTCGTTCCAGGCGCTGAAGTCGCAGGTGATGAACGGCGGGCCGGCCACCCTCGTGAAGGCCGTCCAGGCCGTTGCGCCGAAGCTGCCGCCGTCGCTGGCCCAGGAGGCCGTGCAGATGGCGCAGCACCAGGCGGAGCTCGACCTCGGCGCCGCCGAAGAGGCGCACGCGTTCGGCCGCTAAGGGCTCGCGCTGCGGGAGGTGCGATGCGCCGGTGTACCGGTGCCGCCTACATCGGCACGTCGGGGTGGCACTACAAGCACTGGGTGGGTCCGTTCTATCCGGAGGGGCTGCGCGCGCCAGCGATGTTCCGCTGGTACGCGCAGCGCTTCACCAGCGTCGAAATCAACAACACGTTCTATCGCCTGCCGGCACCGGAGACGTTCGACCGGTGGCGCGACGAGGCGCCACCGGGGTTTCTCTTCGCGTGCAAGGCGAGCCGCTACATCACGCACGTGAAGCGGCTGGCCGTCGACGCCTCGAGCGTGTCGCGCTTCTTCGCCGCAGTGGACCATCTCGGCGGCCACCTCGGACCGATTCTCTTTCAACTCCCGCCCCGCTGGCACCGCAACACCGACCGGCTCGCAGCTTTTCTCGACGCGTTGCCGGACGGTTGGCGTTATGCGTTCGAATTTCGTGATGAGGACTGGATCGCGCCGGACGTCACGGATCTGCTGCGCGAACACGGCGCCGCGTACTGCCTGTACGACTTCGATCGACGCCAGCCGGCCGTGCCGGTGACGGCGCCCTTCGTGTACGTCCGGCTGCACGGGCCTGACGGAAAATATCAAGGTCGCTACAGTGCGGCGGCGCTGCAGGGCTGGGCCGCGCGCATCGAGGCGTGGCGCCGGGAGGGGCGCGACGTGTACTGCTACTTCGACAACGATCAATATGGGTATGCCGCGTCGGACGCGTCGAGGCTGGCGACCTGTCTCAATTCGTAATTCTCGATTCTCAATTGATCAACGTTCAGATACGATCCACCCGTGCGGCGCCTTTCGCTCTGGCTTCCGGTCCTCATCTACATGCTCGTGATCTTCGGGTTGTCGGCGCAATCCAACCCGTTGCCCGAGGTGACCGCGCACGTCTGGGACAAGCTGCTGCACACGAGTGAATACGGCGGCCTGGCCGTGCTGCTCGTGCGGGCGCTTCGCGGCGAGGGGCTGTCGTGGGGTGTCGTGATCGCACTCGCGACCGTCATCGCGAGCCTGTATGGCATGAGCGACGAGATCCACCAGTCGTTCGTGCCGGGCCGCGACGCCGCCGTGGGCGACTGGGTGGCCGACACGACCGGCGGGCTGATCGGATCGCTCGTCGCTCGACGTGCGGCGTCATGGATGACGCAGCGCCGTTGTGTCCAGCCAGCCGTAGGCGACCGCGTCGAGCCAGCGTCCGGCGAGCCGAAGCTGCCGCCGCCCCGCTGATCCGCCGCCCAGCTTTTCATAGAAGCGGCGCGCGGAATTGCCGGCGAGCACCCAGACGATCATCGAGGGCATGCCGAGCTCTGCGAGGTGCGCGGCGGTGGCCCGGACGAGCGCGGTGCCGATTCCCTGGCGCTCGCACTCGGGATCGAGGTAGATGGCCTGCAGCTCGCCGGCGTAGAGCTCGTCGTGGAGATGGTTGGGGCCGCCGACGGCGAACCCCGTGAGCGCGCCCGCCCGTTCGGCGACGTAGACGAACAGTCGCGGCCGCGCGTCGATCATCGTCCGGCGCCACCGGCGCGCATCGTCCGCGATCGAGAGGTGGCTGAGGAAGTCGGCCGGCAGCAGATCCGCGTACGTGTGCTGCCAGGACGCGACGTGAATGCGAGCGATGGCGTCGGCGTCGTCCGGAAGGGCCGGGCGGATGGTCGGCGGCGATGCGGCGGCAGCAGCCCACATGGCAGAGGCTCGCGTGGCGGTTACCCGAATTCTACGGCAGGGCGGCGGTGATTCGCGATGGCTGAAATCGAATACGAAGCGCTGATGTGGGCCGCGCTCGACGAGGCGCACCACGCCGAGAGCGCGGGCGAGGTGCCGGTCGGGGCGGTGGTCGCGATCGAGGGCGAGATCGTGGCGCGTGGGTTCAATCATCCCATCGCGGCGCACGACCCGACGGCCCACGCCGAAATCGTGGCGCTGCGTGCGGCGGCCCAGCACATCGGCAACTATCGGCTGTCGGGCGCGACGCTGTGCGTGACCGTCGAGCCGTGCCTGATGTGCATCGGCGCCCTCGTCCATGCGCGCGTCGGCACCGTGATTTACGGGACCGCCGAACCCAAGACCGGCGCGCTCGTGTCCACCGTGCGTGCGCTCGAAATTCCGGGTTTGAACCACCGGTTCGCGGTGGTCGGCGGCGTGCTGGAAGAGGAGTGCCGCGCCGTGCTGCAGGCGTTTTTCAAGGGCCGTCGGGCGCGCGTCTGACCTGTGTATAATTGAACGATCGTCCTGTCCCGACCATGCGGAGAGGTACCGAAGTGGTCGTAACGGGGGCGCCTCGAAAGCGTCTTGTCGGGTAACCGGCACGTGGGTTCGAATCCCACCCTCTCCGCCATTCATAAGTGGCTTAAAATAAAGCACTTGCAGTTCTAGGCAGTTTCGCCGTTCCTAAATCGTTCCAATCGCGCGATAATCGGAGCGAGGAACGGCCATGCTCACGCTCTACCGACGGCACTATCCTCCCTGCCGTCACACGTCGCGCCGCTTCCGGAAATGCCAGTGCCCGATCTGGGTACAGGGGACGCTGCGCGGCGAGGTGATCAAGAAGTCCCTCGATCTGCGCTCCTGGGAAGCAGCGAGCGATCTCGTCCGCGGTTGGGAGGCGTCCGGCGAGATCGGTATCGTCAAGCCGGAAATCCCCTCCGTCTCCGAGGCGGTGGAGCGCTTCGTCGCGTACCAGTGTTCGCGCCATCTCGCTCCTGAGACGATCCGGAAGTACGGCCTGCTCCTCGAGAAGCGGCTCGTATCCTGGTGCACGAAGACGGGCAGGACGCAGCTTCGCCAGCTCACTGTCGATGCGCTGCGGCAGTTCCAGCAGACGTGGGAGGATGGCGCGCTCTACGCCATCAAGAACCTCGAGCGCCTGTGCGCGTTTTTCGAGTTCTGCCTCGACGCGCAGTGGATTGAGCGGAACCCCACGAAAGCGCTGAGACGCCCGAAAGCGAAGCATGCGCCGACGCTGCCCTTCTCACAGGAGGAGATGAAGCGTATTCTCGACGCGTGCGACAGGTACCCGGGCAACCAAGGCAGGCTGAAGGCCTTCGTGCTCGTGATGCGCCACTCCGGGCTGCGCATCAGCGACGCAACCGCGCTGTCGAAGGACCGGTTGGACGGAAACAAGCTCTTTCTGTACACGGCGAAGACCGGCACACCGGTCTACGTTCCTTTGCCGCCGACTGTGATCCAAGCGCTCGGAAAGCTCGATACCAACGGCAGTGGCCGGTTCTTCACAACCGGCAACGCGAAGCCGGTGACCGCGCGCTCGAACTGGTCGCGATACTTGGACAAGCTCTTTGAGCTCGCGAAGGTTGAGAACGGCCATTCGCATCGTTTTCGGGACACGTTCGCTGTGGAGCTGCTCCTTGCCGGCGTGCCGCTCGAGACCGTCTCGATTCTTCTCGGCCACTCGTCGATCAAGGTGACGGAGAAGCACTACAAGCCCTGGGTCAAGACTCTGCAGAGCAAGCTAGAGCAGGAAGTGATGCGGGCGTGGGCGTGACGCCGAACATCCTTTTCGAGGTCACCTCGTCGCTAGGCAAACGGGTTCGCGTAACGGAGGATTACTGGCAGAAGATCGTGACGACGAAACACCCGCTCATGGCGGGTTGTGAAGATCTCGTCAAGGGAATCCTTGCCCAGCCGGAGGTGGTGCGGCGTAGCCGAAAAGATCAATCGGTATTCCTCTATTACGGTAGGGCGGAGAAGCGCTATTGCTGCGTCGTGGTGCGGCACTTGAATGGCGACGGATTCATCGTGACGGCGTACATCACCGACAGGATCAAGATTGGTGACGCGATATGAAACCCATCAAGCTGACCTTTGACAGGGCAGGCAACACGCTCAACGTGTGGTTCGATGACCCCTCAAAAGAGTACGTCGCCGAAGAGACATCTGACGAGGTGATCCTCATCAAGGATAGGAGCGGCCGACTCATCGGGTTCGAGGTCTTGAACTATCTCGTCGGCGATGAGCCGAGAGACGTCCAGGCGCTGGCGGTCGAAGGATCCGTCGTGGGATAGCCGAAGATCGCGTGCTCTGGCAGGCTGCTATTCCATCCGCAGCGCCTCCATTGGCGGGGTTCGGCTGGGACCTCGCACCGCGAGCGCCGTGGCTGCCAACGCCGCAACGGCGAGGAACAGGACCGCGGCGCCGAATGTCCACGGATCGAGAGGCGACACCTCGTACAGCATCCCGTGCAGCATCTGGGTGACACCGGCCGCTGCTGCGGCTCCGATCAACACGGCGATGAGCACCAGGCGACCGGCATCGCCCACCATCATCCGCACAATGCCGCCCGACGTCGCGCCAAGCGCCAGCCGGATCCCGACTTCGCGAACCCGCGACAGGGCCGCGCACGAGAAGACGCCGTACACACCGCCCAGGGCTATGACGAGGGCGAGGACAGCGACTGCCAGCATGAAAAGCGCCGCGAAGCGCGGTGCGATGCGCTGTTCGGCGGCGATCTCATTCCCGCTTTCGACATCAACGACGGGCACTTCGGGATCGATGGTGTGAATCAACCGCACGATCGCTGGTGCGATGACGTCCGGAGGCCCGTACGTCCGCACGATCAGCAGCGGTTGGGTGTAGCGGGCGAAATCAGCCGAGCGGGGCTCGTACACGGCAAGCGTCCCGAGCCCGCTGTTGAATGCTCCATTCCTCACATCCGGCACGACCCCGGCGACCGTCAGCCATGGGTCGGTAGGATCCCAGCGGAATTGCACGCCAAGCGCCTTTCCCCTTGGCGCGATCCGATCGGCGAGCGATCGGCTGACGACGACCTTCGACGATGCCTCGGATCCCTGCTCCGCCGCAGGGCCGTTGCCATGAAGCAATGGCATCCCGAGCGAAGCCAGGTAGTGTTCATCAGCGTCCGCGACGCTGATAATAATGTCTCCGGAAATCACACCACGCTCGGCCGTCTCGATCCGTCCCGATCCGAAGCTGTTAGAGGCAGGAGTCCCGAGGGCGATCGACGTCGCCCTCACCGATGGCAGGCTGGCTGCTGCAGCCCGCACGCGGGCGACAAACTCGGAGCTCGCCGCCTCACTGGAAAAGTGTGCAGGCGGCAAGTACATGCGGAACGTCATCAGGTGTGCCGCATCATAGGGGACGTTCTCCTGAGTGAGTCGCACGAAGGTACTGAGGAGCAACCCGGCGGAGACCAGGACGACCACCGACAGGGCAAGCTGTGTCGCGAGCAGCAGACTGCGGAGGCGGCTCCGCGACGTCATGGTCTGTGCCGCATGACGTAGCGGATCCTGGAGCTCGAGCGAGCGGGCACGCCACAGCGGCGCAAGACCTGCAAACGTGCCGCTTGCGGCGGACGCGACCGCGGCCAGGCCTGCCGCGCGCCAGTCGAGCGCGATCGGGCTGAGACTGAGAAGCACGGCCATGCGCGGCAGGCCCGATGCGAGCCGAGAGACGAGCCATGCGGCGCCAAGAATTCCCGCGGCCGCCGCAATCGTGGAGATCAGCAGGCTTTCGGCGAGCAATTGGCGCGCGATGCGCCACGTCGACGCGCCAAGCGACCGCCGTGTGGCGATCTCTGTGTCTCGCCGGATGGCTTCTCCGAGCAGGATGTTTCCGGCATTCCCGATCGCGATCACGAGAACCAGAAGGACGGCAGCGAAAAAGACCAGAAACTCCCGACGAACGCCTGGATTGACGATCACGAACGGCGTGACCTCGAGGCCGGGATGGTCACCGTGAATGGTGGCCGCCGCAGCGGCCTGTGCTTCGGCCAGCGGCACACCGGTCTTGAGCCTGGCGATGACCTGCACCTTGGACGTTGCCTGCACGACTGGATCGTCAGGGGCGAGCGGCATCCAGAGCCGAACGTTCCTGACGGGAAACGAAAAGTCGGGCGGCATCACCCCGGCGATCGTGAATACGCGATCGCCGACTCGCAGCGGCTTGCCAATGGCCCCGCGATCGCCGTTGAATCGGCTTTGCCAGAGCGCATGGCTGAGCAGCACTGAACCGAAATCGTCGGAGGCTGGCAACCTGCCAAGCTCTGGCGTGACGCCAAGCGTCTGGAAGAGTGCCGGCGATGCCACAACGCCGGTGACGGCGTCGGCTTCCGGCTCTCCGGGTAGCCAGGCAGACTGCATGTAGAAGGGGACGACATCCGCAAACAGCGAGTGGCTGGCGTCCCAGTGTTGCAGCATGTCCAGCGGAACCGGGATAGTGGCGAAGTGCTGCTTGGGGAAACATTCGCGGATTCTGACGAGATCGCCCGACTGCCGATACGGAAGTGGATGCCAGAGCACGGCATCGGCGATCGAGATGATCGCCGTAAAGGCTGCGATTCCGATGGCGAGCGCGATCGTGCACAGCAGGGCTGCCGTCGAACGGCGCCTGAAGAATCGGCAGGCCTGTCGCAGGTCCTGATACATCCTGTGCTCCTCTGGGTCTCGCGATTCTACCCGCTTCCCAGCTCCGCCGGCTGGTATCCCACTTGCACGGACACGAGAGCGTGAAATCGTCCAGCCGCTGGTGCTCGATGGCCGGCCTTCGCCGCGCGATGGTCGCCTTGGCCATCTGCGCCGGCATGCTCGCTGCCGTGCCGGCCGTGATCAACGCCCAGACGGGCCCTCCGATCAAGACCACAACGCCGACGATGGGGACGAAGGGAGGCCTGGACCGGATCGGGTCAACCCTGAAGCTCGTCGTTGCCGGCACGGTCGCCGGCGTCCGCGACGTCTACCGTTACGCGAAGAACCTCATCGTGCACGGCGGGAAGGCTCCCGCATCAAGTCCGTTGGACGGGCTGCACGAGGGAGACACGGTGCTCGTACGTTACGGGGCCATCGTCGGCGCGGGAACATCGGGCGAGCGCACCAGCACCGGTGCCGAAGTGACGGAGGGCACGGTCACGAGCATCGACCGCCGACGAGAGCGGATCGCGGTCAGAGAGGCCAAAGGGCACGTTCAGACGTTTCAGCTCGTCGATTCGGATCCTGCGGATCTGTCAGAAACCAGCAATCGGCCACCCGGTACGGTCGTGATCGAGTATTCCGACGGGTCGGGCCGGCGCGTGGCGTACTTGTTCAAGAGAGAGCCAGACGCCCACCGCTGAAGCGAGAACTGCGGCCCGGCATCCTGGCGATCAACGTGCTCCATACCTCACCTTTCCAGCCTGTCGCGACTGCGCTGATGTGCGCGGTCGCCGTCGCGATGCTGGCGGCGCACCCGGTGGTTCGCGTCGGAGATGGTGTGGTGCCGGCAAACACGGCAGGCGACCGCGTCGCCACAGCCAGTGGCGTGGTACAGGGGATCACGCTCGCAAGCGGCATTCACACCTTCCGCGGCATTCCGTACGCCGCGCCGCCTGTTCGCGATTTGCGCTGGAAGCCGCCGCAGCCGGTGGCGCCGTGGCCTGGCGTCCGGCCGGCCGACCGCTTCGCGCCGCAATGCATGCAGAACCGCCTCTTTGGCGACATGGTGTTTCGCAATTCGGGGGTGAGCGAGGACTGCCTCTATCTCAACGTCTGGACGCCGGACGCGTCGGCATCCGCTCATCGGCCGGTGCTCGTCTACTTCTATGGCGGCGGATTCGTCACCGGCGACGGCTCTGAACCCCGTTACGACGGCGAGAGCCTCGCCCGGCGCGGCATCGTCGTCGTGACGATGAGCTATCGCCTTGGTATCTTCGGGTTCTTCGCCTATCCGGAGCTCTCCGCGGCATCGCCGCAACACGCGTCGGGAAACTACGCGTTGCTCGATCAGATCGCCGCACTCGAGTGGGTGCGCCGGAACATCGCGGCGTTCGGCGGCGATCCCGACCAGGTGACGATCGGGGGCGAGAGCGCCGGCTCCATCTCGGTGAGCGCACTCCTCGCATCGCCGCCGGCGAAGGGCCTCTTCCGCGCCGCGATTGGCGAGAGCGGCGCCATGTTCGGCGCGCGTGCCCCCGTGACGCTCGCGGACGCAGAGCGGGCGGGGACGGCGTTCGCCGGACACGTCGGCGCCAGTTCCCTTGCGGAGCTTCGCCGGATTCCCGCCATGCGCCTACTGCTCGACGCTTCGCGCCCGGGCGTGGCCCCGTTCGCTGCGACGGTGGACGGCTACGTCCTGCCCAAAACGCCGGAGGCGGTCTATGCTGCCGGCGATCAGGCGCACGTGCCGCTGCTTGTGGGGTGGAACTCGACGGAGAGGGGCTATCAATTCCTGCTTGGCTCGAAGGCGCCGACGCCGGAGCATTTCGCGGCAACGGTGCGCGATCTCTACGGCCAGCACGCGGGCGAGATCTTCGAACACTTTCCCGATTCGACAGACGCCGAGGCGCGCGAGTCGGCGATCGCACTCGCGAGCGCACGCTTTATCACCTACGGCACCTGGAAGTGGTCCGAGCTGCAGCGCCAGACGAGCGGGGAGCCCGTCTATCGCTACCTCTTTGCACGACCGCGCCCGCAGATGACAGCCGAGGGACTCGAAGACCTCGGCGAGCCGGCTGAAAGCCCAGGCGGGGCCGTGCACTCGGCGGAGATCGAATACGCGCTCGGCAACCTCGCGACGAATCGGATGTTCGCCTGGACCGCCCACGACTACGCGGTTTCCGACACGATGGAAACCTACTTCGCGAACTTCATCAAATCGGGGAATCCGAATGGAGCCGGCCTGCCGAACTGGCCCGCCGCGGGAGCTGCGGCCGACGCAGTGCCGATGATCATGTGGATCGACATGCGATCGCATGCGGAGCCGGCTCCGCATCGCGATCGCTTTCTGCTGTTGGATCGGCTGAGGAAGTGAGCGGTCGCGGACGCCAGCCTACGGTTCCTTCCTGCCCTCCGCGTGATTCACCGTCGTCCAGGTCGTGCCATCGTCGGACGTCTCGATCTTCATGTCCACGCGATCGGGCGGCATCCACGCATAGATGATGCGCTGGCCCTTTTGCTTGCCCGGGATCGCCTCGCGCCCGTATTCGGTCCAGACGTTGTCCTCCACGTCCATCTTCGTGACGAACGGGCTCTTGCCGGACTGGCCGGCCGAGAAGAACTCGTAGTGCCAGAAAGTGTGATCGGTCGTGTTGTAGCTGTTGACGACGAGCGATTCGACCTTGCGGCCAACGTAGGTGTTGCTGAACGCGCACTCCAGGTACCAATGGTTCGGCGACCAGTCGCAGTGCGAGTCCCAGGTGAACGGCTGCGCCGGCCGATTGCTGGTCGCGGCCGACGTTCCGTGGAACACCCAGTGACCGAGCGCGACGCCCAGCAGCTGCAGTTCCGGGGGCGGCGTGAGGCCGTCGGCCTGCACGGACGCGCCGCCAGCGAGTGCGGCGCACAGGAGAACGAGCAAGAGGCTCCGCTTCATGTCAGTGCTCCTTCGCGAGCGTCATCGTCGCCGGCCCTTCGCCGACGATTTCCAGCACGACTGGCTCATCTTTTGCGCCGTCCCAGTGAACCTGCTTCGCCAGGTCCGTGACAAAGCTTCCAGCGGGTATCGGCACCGTGGCGTCGGGATCGTACTTGGTGCTCGAAGAGACCCACCAGGTGCCGGAGACCACCGTGATATAGCGGTCGTTCGGATGGAAGTGCGGATGACTGAAGTGGTGCGGCATCCATTTGATCAGGATGACGTACCAGCCGGGCTTCGTCGGATCGCCGTGCAGGACCGCCGTCTGCGAGACCTTTGGATCGCCGGTCCACTTGATGTGGTCCGGTAGCGTATAGGTGATGTGCGTCGGATCAATCCGGCGCGAGGCCTGAGCGGTCGCGGCGGTCAAACCGCCTTGCGAGGTGAACGCCGCCATGCCGATCGCGAACGCCGCCAGCGTCAGCCAACGTGGAACCCTGAGCATCGGACAGTCCTCCTGAGGAGGCCGACATCCTACCATGCCCCTTACCCATTCACGCGTTGAACAACGGCGGCCGCTCGTCGACGACGTGGAGGGTGCGTTCGAGCGCGAGGCCTACGCGTGCGATCGTTCCTTCGTCGAAGAGCCGGCCGATGAGGGTCACGCCGTGCGGCACGCGCCGCGGCGGATTGAACCGTGGCAGCGGATGCGCCGGGTCCGGTGCCCAGTCGCTGCGGGCCTCCGAAATCTCGATGAACCCGGCGCGCAGCGTGAGCGACGGGTGCCCGGTGTTGTTGGCGATCACCAGCATCTCGTCGCGCAGCGACGGCACCAGCAGCAGGTCGACCTGCGACATCAGGCGAGCCATTTCGGCCGCCACCTTCCGGCGCAGCCGATCGGCCTGGACGAAGTCGACGGCCGAGAGGAAGCGCGCCTCGCGAAAGAGGTTCGGCCAGGCGTCCGGGACCTGCATCTTCATCTCGCGCGCGCGGCCGTTGAGCGTCAGCTCCTCGAACGAGGCCGCCGCCTCGGCGAACAACATCAGGTTCAGCCCGTCGTACGGCCAGTCGGGCAGCGTCACCGGCGTCGGCACCATCCCCAGCGTGCCGATCGTCTCGAGCGTGGCCCGATCGACCTCCGTTGCCGGCGCTTCCTTCATCCACGATTCGAAATAGCCGACGCGCAGTCCCTTCACGGGCACGCCCGCGTCGTAGTCAAAGCGGCACGGCAGGCTCGCCACGTCGCCGGCATCCGGTCCTGTGATCGCGCGCAGCACGAGCATCGTGTCCTCAACCGAGCGCGTCATCGGCCCGAGCTTGTCGAGGGACCAGCAGAGCGTCATCGCCCCGCTGCGCGGCACGCGTCCGTACGTGGGACGCAATCCCGTGATGCCGCACCGCATGCTCGGGCCGATGATGCTGCCGCCGGTCTCGCTGCCGATCGAAAAGCCGACCAGGCCGGCGGCGGTCGAGGCGCCAGGGCCCGCGCTCGAACCCGACGAGCCCTCCTCGAGCAGCCAGGGATTCATCGTCTGGCCGCCGAACCAGACGTCGTTGAGCGCGAGCGCGCCCATGCTCAGCTTCGCGATGAGCACCGCACCAGCCGCGTTGAGGCGCGCCACGACGGCCGCATCCGTGGCGGGCACGCGGTCGCGGAACGGCTCGGCCCCGTAGGTCGTCGGAATACCCGCCGTATCGAGCAGGTCCTTGCCGCCCCACGGAATCCCGTGCAGCGGACCGCGATACGTTCCAGCGGCGATCTCCTGATCGGCCTGCTTCGCCTGCGCGAGCGCGTGATCGGCGAGCAGCGTGATGATGCAGCGGAGCTTCGGGTCGTCGCGATGGATCCGGGCCAGGTAGATGTTGGTCAGGCGCTCGGACGTCAGCTGCCGCGTGGCGATCCAGTGTGAGAGGTGAGTGACAGGC
Source organism: Vicinamibacterales bacterium (assembly GCA_025450765.1). Lineage (GTDB taxonomy): Bacteria > Acidobacteriota > Vicinamibacteria > Vicinamibacterales > CAVVIG01 > JAGWRA01. Next base: position 4,982 of record JANWLS010000140.1, on the reverse strand, counting down.
GCGAACGCGATATCGACGTCTTTCGCTGGGAGCGGCCCGGGATCCATACGACTCGGCGCGAAGCGGTCCTGCGAGGGACCGGCGCTGTGCCCGGGAAGCACCGGATTCCAGACCGTGGCCGGGGCCAGCGTGTCCTCGAGTGCAAGCGTGCGGGGGCCGGTGCGGCGTTCGACGAGCGCGGCCATCGACGTGCGCCAGTTCGCGGCCGCCATCGCACGGTCGCCGTCGGTCATGCGAACCTGCGCCAGCTTCTCGGCTTCGGCGAAGGTTCCGGGCGACACCTCAGGCCCGACCGCAGGCGACGTATTGAACACCGTCGGTGTCCCTGGCGTCTTCTGATCGAAAGCCGGCGGCGCGCCTGCTCCAGTTTTGTCGCCGCCGCGACACGCCGCGGCCAGGCCCGCAACCCCGAGCGGCGCACGGATGAGAAACTGCCGACGTGTGTTCATGACGAGGCTCCATTCGACCCGATAATCCGCACGGCGACCAGCACGGCGCCCTTCGTCTCAGGCGAGACCTGCCACGCGTGCGAATCGTCTTCCCAGGAAATGCCGCGGCCTTCCTCGATCCGATGTTGATCCGCGGTCCACACGCCGCGCGCCGAGAACAGCACGCCGTGATCACTCCCGGCGAGCACGCCGCGGCCGTGCACGATTTCAAGACTGGCGTGAAGATGCTCCCGCCGGACCATCACGTTGAAGTCGGTGCACTCGCCGGCGAGCAGCCGGCACGAGAGCGGCACCTCACCAGGAAACGCGATCGGATCGAGCGGCCGATCGATCCGGCGATCGATCGCCCCATCGGCCGAGCGCAGGTGCACGCCGGCGCCGTCCAGCACGATCAGGAGGCGATCGACCCCTGGAAATGGCGAGAACGGGCCGTCGGCTGCCATCGTCGCGATGCTGACGCGCCACTCGAAGTCGTCCAGTGTCGCGCCGACCGGCCGGCGGATGATTTCGCGCGTGACGCCGCCGCCGTTCTTCCACGGCGTCGCCGGCACCGTGACCCGATCGAAATGGTGAACCGCCACCCGGCCGATCTCAGCTCCGCGCCGCGGCGCCAGCCTCGAAGTCCAGGTTGCCGGTGAGCCGTGTCCCATCGCGGCGGAACGCGCTGGCAAATGCCTGGATCCGCCGCTCGGCGTCCGCGAGGTCGTGATCGCCGAGCGTGATGTTGAGCAGGTCGATCGCCCACGGCATCTTCGCCTCGTCTTGCACATAGGCGTCCACGAGCGCCCGGGCAATCGGCAGCGTGGTCTGTTTCGAGTCGTCGTGCACGTCGCGATGGTTCGCGCGCTGCAGCTTGGCGTACTCCTCGTCCAGCAGCTTCAGGAACAGCTCGCGCGTGAATGGGTCGCCGGCCTTCACGCCGCAGGGGTCGTCCGCCGTGAGCGAGGCGCGCTTGTGCAGCCACTCCCAGAGGATGCTCATCCGGATTTCACCGGTTGCCATATCCTCCATCAGGTACAGCACATCGTCATTGCCGAAGAAATCGGCCGGTTTGAGCGCGGCGGCCTGCATCCCGTGGCCGAAGGCGTTGGCATACTGAAGCGCCACGCTCAGGAGATCGCGCGCACCCCGCACCGTGCGCGGCGCAGGCTCGAGCAGGACCAGGGCCTCGGCATCCGCGTTCGCGTAGCCAAGCGGGGGGAACCTTCGTCCGAGCTGATTCGCCTCGCCGGCGCGCTCCCAGACGGGCCGCACGATGTGGACCATTTTCCAGTGCGCCACCCACTTGCCGCTGGCGCCCTCGCGCCGTTCGCGCTCGGCACCCGCGACGGCGCGCTTCATCCCTTCCGTCACGCCCTTCTCGCTGCCGACTGGGATATTCGGCTCCATGCCGCCCTGCCAGAGCGCGAAGCGGCCGTGGCGGTCCGGCGTGTTGACGGCGCGCCGCACGCGATCCTCATAGGTCCGCATGTAGCCGTAGGTCATCGTGATGGCGTCGATGTTCGGGTTGACGAACGCCGGATCCCAGGCGCGGGCGTCGGCGACGCTGTTGATGTAGTCCCAGCGGCCGGTGTTGAAGCCGGCAAACCGTGGCGCGAGCGCCGCGCGGATTTCCATCAACTGGAAGCAGGCTTCGATCTGCTCCACGAGCACGTACGCCTTGATGCTGCCGACCGGGATGCGGACATGTGCCTCGAGCGCGGCCAGGATGTCGTGCCAGAGCGCCGCTTCCTCGGCGGTCTGGATTTTCGGGAGATACAGCACCAGCGAGGCGCCGTCCCGTCGGAGTTGCGCCTGGTTGTTGACGACGTAGAGCGTCGCATCCGCAATCGACGCCGAAAATCCGGAGCCGTCGGCGTGGCGAACCTGCCGGTCGTCGAGGTGCAGGCCGCGCGGACGGAAAATCTTGGTCGCGAAGCCCAGCTGCGTCTTCCAGTTGTCGACGATGGGATGGCCGAAGAAGGACTGCGCCCACGCGTTCATCTCGGCGGCCACGCGTTCGGCGGTGGTGAGAAAGATCGGGTCCTTGTGGATGGCCAGCTTGAGGTTGCGCTGGTTGTCGAGCGACATGGTCGAGAGCTGGCCGAGCGCGTCCTCGCCGTCGAACATCCAGCCGTCGGCGCCGGAGAGGAGTGCGTAGGCGACGTTGCGGATGCTCTGTTCGACCGGCGCGCCAGGGCGCGAGGCGGGCCCCGTGCCTTGAATCCACTGGCGCTGGAGATCGTGAGGAATCTCGCTGCCGTCGAACTGTCCGTCGCGCGCCTGCTGGACGGTGAGGTTCGTCCGCGGGATGCGTGCGGCAGGATCGAGAAACGCGATCGGCTGCTGCCGGCGCGCGCGGTCGGCGCGGCGCGCGATGCGGGCGGCCATGATGGCCCGGCGATCGGCGTCGAAGTGCGCCAGCGTACGCAGCGCGTCGAGCACCTCGTTGGTGTACACGTCCCCGTATTCGAGCGCGAGATTCCCGCGGATGCTCAGATCGCTCACGGTCGCCACCCCTGTTGGTTGAGTCGATCAGTTACCGATGACGACCACCCACTCCCTGGCCGTCCACTTCGAAATCAGGCCGTTCTTGACATACGGATCGTTCGTCGCGAAACCTTCGACCTCGGCGACGCTGGCGCCCTTGAAGACGAGCAACGCCCCGTCGGGCTTCGTCGCGCCCGCCAGCACGAGCTTCCCCTCCCTCTGCCAGGTCTTCGCATAGGCGAGGTGCAGCTCGCGAAACGGCTGCCGTCGTTCGACGTAGTTTTCGACGGTTTCGTAGAATAGCGCGACGTACATCGCCACCTCCGCGCGACATCATATGCCAGAGCCGATGTGGATCGAGAATCTTCAGGCGCGTCATCTCGCCGACCTGCGCCTGCCGGAAGTGGGCCGCGCCCTGACGGCGCTGTCGACGATCTATGTCGAGCGGCGGGCAGGGCTGGCCAGGGGCGCGGCGCTCGACTCGCGCGGCAAGCGGGCTGCCTTCGCGCTCTTCTACGGCCCGCTGCACTTCTTCACCGTCAGCGCGATCGTGCACGCGCTCGGCATCGCGCGCCTCAGCGTCGATCACCTCCTCGATCTCGGCTGCGGCACGGGAGCGGCCGGTGCCGCGTGGGCACGCGCCCTCGCGCGTCCGCCGCAGATGCACGGCGTCGATCGCCATCCCTGGGCGGCGCAGGAAGCGACCTGGACGTATCGCGCACTCGAGTTGAAGGGACACGCGCGCGTCGGCGATGCGACCGATGTCCGGCTGCCGCGCGGGCGGACGGGAGTTCTGGCCGCGTATCTGGTGAACGAGGTGCCGCCTGATCGTCGGGATCGCCTGCGGATCTCCCTGTTGGAGGCGGCGTCTCGCGGCGCCTGCGTCCTGGTGGTGGAGCCGATTGCGAAGACCGTGACGCCCTGGTGGCCGGCGTGGCAGGCGGCATTCGGGGCCGCCGGCGGGCGGGCGGACGAGTGGCGGTTCCCGGCGGATCTTCCCGAGCCGGTGGCGCGGCTGGGCCACGCCGCGGGGCTCGATTATCGCGAGCTCACCGCGCGGACCTTGTTTATGACTTCCGAGTCGCCTTGATGATGGCTTCCATGTGCTGGAGATAGTGCTCCAGCGCACGGCGGCCGGTGGGCGTGAGACGGTATTCGGTGCGCGGCAGGCGGCCGGCGAGCGACTTGCGGCAGGTGATGTACTCCGCCTCTTCGAGCTTGCGGGCGTGGACGCTCAGGTTGCCGTCGGTGGTGCGCAGCAGCCGCTTGAGATCGTTGAAGGTGAGCGTGTCGTTCGCGGCGAGCGCCGAGACGATGCCCAGGCGCAGGCGCTCGTGAATGAGCCGATCGAGATCGAGCGGGCTCAGGCCCTGCTCGATCGGACGCCGCAGCGTCTCGGCTGCCTGGTCCTCGCCGATCCGTTCGCGTCGTGCCGGGGCGTGCTTACCCGCCATAGCGCACCGCGATCAACGCCCCAAAAATCACATGCAGGACCCCGAAGCCGAGCGCCATGCACCAGTCGCCCCAGCCGACCGGGCCGAAAAGTGCCAGCGTCCCGAGCAGCATGAAACAGATGCCCATCACCGGGACGATGCGGACGGAGAAGGCGCCGCCGGCGACGACGCCGGTGCCGTAGAGGAGCAGCCACACGCCCGGGAGCTGGTCGACGAGCCCGGCGCGGTACAGCACGACGGTGAGCAGCGCACCGGCCACGAGCGGCGGCGATAAGCTCAGTACGAACTTGCGCGCGGGCGCATCGAACAGCGAGGTGCCGCCGATTTTCGCCTTCCGGGCGATCGCACCCGTCGAGATCGCCACCGCGATCACCGCTTCGGCCAGCCAGACGGCCAGCCACGCGGCCGCCGTTTGCTGCGACGCCGCGATGGGCGCGGCCGCGAGGACGGTCAACCCCATCAGCACGCCGCCCCAGCCGGGCACCGCGGTGAACGAACCAGCGCGCTCCATCGTGTCGCGGATGAAGCGCAGGTTGTCCATCGCGCGCGCGTGCAGCGCCGGCGGATCCTGTACGTGATTGCCAGTGAGCACGGGCCGCATCCTAATCCT
>JANWLS010000139.1 GCA_025450765.1 Vicinamibacterales bacterium | reverse complement strand
CGCTCGGCGGCGTGGAGAAGACCAACTCGTTCACGCGCTTCTACCTGGCGCTCGCCGGTGCGGTCGGCTGGGACATGGTGCCCGCCGTGCCGCCCGAGCTCGTCATCCTGCCCGCCTGGTTCCCGGTGAACATCTACGAGATGTCGTCGTGGACGCGGGCGATCATCGTGCCGCTCACGATCCTGTACGCGTACAAGCCGCGCTGGGACGTCTCGCCCGCGCTGCAGGTCGACGAGCTCTTCCGCGATCCCAGCCGGCCGCCGCTCGCCTTCGACTGGGATTCGACCTTCTTCAGCTGGCACAACGTGTTCCTCGCTGTGGACCGTGCGGCGAAGCTGTACGAGCGGCTCCCGTGGAAGCCGTTCCGTGAGCGGGCGCTGCGCGAGGCGCGGCAATGGCTCGTCGATCACCTCGATCGCTCGGCGGGGCTCGGCGCGATCTATCCCGCGATGATGAATGCCGTCTTCGCGCTGCTCGCGCTCGGCCATGCCGTCGAGGATCCGGTGACCATCCGCGAGATCGAGGAACTGGCCCGGTTCGAGATCGAGGAACACGACACGCTGCGCCTGCAGCCGTGCCGCTCGCCGGTGTGGGATACGGCCATCACGATGGCGGCCCTCGAGGAAGCGGGGCTGCCGCCGACCCATCCGGGGCTCGTGCGGGCCGGCGACTGGCTGCTCGCGCAGCAGATACTCGGCCCCGGCGACTGGCAGGTCAAGAACAAGGATGCCGAGCCGGGCGGCTGGGCGTTCGAGTTCCGCAACGATTTCTACCCGGATGTCGACGATACGGCGTTCGTCCTCCAGAGCCTGAAGCGCGTTCGCTGCTCGGACCCCGAGCGGCAGGAACTCGCGATGGCCCTCGGCCTGCGGTGGCTGCTCAGCATGCAGAACCGCGACGGCGGGTGGGGCGCGTTCGATCGCGACAACGATCGCGACCTCCTCACGCAGATTCCGTTCGCCGATCACAACGCGATGATCGATCCGTCGAGCGTGGACGTGACGGCGCGTGTGATCGAGTGTTTCGCGCGCTTCGGCCGCACGGCGTCCGATCCGGCGATCGCCCGCGGCCTGGCCTACATCCGCCGGGAGCAGACGCCTGAAGGCGCCTGGTACGGACGCTGGGGGGTCAACTACATCTACGGCACGAGCGGCGTGCTGCGCGCGCTCGAGGTCTTGCGCCTGAGCGCCCGTCAGTACTGTCAACGCGCCGTGGCCTGGCTCCACAGCGTGCAGAATCCCGACGGCGGCTTTGGCGAGACCTGCGCCTCGTACGCCGATCCGGCCGAGATGGGGAAGGGGCCGAGCACGGCGTCGCAGACCGCGTGGGGGCTCATCGGCCTGCTCGCCGCCGGACCGGCGACACATCCATCCGTCGTCCGTGCCGTGGAGTATCTCCTCGCGCACCAGAACGGCGATGGGTCATGGGATGAGCGCGAGACGACCGGCACCGGCTTTCCGCGCGTGTTCTACCTGAAGTACCACCTGTCTCGTCACTCCTTCCCGCTGTATGGGCTCGCACGCTACGGGCATCTCGTGCAGTCGGGCCGACCCACGGCGCCGTGGCCAGGCGGCGACAGCCGTCACATCCGGCGGGTGCTGGTGGGCTAGATTGAGGTCGGCGGCGTCATGCCGACGGGAACCGCATCGATCACCCTCGTCACCGGGGCCACCGGCTTCCTCGGCAGCCGGCTGGTGCGGCGCCTGCTCCGCGACGGCGGCGAGGTGCGCGTGCTCGTGCGGCCGACCTCCGACACGCAGGCGCTGTCGGGCCTGCCGGTGACGATGGTGCGCGGGGATCTGCGCGACCGCCAATCGCTGCGCGAGGCCTGTCGCGGCGTGCAGCGGCTGTTCCATGTCGCGGCCGACTATCGCCTGTGGGCGCGAGATCCACGGACGATCTACGAGAGCAACGTCGGCGGCACGGAGAACCTGCTGCACGAAGCAGCCGACGCCGGCGTCTCGCGGATCGTCTATACGAGCACCGTCGCGACGATCGCCGTCACGCGGCCGGGCGGGCTGCCGACCGAGCAGGTCGAGGCGCGGCTCGACGAGATGATCGGCGCCTACAAGCGCTCCAAGTTGATGGCGGAGCAGGCGGCGCGGAAGGCCGCGGCCGAAGGCGTCCCGGTGGTGATCGTCAACCCGACGACCCCGGTCGGGCCAGGTGACTGGAAGCCGACGCCGACCGGGCAGATCATTGTCGACTTTCTCGCGGGGCGCATGCCGGCGTACGTCGACACCGGCCTCAACCTCGTCGATGTCGACGATGTGGCCGAGGGGCATGTGCTGGCGGCCGAGCGCGGGCGCGTGGGCGACCGGTATCTGCTGGGCGCGCGGAACATGACGCTGCGGGAGATCCTCGGCACGATCGCCGAGGTGAGCGGACGGCCCGCGCCGCGGGTGCGGCTGCCGTACGCGGTGGCGCTGGCGGCCGGATATGTGAGTGAACGCGTGGCGCGGCTGACCGGCGGCGAGCCGCGCGTACCGCTCGATGGCGTCCGGATGGCGCGCCATCGGATGTTCGTCGACAGTTCGAAAGCGACGCGTGAGCTGGGTTTTGCGCCCGGGCCCGTCGAGCAGGCTCTGGCGCGCGCGGTCGAGTGGTATCGGGCCAACGGATATGTCGACCATTCTGGTCACCTTCGCCGTCGCCGCCGAGAGCGCCGCCTGGCGCCGCCGGCGCCGATTCCGTGAGGTGCGCCTCGGCGGCCTGGCGCTCGCCGAAGCGCGGATCGGGTCGGTTGTCGTGCGCGTGGCGTTGATCGGCATCGGGCCTGCGAGCGCAGCTCGGGCGATTCGGGAGATACTGGATCGCGAGCGGCCGGATGTCTGTATTGCGGCGGGATTGTCCGGCGCGCTCAAGGCCGGGCTGGATCTTGCGCGCGTCGTGGTGCCGCGGCGCGTGGGTGGCGCCCAGCCGGGCAACCGGATGGCCGACGGCTATCTCGTGGCGCCGTGGCTGGTCGACGAGGCGGAGCAGGCGGGTGCGCGTGTGTTGCCGGCCCTCGTCAGCACCGAACGGGTGCTGGTCCGGCCGCAGGAAAAAGCCGCCTGGGCTGGCGCCGCCGACATCGTCGACATGGAGAGCGCCAGCGTGCTCGAGGCGGCGGCCGCCGCGAGCGTGCCCGCCCTGGCGATTCGTGTCATCAGCGACACGGCGTGGGAGCGGTTGCCACTCGATTTCAACCGCGTGCTGACGCCGCACGGGGAGATCGATCGGGGCCGGCTCGCGATGGAAGTGGCGCGGCGCCCGTGGCGGGTCGGCGCGCTCGTGCGCTTCGGTCGTGCCTCCGCGCGTGCCGCCGAAGCGCTCGCATCGTTCCTGGACGGGTACGTCGAGCGGCTGGGCGACGGGCTGACGCGGATGAACACGAGTCGACTGACGACGCGATGACTGGAACGCTGATGCAGGCCGGCGTCTACCGTGGTGCCGGCAAGGTGGACGTCGAACGGGTGCCCGTGCCGTCGATCGGCGAGGGCGAAGTGCTCATCCGCGTGGCGGCGTGCGGCGTCTGCGGCACCGACATCAAGAAGATTCAGCACGGCTTTCTGCCGCCGCCGCTCATCCTGGGTCATGAGATGGCGGGCACCGTGGCCGCCGTCGGCCTGGGCGTCCAGTCATGGAAGCCCGGCGACCGCGTCGTGAGCTTTCATCACGTGCCCTGCGGCGACTGCTTCTATTGCGCGCGCGAGCTCTTCTCGCAGTGCCCGACGTACAAGAAGGTCGGCGTGACGGCCGGCTTTTCGCCGGCCGGCGGCGGGTTCTCGGAATACGTCCGCGTGATGCCGTGGATCGCCGAGCGCGGGATGGTGGCGATTCCGCCCGACGTGAGCTTCGACGAGGCGACGTTCGTCGAGCCAGTGAACACGTGCCTCAAGTGCGTGCACAAGGGGCGCGTCACGGCCGGCGAAACGGTGCTCGTGATCGGGCAGGGGCCGATCGGCCTCCTGCTGATGCTGCTCGCACGTCTCCAGGGAGCCGCCACCGTCACGACCGACCTCATGCCTGAGCGGCGCGCGCGAAGCCTCAGGCTCGGCGCGGAGGCGGCGCTCGATCCGTCGCGGCCGGGCGAGGTCGACGCCGAACTGGCGCGCCGCACGGATGGACGCGGCGCGGACGTCGTCCTGGTGGCCGTGCCGAATCCGGCGCTCGTGGCCGACGCGCTGCGCTTCGCGCGACCCGGCGGACGCGTCGTGCTGTTCGCGCACAACGATCCGCAGATGCGGATGGACGTGCCGGCGGCGCCGCTCGGCATCGAAGAAAAGGAACTGCTCGGCAGCTACAGCGCGTCGATCGCGCTGCAGGCGGAGTCGGCGCGCCTGGTCTTCTCGCGCGCGCTCCCCGTCGCCGAGCTCGTCTCGCATCGCTTTCCGCTCGATCGCATCGGCGAAGCGCTGGCATTGGCCGCACGCCCCGACGGGCGCTCGTTGAAGGTGGTGGTGGCTCCGTGACCCCGACCGTGCTGCAGAAGCAGATGACCGCGGCCGTCCTGCACGGCCGCGAGGATCTGAAAATCGAACAGGTGGCCGTTCCGGCGCTCGCCGCCGACGAGGTGCTGGTGCAGGTCAAGGTCGCCTTGACCTGCGGCACCGATCTCAAGGTGTGGAAGCGCGGCTACCACCAGCGGATGATCGTGCCGCCCGCCGTGTTCGGCCACGAGCTGGCGGGCATAGTCGCCGCCGTGGGCCCCGAGGCAGCCCGCACTGGCGCCCGGGTCGGCATGCGCGTCGTCCCGGCCAACTCCGCACCGTGCAACGTCTGTCCGTTCTGCCTGCGCGGCCAGCAGAACCTCTGTGAGGACCTCCTCTTCAACAACGGCGCGTACGCGGAGTACATCCGGATTCCCGGACGGATTGTCCGCGAGAACATGCTCGAGATTCCCGATCACGTGTCGTTCCTCGACGCGGCGATGGTGGAGCCGCTCGCCTGCGTGCTGCGCGGCGCGGCGGAGACCGGCGTCGGCGCCGGCGAGAGCGCGGTCGTGATCGGCTGCGGTCCGATCGGGCTCGCATTCGTCCGCGTGCTGTCCGATCGCGGCGTGCAGGTGATCGCGCTCGGCAAACGGGAGAGCCAGCTTCGGGCCGCCGAGCGGCTCGGCGCCTCGGCCGCCTTCGACGTGTCGACGCTGGCGGATCCGATCGATGCCGTGCGCCGGCTGACGCCCGGCGGCTACGGCGTCGACGCCGCCATCGAAGCCGTGGGGTCGCCAACGACCTGGCAGTGGGCCGTGCAGATGGCACGCCGGGGCGGCCTGGTGAACCTGTTCGGCGGCTGCCCGCGCGGTGTGCCGGTGCAGTTCGACCCGACCGCGCTCCACTATTCCGAGATCACGCTGAAGTCCACCTTCCACCACACGCCGGCGTTCATCCGCGACGCCCTCGACCATATCGCGCGCGGCCGGATCACGGCGCGCGATTTCATCACCGGCGAGATTCCGCTCGATGAGCTGCCGCGCACGTTCGAGCACCTCAAGCACCGCAACGGCGAGCTGAAGACCGCCGTGATCTTCCCGTGAGGTCCGACGGCGCTGCGGAATGACGAGCTGGCGGACACCGCTCGGCCTGGCGGGTGCCGGCGCCGGGCTGCTCGCGTGGGCGGCCTACCATCCGGCCTCACAGCTCTTCGGCCCGACGCGCCGCCGCGTCGAGCCCGGCGAACTGGCGCTCACCTTCGATGATGGGCCGAACCCCGCCGTCACCCCGCGCCTGCTCGACCTGCTGGCGCGGTACAATGTAGGGGCGTCCTTCTTCCTGGTGGGCCGCTTCGTCGACGCCCATCCGGATCTCGCGGCCGAGATCGCCCAGCGCGGCCACACGATCGGTAATCACACCACGACGCATCCAAGTCTCGTGTGGCAGCCGCCGGCGCGGATCGCCGGCGAGATCACCGCGTGCCAGGACAGCATCGAGCGGGCAACCGGCGGGCGCCCCGTGTGGTTCCGCCCCCCGTTCGGTTATCGCGGTCCGCAGCTGAACGGCGTCGTGCGGCAGCTCGGCCTCTCAGGCGTAGCGATGTGGTCGAAGACGGAATACGACTGGCGGGATGAACCGCGCGAGCGCCTCGTGCGGCGGCTCGGGCACGTGGCCGGCGGCGACATCGTGCTGCTGCACGATGGGTCCTATCGCGAGCAGGGCGCCGATCGACACCGGACCGTCGACGCGCTGGAGCACTGGCTGCCGCGCTGGATCGACGGGGGCCTGAGGCTGGTGACGCTGTGACGGAGCGGAGCCGCCTCTGGATCAGCGTGGCCGTGGCCGCGGCGATCATCGTGCTGGTCATCGTCGTGCGCGTCCGGCGGACCACGACCGCGTCGGTCCGCGCGGATTCGGTGACGCGCGGCACACTCGACGTCTGGATCGAAAGCAATGGCACGGTCGATCCGATTACGCCTCACGTCTTCCGCGCGAAGCTGGCGACCTTCGTCTCATCCGTCAACGTGGTCGAAGGGCAGCCGGTGAAGAAGGGCGAGGTGCTGCTCACGCTCGACGCCACGCAGGCGCGCGCGCAGCTGGCGAGCGCCCGCGAGGACCTCGTGCAGGCGCAGGCCGCGCTGCGCATTGCGCGAGGCGGCGGGCCGCCGGCGCAGGTGGCTGAGGTGGAAGGAGATTTGCAACGAACGGAGACGGAGCTCGCGCAGCTCCGCAGGAGCCACGACGCGCTCGAGTCGCTCGTGCGG
>JANWLS010000138.1 GCA_025450765.1 Vicinamibacterales bacterium | reverse complement strand
CGAGGGGCGGCTGATGGGCTTCGGCCACCGAGTCTACAAGTCGTACGACCCGCGCGCGAAGATCATCAAGCAGGTGGCCGACGAGGTCTTCGAGGTCACGGGCAAGAATCCGCTCCTCGACATCGCGCTCGAGCTCGAGCGGATCGCGCTCCAGGACGACTACTTCGTCTCCCGGAAGCTCTATCCGAATGTCGACTTCTACTCCGGCCTGATCTACCAGGCCATGGGGCTGCCGGTCGACATGTTCCCGGTGCTCTTCGCCATCGCGCGGACGACCGGCTGGATCGCCCAGTGGGAGGAGATGCTGCTCGACCCCGAGCAGAAGATCGCCCGCCCGCGGCAGATCTATACGGGCGCCGAGCGGCGGGACTACGTCCCGGCGGATAAACGGTAGCGCCGCTGAGATGTGCGAATGCCAGCGTTGTTGAAGAGAGGGTCCTGGCTGATCGTGACGCTATCCGCTCTGGCATTCCTGGGCGCCGCGCCGCCGGCCACGCCGCATTTCGACTCCAGTCGCGCCTATGGCGACCTGCGCCAGGTCGTCGCCTTCGGTCCGCGGCCGGCCGGGTCGCCGGCGCTCGCCGAGACGCGCGGCTATATCGAACAGCAGCTCAAGGCCGCCGGCGTCCGCTACGCCGAACAGCCATTCGACGCCTCGACGCCCATCGGCACCAGCCACATGGTGAACGTGATCGCGACGATTCCCGGGAAATCGTCCGATCGTCTCCTGATCACCGGCCACTACGACACGAAGCTCTTCCGCAACTTCCGTTTCGTCGGCGCCAACGACGCCGGCAGCAGCACGGCGGGCGTCCTGGAACTGGCGCGCGTGCTCCAGGATGGCCCGAAGCCTGCCCTCACCATCGAGCTGGTATTCTTCGACGGCGAAGAAGCGACGCGCCTCGACTGGGCCGGGACCGACCACACCTACGGCAGCCAGCACTACGTCGACGCCGCGCGCAAGGACGGCACGCTCGGCCGGATCAAGGCGATGATCCTGCTGGACATGATCGGCGATCGCCAGCTCGACATCCTCCGCGACGAAAACTCCACCACCTGGCTCACCGACATCGTCTGGCGCACGGCGCGCCGCCTCGGCTTCAGCGACGTCTTCCTCGATCGGACGACGCAGATCGAGGACGACCACATTCCCTTCCTCGAGGCGGGGGTCCCCTCGCTCGACATCATCGACCTCGATTACGCGCCGTGGCACACCGCCGGCGACACGCTCGACAAGGTGAGCGCGCGCAGCCTGCAGACGGTGGGCGACGTGGTGCTGGCGGCGTTACCGGAGATCGAAGATCACATCCTGAAGAGCAAGTAGAGCCAAGAGCGTCAACGGAAAACGGTCCAGGAGCCAGCTACTGACCGATCGGCTTGGTGACGATCGCGTGGTTCCGGATCAAGTACACGTACGGCTTCACATCCGTATCCACCTTGCACGTTTTCGACTTCCCCGACCCGATCCGGCTCACCAGCATTTCGAGCTCGTGTCCTTGCTTCTTTCATTCGCGGCATAGGCCTCCTGCCCATGATTGACCATGAACAGCGTGCCGCACGTGGACTCGTCGTCGAAGCCCTGACTCGGCTTGCCGGCCACATCGAGGAAATCGGCTCGTCCCCAACTGCGGATCGCGAAGCCGCCGTGGTGCACCGTGTTTCTCTGCAGAATTCGTATCCGAAGCGGATAGGCGGGGTCTGGCACCTGCGTGGGACCACCAATCGGAGCCTGGAGGAGCAAGAGAAGAACGAGCGCGAGCAGCCGCATCGAGCCACCCTCCTGAGCGCGAAAGAATATCGGTGGCCGATATTCTACACCGGACGCGCGGCGGGGACCTCTGCGATGATGGCGCGGATTTCGTCGAGGGTGAGGGTGCGCGTCGCCTGCTTGGCGCGCAGGAAGATCCGATCGACGAGCCGCTCGTCGGGCGTGAAGCCGTGCTGCTCGAGCCAGAACACCACGTTCCACTTCCCGGACATCGGCCCGATCTCGATGAGCTGTCCGCGGCCCACCATGCTCGCCGGCACGGCGGAATACACGGAGTCGACCAGGTCCGGCTCGCCCTTGCGGAACGCCTTCACCACCGCGGCCGCATGCACGCCGGTCGCCGTGCGGAACGCGTCCGATCCGATCACCGGGTAATTGGCGGGAATGTTCAGGCCGCAGGCGCGTGACACCGCCTCGCAGTACGCGGGCAGCGTGGTCAGATCGCGCTCGATGTAGCCCTCGAGCACGAGGTTCACGAGCAGCGTATCCATCGGCGCGTTGCCGACTCGCTCGCCCACCCCAAGCGCCGAACCGTGCAGGCGCGTCGCGCCGGCATCGATGGCGGCGAGGCAATTCGCAATCGCCAGATCGCGATCGCGGTGCCCGTGCCAGTCGATGCCGATATCCGCGCCCGATTCCTTGATCACCGAGGCGACGAACTGCACCACGGCGCGTGTCCCCGCGGGTGTCGCATAACCGACGGTGTCCGCGATGCACAGGCGCGTGGCGCCCGCACGGATCGCCGTGAGGAACATCCGGCGGAGGGAGTCGGGATCGGCACGCGTCGTGTCCTCGGTGACGTACATCACCTTCAGTCCCTCGCGCACCGCGAAGCCGATCGCCTCGTCCGTTCGCCGCTCCAGCCATTCGATCGTCCAGTCTTCGGCGTACTGGCGGATCGGGCTCGAGCCGATGAACGCGCAGCATTCGATCGGAATCCCGACGCGCTGGCTGATCTCCACGATCGGGACGATGTCGGCAATCACCGTGCGCGCGGCGCAGTTCGGGGCGACACGCAGGCGGCTCTCCGCAATCTCGCGCGCGAGGCGCTCGACATCGCGCACCACGTGCGGCCCCGCGCCAGGCAGGCCGATGTCGGCCGTGTCGATCCGGAGCCCGTCAATAAGGTGGAGAATTTCGATCTTCTGGTCGATCGACGGCGTGCAGACCGATGGGGACTGCAACCCGTCGCGCAGCGTCTCATCGTCGAGCGCGATCGGCGCGACGCCCTGGGGCCGGCCGATCCGGTTCCAATCGTAGATGAGGGAATGCTGCATGAGCCGTGTTGAGTCTTGAGTTCTGAGCCCTTAGTTCTGGGTTTGTGGTGCGGAGACCGCCCTCCGCTGCTCCTGCCAGATCGACCAGGCCACGCCGGCGACGCCGATCGCCAGCACCAGCGTCGCGCAGCCGGTCGCGAGCCACGCGCCGTGCACGATAGCGGGCTGCATGATGGCGTCCATCGAGACGGTCGGTCCCTGGCCGCGGGACGCATAGACGGCGGCTACGATGTACCGGTGCGCCGCGCTGTTCACCGCATCGTCGAACAGCGTATTCCAGATGATGATCGCCAGCACCAGCCACAGGCCCAGGGCGATCAGGCGCTTCCGGGTGAAGATCTCGACCCCGTCTTTCATTGTGTCACGAAGTGCGTCATCGGCGGAGCTGAACGATGCGAACGGCGAGCAGGATCACCGCCAGCACGGCAATGATGCCGCTGAGGATCCGCGGGGTCTCGTCGCGCGCGACGATGGCGAGGAAAATCGCCGCAATCAGCAGGACGATGAGCGCCACCAGGCTGGGGTGGAACCCGCCGCCGGGACGACGCCGGCGCGTGTCGGGCGGCTTGATGCGCGGCTCGGTGGTGGCGTGGCCGCATCGATAGCAGATAAGCGCGTTGTCGGCGATTTCCACGCCGCAGTACCGGCACTGCACGACCTAATGATAGATTGCCAATTCGTGTCCCGTCCAATGTCCGAGGTCCCGGGTCCGATGTCCGATGTCCATTCCCTCGTCCGACGTCCGAGGTCCGAGGTCCGACGTCCGGGGTCCGACGTCCGAGGCCCGACGTCATGATTCCGCTTCGCGACATCGTGCCGTCGCGCACGCGCCCGTACGTCACGGTCACCATCATCATCCTGAACGCAGCCGCCTTTTTCCTGGAAATCAGCCTGCCGCCTGCGGCCCGGCAGCAGCTGATCCAGACCTACGGCCTCGTCCCCGCGGCGTTCGCCTGGTCGGCCGTCTTCACGTCGATGTTCCTCCACGCCGGCTGGCTCCACATCGGCGGCAACATGCTCTACCTGTGGATCTTCGGCGACAACGTGGAGGACCAGGTGGGCCACGGCCGCTTCGTCATCTTCTACCTGCTCTGCGGCACGGTGGCCGCGCTCGCGCAGACGTTCAGCGATCCGATGTCGCCGGTGCCCACGATCGGCGCGAGCGGCGCGATTGCCGGGGTGATGGGCGCGTACATCGTGCTCTATCCGAAGTCGCGCGTGCTCACGCTGATTCCGCTGTTCGTCTTCTGGGAAATCATCGAGATTCCGGCCGTCTTCTTCCTGGGCTTCTGGTTTCTCCTGCAGGTCTTCAGCGCGGGCACCGTGACGACCGGCACCCAGCAGGGCGGCGGCGTGGCGTTCTGGGCGCACATTGCCGGCTTTCTCGCCGGCATCGCCGCCGTGCTGATCTTCAGGCGCCCGGAGCGGGAGCGGGTGGAATGGTGGAGCCAATGACGCCGCTCGCCTTCATCCGGATCTGCTGCGAGACACGCGCCAGCTCGATCATCAACGCCTCGAAACGGCTGTTGTACTGATCGGGCGGCATCGACGCCCTGGCCGCCTTCAGCGCATTCACCTGCGCCAGCAGGTCCGCCTGCTTCTTCTTCAGGAGGTCGATCGTCGAGTCGGTCGCCTCGCCTGCGACGCCCCCGTCGAGAAACGTGCTGCGCGCCAGGGCGCCGTCGGCTCCGGGCGCGTCGGCTTCCGTCCCGACGCCGTCGCCGTTGTCGTCGAGCACCGGCCGCTCGGTCGCCAGTTGCCCGTGCTGGCTGTACCACTGCCGCACGGCCGCGCCGGCGTAGGTGAACGCCTCCCAGATCGAGATGTGGCCGTCCTTGTCGGCGTCCGCCGCCGGATCGTCGAGCGCCTTGATGAAGAACTCGGGAAAAATCGTCTCGTATTTCTGTGCGGTGGAATCGGTCGCGGTCAGAACGATGCGATTGCGGCCGGAGAGCTTCGGGAGGAAGGGAAAGCTCGCCGCCGTCGTGTTGATGAAGACCACGCGCCCGGGAATGCCGCCGACCAGCTTCGCCCACTCGGCGCCGTCGAGGTCGGGACCGACCAGGTTGAACTTGGCCTCGACGCCATCGTACGTGCCGTGGCCAATGAGGACAACCACGAGCAGATCGTCGGCTTTCATGCGGCCCCGGAGCGCGGCGAAATCCTGGCGCACGTGCTCGCGATCGGCGCGCTGCACACCGTCGCTGGGCTGCTCTGCCAACTGGTAGAGATGATCCGCCGCGATGTGGAGCCGCTCGCGCAGGGTGGTCGCCAGCGATACCCGCCAGCCGTTGTACCGATCCGCGTACGGTGCGCCATCCGACGCACCGGTGACGACCAACACGTAGCGCTCCGCCGCCGATGCCGGCGCGGCGGCAAGCGCCGGCGCCGCGGCCGCGAGACCAATCACCAGCAGCCACTGGACGCCGGTGCGCACGCAACGGCTCCTCATCGCAACCCCCAACGCCGACGCAGCAGCCACTCGGCCGAGAGCAGCAGCAGCACGGCCGCGATGACCCACGGCGAATCCCAGAGATCGCGCTCCTCGCGCACTTCCGACAGCGGTTCGCGATCCGCGAGCAGCCGTGGAAGCTGTCCGATCGCGCCGGCATCGAGGTAGCGCCCGCCGGAGGCCGCGGCCAGCCGGCGCAGGCCGTCTTCGTGCACTCGCGGATCGGTCAGCTCTCGATCGGCGCCACCGACGAGGAGCCAGCCATCCGCCCGGCCGAGCGACTGATTGCCGCGGTCGGCCTGGGCACTCACGTGGTAAAGGCCCGCCCGATCGAGGCGAAGGCTCGCGCGATATCGGCCGTCGGCCGGCTCATCGAGATTTTCCCGGAGATCCCAGTGCTGTCCGCCTGGGCCGGTGACCGTGACGCGCACCACGGCGTTGCTCACCGGATCGAACGTCGCATTCTTCACGGTGACGTCGATGGGCGCGGCATCGCCTGGCTCGAGATCGGCGGGCGCGGAGACCATCACCGGATCCGGAGAGGCGACCGAGAGCCATCGGGCCACCTCTCGCCAGAACGTGTCGTAGGTGAGATCACTCGAGGGCATCATCATCTTCCAGCGCCATGACGCCTCGCCGGTGAACAGCATCGATCGCCCCTGCCCGTACCGCTGCACCGCGACCACCGGCACGATCGCGCCCCCCGGTTCGGCGGTGACGGCCAGCACGGTGGCGCCGGGACGCGGCGCACCGAGGGGTGTCGCCGACGCAAGAGCCGGGAGGGCGGCCCATTTCTTCCGGGTGTCGTCCGACGAGGTGCCGAGCCGCGTGACCGGGCTCGACAGACCGTCGAGCGTCGGTACGACCTTGTTGCTCTCCATCCGCTCGCCGGGCGCGCTGGCGAGACTCGTCAAGGTCACACCGCCGCGCTGATCGTCGAGCGACAGCGGCAGCACGGTGGCGAGCGGCGTGGTCGCGAAGCCATGGTGCGCAAACGACAGCCCGCCGAACAGCAGCAGCCCGCCGCCGCGCCGGCCCACGAAGTCGGCGGCCATGTCGAGTTGGGCGTGACTCAGCTCGTCCGCGCTGATGTTGCCGAGGATGAGCGCGTCGTAACCGTCGAGCTCCTCGGCCGTCTGGGGGAAGCCGGTGCGCAAGGCCTGCGCACGCCCGTCGTTGGCCTGGATCAGGAACGTTCCCTGGCCGTTCGCGTTTTCGCCCTTGCGAACCACCATGTCGACGTCGAGACCCGCGTCGAGGCCAAGCGCCCGCGAGAGGAAGCTGTGGTCGAATCCCGGCGCCCCCTCCACCAGCAGGATTTTCCGCTTCCTGCCCGCCGGCGCGACGAGCACGCCGCGCGTGTTGTTCTCCGCCGCGGCTTCGCCAGGGACCGCCGGAATCTCCGCGGTGTACACGGTCGGGGTGCGGGCGTCCGGCGAGACGGAGAACACCTCGTGCACCGGCGCACCGTCGGCGTCCGGCGTGATGCGCCGTGTGGCAACGGGCCTGCCGTTCGCCAGGATCCGCAGATCGAAGGGCTCGCGGCCGAAACCACGGCTGACCGCGGACACCGCGAGATCGACGGTCGATCCTTGCAGGTGCGCCTCACCGGCCGTGATGCCGAGCACTTCGCGATCGCGCCACGCGCCTGTTGATCCGAGCCCAATGGGATAGACCGGCACCGGCCGGCGGCCGAGCGCACGCTGCGGCTCGTCGCCCGTGAAGCCGCCGTCGGACAGCACGATCACGCCGGCCACGCGATCGCCGCGCAGGCGTGACTCGATCGTCCGCAGTCCGCGGGCCAGATCGCTCGCGCGCTCGTCGGCGCGCACCTGATCGGGCTGGACCGGCTGCAGATGATCCCCGAAGGAGAACAGCTCGATGCGGAAGTCGCGCCCGAGACGCGGCTCGAGATCCGTGCGCACGAGATTCAGCGCGCGCTCGAGCCGGCTGCGGCTGCCACCATCGGCGAGCCGCATGCTGCGCGACGCGTCGATGAGAATCGGGACGACGGCATCGCGTGTGCCGTGCGGCGGGAGCAGAAGCACGGGCCGGAACAGGCAGAGGGCGACGATGAGCAGCGCCAGCCCGCGCAGCGAGCCGAGCGTGGCCCGCTGCCCGAGCGACAGCGGCAGGAGCGGCCGGCGGTAACTCAGGTACGCGAGCGCGGCCACGGCCGCCAGCACGAGGACGGCCGCCCACCAGGGGAAGAAGTAGGCGAAGTGCATGCGCTCAGCGATCAGTGTTGCGGCGGCTTCTTCTGCGCCAGCGCCTTGAAATAGCTGTCCACGAGCGACTGGTAGGCGGCCGGCGCGCGATCGGCGCCGCCCGCGGCGAGTCGATCCTTGTTGAGCTGCTGCTGCAGCTTCTGCGAGAGCGAGGTTTCGAGCTGTTCGAGCGCGGCGTTGGCGTGGCGCTGCAGCGACTGCCAGCGCGCGAAGTCCTGCTTGAAGGCTTCAGTCCCCGGCGCCGACAGCACCATGGACTGTCCTTCCGGCGTGAAGCCGAGACCGCCCGGACCGGCACCCCGCGCCTGCTCGTTCTGGCTGAGGAGGTCGCGCGTCTGCTGCAGCGTCTTCAGGAGATCATCGCGCAGCTTCTCGAGATCCGTCATCTGCGAGCCCGCTTGCGGCCCCGTCTGTCCCGACTGCGCCTGGCCCTGCGCGCCCGAGCCAGACGGAGAGGGCGCGGCCTGGCCGGGCTTCTGCGCGACCTGGTCCATCTGGCGCTGCACGCGATCGAGCTCGTTCCGCAGCTGCTGCACCTTCGACAACTGGTCGGCCATCTTGCGCGCGTCCGGCGATTCGCCTGAGCCGGCCTGCGCGAGCGCGCTCGACACCCGGTCCAGCGACTGCGCCATCTGCTGCTCGGCCTGCGCGCGCGCGCCCAGGTCGGCCGGACCCTGGCCGCTCCCGTTCGCCTCCTGCCGGAGGGCATCCGCCGATTGCCGCATGCGACTCGACAGGCGGTCGCGCCCCAGTTCGTCGGCGGCCGATGCGAGCGCCTTGGCGCGGCCCGGATCGCCCTTCGCACCGCGCGAGGCGTCGAGCAGCTGGCGGATGCCCTGTTCGATCTGCTGCGCCTGGTCGGCGAGCCGCTGCTTCTCGCCACCAATCCGGCGCAGCGCATCGCGCGCCTGGTCGGCGGACTGCGCACCGCCATGCTGGTTCTGATCGAGGCGGCGGAGCTCGGACGCCACCTGTCGCTCCGCGTCGGCGAGCTGGCTGGATTGCAGCCGCATGTCCCCAACGGCACGCCACGTGTCGTCGGCGCCGGGGCCGCCGCCCTCCATCCGCCGCGCGAGCTGACGGAGCGCATCGGCTGCCCGGGACGCTTCGGCGCTGGCCTCGGCTGGATTCTGCTTTCGCAGCTCGCCGGCGGCATCGCGCATGGCCTTCGAGGCCTGCGCCATCTGGCCCGACGATTCGCCGCCTTCCCCCGTGCGCTGGCCCGCGGACTGGCCGCCGTTCTGCGATGGGCCTTGCTGCCCGCTCTGCTGCTGTCCATTCGATTGGGCCTGCTGCTGTTTGGCCAGCTCGCGCTGCATCTCCTCGGCCTGCCGCCGCAGCTCGGATTGGTCACGCGTGAGCCGCTCGAGCTGCCGTTTCATTTCTTCCGGCGACAGCTTCGCCTGCTGATTGGCGAGTTCCTGCTGCTGCCGCGCGAGCTCGTCCTGCCGGCGGGCCAGGTCGCGCAGGCGATCGAGCGCCTGGTCGGCCGCCTGCTGCTTCGGCGGCGTGCTGGTGGTCGGCGTCTCGTAATTCGTCTGCTGGAGCCGCTGCAACTCACGATCGAAGAGCGACGACAGGTCGAGATTGCGGCGGTAGTCGCCGCTGCCGGCGCCAGCCGCCTGCTGCGTGACCTGTCGCTGGGTGACCTGCGCCTGCGCCTTCAGGAGCTGGTTGAGCGCTTCCATTTCGTGCGGAAGCGCCTCACTCGTCTTCAGCCCGTTCAGCGACGAGGTGGCCTGCCCCATCGCCACGGAAGCCTTCCCCATGGCGTCATTCGCCCCGTCGAGGCCATCCTGTCCGGGACGCGCGGGCTGCCGGGGATCGCGCATCGTCGCGGCATTGAACTGCCCGATCTGCTCCTGCACGCGGGTCCGCAAGGCACTCTGCGCCTTTGCGACCGACTGAATGTCCTCTGCGGACTGCCGGCCGGCCGCCTCGTTGCGCCGATCCAGCTTCCAGGTCGCCACGACGATGTCCTTCTGCGCGGCGGCGAGCTCTTCGACGGACTTGTCGCTGCCACCGGCGAGCCCTTGCGCCTGGCTCTGCGCGGCGGTGAACTGCTCCTCGTACGGCTGGACTTCGAGGAAGAAGATGTCGCTGCGTGCGGATCCGGCGGCGCCCGTGCGCGTCGCATCGTGCGCCTGGGCGTAGTAGCTGACGAGATCGCCCGGCTTCACGTGCAGGTCCTCGAGGAACAGGCTCACCCGTCCGTCCACGCCGCCGCCCGACGACCGCGCGCGCGAGAACGACACGACCTTCTGTGGCCCGCCGCGCACGGAATACACGAGGTCGAACTGGCCGATCCCGTACTCCGCGTCGGCATGGGCGTCCACCGCCACTTCTTCGAGCGGCGTCACCTGCTGGTCGCTCGCGGGGCGCAGGATCCGGACGTCCGGCGGCCGATGCGCCAGCATCCGGATGAAGTATTCCGTGTCGCCTGGATTCTTCAAGCCATCGCGATCGTTCAGCGCAATGCGGTAGGAGCCGTCCTGCTCCACGTCGAGGTCGCCGTCGAGCACCGTCGGCGACGTGTTCGACAGCGGCACGCGATGGCCGCCCCCGAGCGTCAGCGCACCAGCCGCGATCGGCTTATCCGTGGTGATGTGCACGTGCACGCGGGTACCGGGCGGCGCATAGATGTCGCCGCCATCGGGCTCGCGCCGCGGCGGGAGGCCGAGGCCCGCCGGAAAGCGGTATTCGAGGTCGATCCGGGCGACGTGCGGCAGGTGCAGCACGTCGACGGCGTACGGCTCGCTGGCGGCAGGTCCTGCGGCGACCCGGTAGTGGAACCCGCTCGTGACCGACGGAAAGACGAACGCGAAGCGGCCGCCGTCGCGACTCGCCGTCATCGGGACGCGGCGCCACCGGTCGCCCGCGCCGTACTCCAGCACCGGCGCGAGCCCACCATGGCGCGCATCCATCGTCGCGACGATCGTGAGCGGATCGCCCGCGCGAACCCGGACGTTCCCCGGCACGACGTGGAGCCGCAGGTGCGACGGGAAGAGCTTCACCATGGCCAAACCGTAGGCGCGCGCGGCCGGCGTGTGCACGACGATGGCGGTGGCGATGAGGAGAGCGCCTGCGGCCATGGCCCACGCCGCCGCGCGACGCACCACGCCGGCACGGATCACCTCCGCCGGCTGCAGGTGTGCGATGCGTCCCGCTGTATCAGCCAGCAGGCGCTCGACGAGCGGACTCGCCGGCGCATTCTCGGCATGTCCGAATTCCACCGCCGAGGCGAGCCGATCTTCGAGCGCGGGATGCTGCTCTTCGATGAGCCGGGCGATCTGACGATCCGAGGCGGGACGGACGGCGCGCCGCACGCCCCAGACGATAGCCGCCAGCCCGGCGGGAATCGCCACGCCGGCGAGGATCAGGAGCGGCGTGTTGCCGCGGCCGGCGACCAGCCATGCCACGAGCGCGAGCAGGAGGACGAGCGATAGCGCCGCCGCCGCGCGCGCCGTGCCGTACAACGCCTGCACGACCCGCCACCGGGCCCGCACGCGGTCCAGCACCGCCGCGACAGCGCGAAGGTTCTCACTCATGCTTAAACCGTCCGCTTGGCCACCAGGCTCTCGGCCACGAGCGCCGCGAGCGCGGCGAGCAGCGCATACCACCAGAGCGCTTGCCGACCCTCGTCAGCCGCGACGGTCGCGTGTGCCTGCGCAGCCCCCTCATCCTTTAGATGCACGATCGCCGCCTGAAGGTCGGCTTCGCTCATCCGGGCCGGGTTCGATTCGCGGGGGTCGACATTCACCGCCACATGCGCCGGCGGCGATCCGGCCGCCGAGGGCCGCAGAACCACGCCCGGCGTGGCCGGAACGCCTGCGGGTTCGGCGCCGATGAGATAGGCCGCAGCCTGCCGTTCCGGCCCTGCCAGATACTGCACCATTTCGTCGACCAGCGGCAGAAATGATGGATGAAGCGGCAGATCATTCCACCGTCCGTCGAGATCGGAGGCAAACAGCAACACCCGACCGCGCGACTCCGGGTAGTCCACGAGCGCCGGCGTGCCGCTACTGAACTGTGCCACGATTTCGGCCCCCGGCGGCACCTTCACCTGCGCCGTCCGGGTGAACCGGGCCGCGGCCAGGCTGGTCACCGCTGGCCCAAACGACGCGAGCACCGGGTGCCTCGTGTTCGAGGCGACCAGCGCCATCGCCGCGCCATCGGCCTTCGGAATGGTGACGTCGAACGCCGGACCGTTGTCGAGCAGATCGTGCAGCACGTCCGGGTCGGTCGTCGCTCCGGTCGCGACGAGCAGGCCGCCGCCGCCGCGCACGAAGGCGGTGAGGGCCTCGCGTCCCTTACGCTCGAGGCCTTCGGTCGACAGCAGCACGACGGCCCGCACGGATTTCCACGGTTCGGATGCCGGGTCCGGCAGCGCCGAGGCTTTCACGATCGTCGGCGCGAAGCGGACCGAACCCACCACACCGGCCCCTGCCGCCAGGGCCTGCTCGACGTAAAAGCCGTCACGAGCGCCGGCCGCCGATCGTCCGACGATGAGGACGGGAATCGCGGCGGGTGGATCCAGCGCGAAGAACCGAACGTTGTCGGCCGCGTACCCATCCGGATCGTCGATGCTCACCTGCGCCGCACCCGTATCGGGCAGGGAGGCACTGAACGCCACGTCCGCCGTCTGCCCCGGCGGAATCGAGAACGGCTGCGCTCCGGCGGGCCGGCCGTCCACCGCCAGATGCGCCTGTCCCTGTGCGGCCCGCGCGCCTTCGTTCTGAATCGTCGCCACGATGCCGCCGGGCTGCCGCCGCACATCGAGTACGGCCAGGTTCCCCTTCGGCGCCCCGACATCCGCCACCCGCACGGCGACACTCGACGGCATCGCCGTCTGCGGGACCCCGTCCTGCCAGCCAGCGGACTGCAAATCGGTAACCAGCACGATCGTTCCGCGGTGCGGCCCGATGATCCCGGCGGCGCGCGCCAGGGCGTTCGCATAGTTCGTCGCGCCGTAGCCGGGTTTCAGCCGATTGATCGCCGACGTGACTTCCTGGTGATCGCGGGTCGGATCGACGTCGACGACGGCCTCGTCCGAGAACCGCTCGAGGGCCACCAGTTCGCCCGAGCGCGCCTGCCCGACGGCATCGCGGGCCAACGCCTGCGCCCGCGCGAACGCACCAGGCGCCGTGAGACTGAACGACGTGTCGACGGCGACTACCGTCATGGGCTGCTCCGCGCCAGCCGAGACCTGCGGCAGGAATGGACGCGCGAAGGCGAACGCGATCAGCAGCAGCGCGGCCACCCGGAGCAGCAGCAGGAGGAGGTCGCGCAAGCGCCGCTGCCGGCTCTGCTCGATCGGCGCCGTCTTGAGCAGGTGCACCGGGGCGAAGCGCACACGCCGCTCCGGGTGCCGGTGGAGCAGGTGAAGCACGATCGGCAGCGCCACCGCGGCGGCCGCGGCCAGGAAGGCCGGCGCGAGGAACGACATCAGAGCCCCCGCCCGCGTGAAGACAAATACGCCATCAGCGCCAGGTCCAGCGGCTTCGACGTATCGAGCAGGCAGTAATCGATGCCCACGGCGCCCAGCTCCCGCCGGTAGCGGGTGATGAGCGCGTCGAGCTGCTGCAGATAGTGCTCGCGGACGAGCGCGGGAATCGCCAGCACCTCGTCACGCGTCTCCAGATCCTCGAAGCGGGTCGCCCGCTCGAACGGAAAGTGAATCTCGTCCGCGTCGAGCACGTGAAACACGATCACTTCCGAGCCGCGGAAGCGGAAGTGCTTCAGTCCCTTGATGACCTGCTCCGGATCATCGAAGAGGTCCGAGATGAGCACGACGATTCCGCGCTTGGTCAGGGCGTCGGCGAGCTGGTGCAGCGGCTTCGAGACATTCGTCCGCGCACCCGGCCGCAGGCGTTCCAGGGTGACGAGCAGCGCGTGCAGGTGCCCGGGGCGCACGCTTGTGGGAAGCCGGCTGACGATCTCCTCATCGAACGCGAGCAGGCCCACCGCATCGCGCTGCCGGTTCATCAGGTAGCCGAGGGAGGCCGCCAGGCAGGCGCCATACTCGAGCTTCGTGAGCGATCCCGAGCCGTACCCCATCGATTGGCTCACGTCGAGCACCAGATGACAGGCCAGGTTCGTCTCTTCCTCGAACTTCTTGACGTAGTAGCGATCGCTGCGGCCGTAGACCTTCCAGTCGATCGTCGACAGGTCGTCGCCGGGGATGTACTGCCGGTACTCGGCGAACTCCACGCTGAAGCCCTTGAACGGGCTTCGATGGAGACCTGAGAGGAAGCCCTCGACGATGGCGCGCGCCTTGATATCGAGCGAGCCCAGCCGGGCGAGCACCGCCGGATCGAGCAGCGCGCCCTGGCCTGTCATAGTCCGCTCTTGGGCGTCGGCACTTCACCGAGCAGGCGCGTGATGATGGCGTCGGAATTGATCCGCTCCGACTCGGCGTAGAAGTTGGTCATCACGCGGTGCCGCAGGATGGGGAGGGCGAGCGCCTGGATGTCGGCCACCGCCACGTGGAATCGTCCATGGATCAGCGCGCGCGCCTTGCCCGCGAGAATGAGCGCCTGGGATCCCCGCAGCCCCGCGCCCCACTTCACCCATTTGTCGACGAAGTCCGGCGTCGCCGGCCGGCCCGGCCTCGAGGCGTCGACCAGCCGCACCGCGTATCGCGCGACATCCTCCGGGATGAGAACCTGCCTCACCACGCGCTGAAACGCGAGGATGTCGCTGCCGCTCAGCACCCGTTCCGGCTCGCCCAGATCCACGCCCGTGGTTTCGGTGACGACGCGGACCTCTTCGTCTTCGGAGAGATAGGTCATCACGATGTTGAGCATGAAGCGATCGAGCTGCGCCTCGGGCAGCGGGTACGTGCCTTCGAGCTCGATCGGGTTCTGCGTGGCCAGGACGAAGAAGGGCCGCTCGAGCGGATACGTGCGCCCGGCCGCCGTCACGTGATATTCCTGCATCGCCTCGAGCAGCGCGGCCTGCGTCTTGGGCGGCGTCCGGTTGATCTCGTCGGCGAGGATCATGTGGGCGAAGATCGGCCCGGGCAGGAACTGGAACTTGCGCCGCCCGGTCTCCGGGTCGTCCTGGAGGATGTCGGTCCCGGT
>JANWLS010000137.1 GCA_025450765.1 Vicinamibacterales bacterium | reverse complement strand
CGGCGGGAATGCCCGCGCCCGTCTGATCGAGCACGCGCCCCCGGATCGTGGCGGCGTCGAGCGCCTGCGCACTCGCGGCGCGCGCCGCGCCGACGAGCAGGACGCAGGACAGCCGCGCGACCACCCCGCGGCCGCTTCGGACGGGGGCCCGGATCATGAGGACGCCTCTCATTCGCTGAAGAGCGATCAACGGCCGATCGTAGGGCGCTGGCTGAACTACTACCAGCGTCGTACTTACCCGGCGCGGGCACGAAGGCCCGCGCCTACGGGATCTCTCCTCAACCACGTGTAGGGGCGGGCCTTCGTGCCCGCCCCCGTGCGCGCGTGTTAGACTCGCCCCGATGCGCAGGGGCCGACGCTTTCTGCTCTGGGGCTTCAGGACCGCCGGCGAAGCCGGGCGCGCGCTCGGCTCGCTCGAGCAGCGCCTGATGGAGATCGTCTGGGCGTCGCGCGAGGTCACCGTGCGCGAGGCGCTCGACGCGCTCGACACCGACATCGCGTATACGACCGTCATGACGACGCTGGACCGGTTGTTCAAGAAAGGGCTGCTGGAGCGTCGCAAGGAAGGCCGGGCGTTCGCGTACGCGGCCGCCGTGTCGCGAGACGAGCTGCAGCGGGCGCTCGCCGCCGGCTTCTTCGATCGCCTGCTCCAGGCGCGTCCGCATCCGCTCCCGGCGCTCTCGACGCTGGTGGATGCGGTGGGGGATCACGATCGCGATCTGCTCGATGAGCTCGAGCGGCTCGTGCGCGAGAAGCGCCGCGCACTCGACGAGCGGGAGCCGTCATGAGAATCGCACTGTTCGGCCTGATCCTGGCGCTCGTCTGGTTCGTCCTCATCAATGTCGCCGCGTCGCTCGCGATCGCGGCCGCGGCGCCCCTCATCCGGCGTGCGGAACGGTTGGACCCGATGGCGCGGGCCCGCCTGCTGCTGAGCCTCCGCCTTGCGCCCGCCGTGCTCGCGACCGGCTTCGCCCTCTTCGCCTTTCTCCCTACGTTCTGGCGCCTGGAGCCGCGCGATGCGGTCGAACACATGGGGCCGTTGCTGCTGGTGGGCGCGGGCACGGCGCTCGTCCTGATCGCGGCGGCGTGCTGGAGAGGGATGAGGACCGGCCGCGACGCGGCGCGCCTCGTGGACGGCTGGATGCGCGAGGGTGAACCGCTGGCGACTGACATCGATGCGCCGTTCGGCGCGTGGGTGACGGCGGGCGCAGGACCGGCGATCGCGCTCGTCGGCATCCGTCGCCCGCGGTTGTTTCTCGCGCGTCGCGTGCTGGACGCGCTCACGCCGGATGAATTGCGGGCCGCAGTCGGGCACGAAGCCGGCCACCAGCGCGCAGGCGACAATCTCGCCCGGCTGCTCATGGCGTGGGCGCCTGATGTCCTGCGGGTCACCGGGATGACCGCGTGGCTCGAACGCGAGTGGGCGCGCGCGGCGGAGCTGAGGGCGGATCATGCCGCGACCCGCCATGATGTCGCCACCAGGCTCGATCTCGCGACGGCGCTGGTCAAGGTGGCGCGCATGACACCGGGGACGGCGCCCATGGGCGCCGTCGCGAGCACGTTACACGACGGCGGGGACATCGAGATGCGCGTGCGGCGGTTGACGGACGCGGCCGATCACGATCGCACGGCCGCGATCGCGCCGCGCGGGTGTCTCTTCGCGGCGATCGTGGCCATCGCGCTCGTGGTCGCACTCACGCCGCTCATCGCGCACGCGGTCCAGGCGGCGACCGAGCTGCTGGTTCACCGATAGATCGATCGCAGCGCCTCGTCCAGATTCCCGTACTTGAACGGAACGTCCCTTTCAATCGCCTTTGCCGGCATCGCCCGCTGGCCCGCGAGCACCATCGTCGCCATCTCGCCGAGCGCGAGGCGGATCGCCGGCGCTGGCGCGCGCAGCCAGCTCGGACGTCCGAGCGCGCCGCCGAGCGCGCGCGAGAACGCGGCATTCGTGACCGGCGCGGGCGCGCACGCGTTCACGGCTCCCGTGACATCCGACTCGAGCATCCACTGCACCAGGCGCACCCAGTCATCGAGATGGATCCAGGGCAGGTACTGGTGGCCCGAGCCCATCGGGCCGCCGACGAACAGCTTGAAGGGCAGCGCCATCTGGGCCAGCAGTCCGCCATCGCGCGCGAGCACCGGCGCGGTTCGTATCAGCGCGACACGCGTCGAGTCGCTCGCGGCCGCGGTCGCTTCCACCTCCCAGTCCACACAGAGCCGCGCCGCGAAGTCATCGCCGGCCGGCGTCGATTCGGTGACCAGTTCATCGCCGCGATCTCCGTAATAGCCGATCGCTGATGCATTCAGGAGAACGTCCGGCGGTCGAGCGGAGCTTCGGATCGCCGCGACGAGGCTGCGCGTTGGAAGCAGCCGGCTGTCGCGCAGCCGCTGTTTTCGCGCAGCCGTCCAACGTCCGCCAGCCAGCGATTCGCCCGTGAGGTTGATGACGGCATCCGCGTCGTGCAGCCCCGAGGCCCAGTCCCCGACGCCGCCGTCAGGCCGCCATCGCACCACGTCAGCGCGATCCGGGGCCGCCGGGGTGGCCTGCCGCGTGAGCACCACGACATGGTGGCCCTCAGCCGCGAGGGTCGCGCAGAGAGGACCGCCGAGCAAACCGGTGCCGCCGGCGACGATGATCTTCATCGAGCTGAGGAGGCGTTGCCGCTCATCATTCGCTCACGGCGGACCGCTCGATCGCCTCACGCACCGAGAGACCACGGCGGGCGAGCAGGAGCACTCCGATGGCTGTCCACACGAGCACGCGCCCCTTGCGGACGATGGCGAGCGCGACGCCTGGCGCCGATCCGAGCCCGAGGATGGACGCCGCGAGCCCCGTGCCCGCCTCGTCGACCCCGAGCCTCAACGGCACGAACTTGAAGGTGATCGTGATCACGCGATCAACATACTCGAGGACGAACGCACCGAGCATCGTCGGATGCACGCCGAGCAGCGACAGCGTCACCCAGACTTCCGCGATGGCGGAGGCGTGGAACGTCGCCTCGAGCAGGGCCAGCGGCAGCAGCCGCCCGCGATGATGGGCCGCGAAGGCGACGATCTGCTCCTCGATGGCGCGGACGTGTGGGGCCCGTTCGGCCGCGAGACGCCCGAGCCGGCCCATCGCGCCACATCGTGCGACGGCGGTGCTCGCCAGGTGAGCCCGTCTGAGCAGGACGAACGCCATCGCGATGGCGGTCGCGACGGCCATCGAGACCAGCAGCAGGCTCGCCGCCTGCACCGGCGGCGGGACCGGGAAGCTCAGGAGGAAGGCCGCCGTGCCACCGAGCACGACGATCACCACGCTCGCCGTGTAGAGCAGGTTCTCGATCGTGAGCGCGGAGAAGGAGGCGACGAAGCCGATTCGGCCGCGGACCAGCATCGCCTTCGCGGGTTCGCTGAGCAGCAGGCCGAACGGCGTCAGGTCGCCGAGGGCCGTTCCGGTGATGCTCGCCGAGAGCGCCTGCGGCAGCGTCAGTGTCGAGCGATCGTCGAGGCAGAGCCGCCAGGCCGTCGCGCGAACCAGCGGCCGGACGGCTGAGATCAGAACGACCAGGATGAAGCCGGCGCCGACGCGTTCGAGGCCGCCTACGACCGCGCCGAGGCCCGCCTCGGAGAGTGCCCAGCCAAAGAGCGCGAGCCCGAGCAGCGCGGCGAGCAGACCCGCGCGGGCGCGTGTGCCGTTACGCACGTTTGCTGCGCCGGACGCGCGCAATGGGTGCGGGGACCAGTTCTTCGATCCGGTAGATCCGGCGGTGGCGACCGTCGAGGTAGATGCGCGTGAGGATTTCCGCGAGCAGGCCGAGGCCGATGAGAAGAATCCCGGTCTGGATCAACAGCACGCTCAGGATCAGCAGCGGACCGTGCGCCAGGAAGATCTGCTCGCCGAACACCAGCTTCCGCACTGTCAGATATCCGCCGCCCGCCAGTCCACCCGCCAGCGCGCCAAAGCCGAGCGGTCCGAAGAAGTGCAGCGGCCGCGTGAGGTACCGCAGCAGAAACCGAACCGTGATGAGATCGGCGGCCACGCGCCATGTCCGGCTCAGGCCATAGTGCGATCGGCCGCCCGGCCGCTCGACGTTGGTGATCGGCACCTCCGCAATCCGGGCGCCCTGCCAGCTCGCCAGCGCCGGAATGAAGCGATGGAGATCGCCGTAGAGCGCAATCCGCTTGATGGCCGGGGCGCGGTACGCCTTGAACGTGGTGCCGAAATCGTGGAGGGCCACGCCGGACAGCCTCGCCATCAGCCAGTTCGCCACGCGCGAGGGGAGGCGCCGGGTCCAGAAGGCATCGACGCGGCGCTCGCGCCAGCCGCTGGCGATGTCGTAGCCTTCGTTCAATTTGTCGATGAGCCGCGGCAGATCCTCCGGCGCGTGCTGAAGGTCGCCGTCCATCGAGACGATCACCTCGCCGCGTGCCTGGTCGAACCCCGCGGCGAGCGCCGCCGTCTGGCCGTAGTTCCGCGCCAGCTTCACGAGCCGCACGAACGGATCCTCCGCCCCGATCGCCCGTACGAGCAGCGCCGTCTCATCGGTGCTCCCATCGTCCACGAACACGATCTCGTAGCGCGCCTGGAGCAGCGTCAGGACGGTCGAGAGCCGCCGATACAGCTCTTCAACCGAGGCCGCCTCGTTGTACATGGGGATGACGATGGACAGGTGCGGCCGGCGCGGATTGGTGTCAAGCATGGGGACGCTCAGGCGGGCACGACCGCACCGTGACGAACGAGCCGGACGTCTTCACGGTCGAGGCATTGACGGACGAGGGGCGAACGGAGCGTCGCCACTTCATCGGCACGCTCGGCGCGCAGCCGCGTGCGGAGGAGGGCAAGCGCATCGTCCGGATAGCCGGGATGCGCCATCAGCTCACTGACGCCGTGCGGGAGCCGCCCGATGATGTCGGCGAGGGCGGCGACGGACCAGCGCCCCGTCAGCGCGCGTCCGACGAACCGCGGCGCCGGCGGCAGCGCATGTCGCGCGAGGCGGCGCGAGGCGCCGGAGGCCCATGGCGCCATCAACAGGTTCTCACCGGCCTGCCGGCACGCCTGCCGATCGCGCCGGTGGCGCAGTATGAGATCGAAGGCTGGATGCTCGAACGGGACGCGCACGCTCTGAATCCGGAACCGCACCGCCAGGCGCGCCACGATGGCGAAGATGGGCGGGTAGAGGTGCACGTGCTTGTGCGAGTCGAGATGGGTGAGCGTGAGGCCGGCCGCGATCAGTTGCTCGATCTGCCGCGTCAGCTCCCGCTCGATCTCCAGCATGCTGATGCGTCGGGCAGCGCACGCGGAGATAAAGGCGCCCCACGTCGGACGGAAGCGGCCATCGATCGCGAGGGTGGGAAGTGCGGATGAGGGGAGCGCCGGACGGCCGTCGACGAGGGTGAGATGACAGCCGACGCCGAGCGTCGGCGTCTCACGCGCGATCGCGATCGCGTCGCCGGCCGCATCAGCGGTTGCCATCAGGCTGGCGCTCGTCAGCGCGCCGTCGCGATGGGCGTCGAGGACACCGGCATTGACGCCCGGCGTGAGGCCGAAATCGTCAGCGTTGATTACGAGGGCCCGCACATCTCCAGTCTCGCACAGTGCGCGCAGACGGGCTGCACAATCGGACTGAGCCCCGTGCCATAATCGCTCATGCGTTTTTCCGCACGGTACGCGAAATTGATCAGTGTTGTCGCGATGATCGTGATGCTGACGATCACGCCCGCATTCGCTCAGGGCGGTGGCGGTGATGCGCGAACGATGGCGATCGCGGCGCGCAAGCTCAGCTTGCAGGGTCAGCTCGCCGAGGCCGTGGCGTTGTACCAGAAGGCGCTCGACCAGGATCCGAAACTGTTCGATGCGCAGTATGGGATCGGCCTCGCGCTGGATCTTGAAGGAAAGTACGCCCAGGCGCGGCCGCACCTGAAGGAGGCGATCGCGCTGGCCTCGCCTGGCGCCGAGGAGCTCGCGCTCGAGGCCATGGGCGTGTCGCACGCGTTCCAGTCGGATGCGGCCGGCGCGGCACCGTACTACGAGCGTCTGTTCAACGACCAGCAGAAGGCGGGAAATCTCGCGGGCGCGGCAGCGACGGCGAACGCTCTCGGCCGCGTGTATCTCGAGTCCGGCGATCCGGCGCGCGCGCGCACGTGGTACCAGCGCGGCTACGACACCGCGATGAAGCAGGGCGACATGCCGGCGCGCGAGCGAACACTATGGCGCATGCGCCTCGACCACGCCAAGGGCCGGATCGCCGCGCGGGCGGGTGATGCGGCCGCGGCGCAGCACTACGTCGCCAGCGTCGCGACGATCGCGCACGCGCCGGGGTTTGCCGATCAACTCGCCGATTACGAATACCTGGTCGGCTACGTCGCGCTCTATACCGGTCACCCGGCCGAAGCCATTCCGGCGCTGAAGCAGGCGAACCAGAAGGATGCGTTCGTGCTCAGCCTGCTGGCGCAGGCGTACGAGCGCACGGGGAGCACCGCCGCCGCCCGGCAGATCTGGCGACAGGTCCTGACGCTCAACTCACACGACATCCAGAACGCGTTCGCAAGGCCGCTGGCGCGACGAGCGTTGAAGCCCTAGAAGATCCCATACACCACCCCGAACGACATCACCACCATGTCGGCGTTCCATCGCTGCGGCGTCGGTCCCGATCCGGTGGTCAGCACGACGATGGGGCGATTGAGCATGTAGCCGAGTGAGACGTTCACGCCGACGCGCGACGTGAGGTCGTACCACAGACTGGCCTCGGGCTCGACCACCCAACTGTTGTGGATGTTGCCGCTCACCCAGGTATCGAATGCGTTCAGGTAGTTCTGCCGGAGCTGGTTGTCGACCGAGATCGTGTTGAAGGAGTAGCCGCCGAGCGTCTTCATTTCCACGGCCGCGCGCCCGCGCTGCACGGTGTAGCCGTACCCGAACATGATCGGGCGCACGTGGATCGATCCGACGCGCGTCTCGAGGCCGGCCACGCTCGTGCGCAGGCCCGTTTCATACCAACCGAACCCGATCGATTTCGTCCAGCCGCCGCCGCCGTGACCGATGCGCCAGGCGATGCCGACGCCGAGGTTGTCGGAATGTGTTCCGGGCTTCGTCGATTGAAACGTCGTCACGCCCACACCCAGGTTCAGCCAGGTCTGCTTCGTCTGTGCGAGCGCGGCATGCGCCGAGCCTGAAACGATCGTGAAATAGATGATGGCGGGGAGGAGGTGGGCGGCGCGGCGCATGCTCCATGCTGGTGCGAGGCTCGACGAAAACGCAAGCTCAGGGCGCCGGTCGACCAGATCAGGGCATTGCCAGGCGTTCGAGCAGAGGTGGCACGCCTTCGCCAGCGCGGCTGCAGTGGAAATGCTCCACGCCCAGCAGCGCCCCCGCGCGATCGAGCGGCACCTGCGCCAGCGGGTTGTCCGGCCCGATCTGCGTCCGATGACAGCGGAGCGCCTGCAGCTTGCGGACGGCGAACGCGGAGACATCGATCGACAGGTCCGGAGCCTGGGCGTACGCGCCGAACGCGTCCGGAGCAAGGCCCCATGGCCCGCGCGTTTCTCCCGATCGCTGTCCCGCCTCCTCCACAATCGTGCGCATCGTCCCTGGTGGCATCGTGACGCAATAGACTCCCGGCCTCCAGCCGGAGAGCGCCTCCAGTGCCGCGACGGTGCGATCATGCACGGCGATGTGATCGGGATGCCAGTACAGGCCGTCAGCGCCGAAGGTAATCACGGCGTCGGCGTGGATCCGCTCCACATGCTGGCGGATGTCGGCCTCGATCGCGCCGGCGTCGGCCCACGGCAGCTCGCCGTCCGGGTAGCTCAGCAGAACGACGTCGGCGAGCCCGAGCGTGGCGGCCGCCTCGTTCAACTCGCGCGCGCGGACCGCGCCGAGGTCGCTGTCCTTCAGGAGCGCCGGATCCCAGCTGCTGCCGCCCTCGCCGCGCGTGAGGCATATCAGCACGACGCGCACGCCCTCGGCGGCCGCGCGGGCGAGCGTGCCGCCGCACGCGAGCGATTCGTCGTCTGGATGGGCCAGGATGGCAACCAGTGTTCGGCCGCTGAGCTGCTGGATCATGCGAGGCGTCGGGTGGCGGCCTTCGTCGCGAGCAGCTGCTCGTAGGCGGCGACGTACTCGTCCACCATCCGGTCGATGCCGAACTTCGCGACCGCGTGGCGGCGGACGGTCCGCCGATCGAGGGCGCACACGCGGGGGACTCCGGCGATCAGGTCCTCGAGATCCTGGAAGACGAGCCCCGTGATCCCGTCATCGACAACCTCCCGCACGGCGCCGCGATCGAGGGCTGCCACCGGCGTGCCGCACGCCATCGCTTCGGCGAGCACGAGGCCGAAGGGTTCGCCGGCCTGCACCGGGTAGAGCAGCGCCCGCGCGCCGCCGAACAGCCGTACCTTCTCGTCGTGATCGGCCTCTCCGCAATAGATGATGTGCGTGCCGTCCACGTGCGGTGCGACCTGCTCGCGGTAATAGTCGTCTTCGGAGGCGGCCAGCAGCAGCCGCATGCCCATCCGCCGCGCGACCTCGATCGCCTGCAGCACGCCCTTTCCCGCGGTGAATCGACCGAGGAAGAGCAGGTAATCGTCCGGGTGCTCGCGGAACGCGAACGAGTCGGTATCGACGCCGTGCAGGACCGTCGCGATGATGTTCAGGCCGTGCAGCAGCCGCTCCTGCTCGCGCGAGATCGCGATGAACGGCGCCTCGGGATACCGCGACCAGAGCGCCAGCTCCGCCGACGAGGGCGAATGATGGAGCGTCTGGACGATCGGCGCCGGTGAGAGCCGCGCGAAGGCGAGCGACATCGGGTAGTACGCCGCCTGGTAGTGAATCAGGTCGAAATCCGCGGCGCACTCGACGGCTGCCGAGAGGTTCAGCATCTCGTACAGCTCCCACGGCCACATCTCATCGTCGTGCCAGTACCCGTGCGGATGGATCGCGTGGAGATGTGCCCGCGTGGTCGAGTCGCCGGTGGCGAAGAGGGTGACGTCGTGGCCGCGGGCGACGAGGCCCTCGGTGAGGAGCGATGTCATCAGCTCGACGGATCCCGACTTCGGCGGCGGAATCGTCGTCGCGACCGGGGCAATCTGCGCGATGCGCAGTCGGCGGGTCATGCGCACGCCTCGTCGAGGAGGGCCGGGAGCACGCGATCGGCGCTGAAGTGCTCGCGGGCGATGTCGACGGCGCATCGCGCATGGTGGTCGTAGTCGGCCGCGAGGCGCCCCAGGGCGTCCACGGCCTCGTCTGGCGTCGAAAACCCGAGCAAGCCCTCGCCCGACGGCAGGTGCATCGTCCAGCCGGTGTCCTGCACGAGCGCCGGGCGGCCCGCCGCGAGGTAGCACTCCGTCCGATCGCTGAACCAGCCGGAGCGCGTCGCCACATATCGATGCTTCGCCACGGCGAACTCACCCTTCGACGACTGGATGAACTCGCGATATTCCCACGGCGTCCGCGACACCCGCATCGCGGGCACCGTCGCCCAGCCATGCTGCCGCAGCAGCGCTTCCGGCCCGTTGATCGCGAGCTCGAACCGCGACGGGGTCCGCGCCGGCAGATCGATGAAGCGGACGAACTCCACGTCCTTGTTGCCGCCGATATCGGCAAAGCTTTCGATCTGCCAGGTCATCACCGTCGTGAACGCGTCACGCGAGGGCGCTGAATCCGTGGCCCACTCATCGAGCACGATCGGCTGCCACGTGGGATGCCAGGTGAACGATCCGACCGGCACCGTCGAGGCCGGCGTGCCGATGTTCGCGCCGAAAGTGAACAGCCGGTCGAAGCGGCGGAAGAACTCCACGTACCAGGTTTCGCCCTTCGCAATCGCGAGCTGCGTGAACGCCGGATCGGAATCGATGAAGGCGCTGCGGGGGATGCGCGCGTACTCGTCGCGCCAGAACCAGGAGCCGCCCGAGAGGTTCAGGAACAGATCGGCGCGTCCGCAGAACGCCTTCACCTGTTCGGCCGTGGCCCCGTGATAGCGGCCATCGTAGTTGACGAAGGCCCAGCGGTCGCCGAGGCCGAACGGTTCGAGCGTGCGATGGATGTAGTCGGTGCCGTACGACGGGTCGAGTGTGCGCGCATTCTGCGCCGGGTCGTACACGCACTCGCCCGTGTCCTCGATGTAGAAGACCTCGTGGCCGAGGGCGCGCAGGCCCAACAGATACATCAACGAGCACCAGGCGACGCCCCCCAGCGGATAGCGCGCGATGATGCCGGCGAGCAGGATTTTCACGACGAGGCCCTGAGCAGCTCGTCCACGGTCTCCGGTTCGTCGAGCGATCGGCCGACGCTCAGCCGCGCGCACATGCGCCGGTAGAGCGGGCTCGCGACGAGCAGCTCGTCGTGCGTCCCTTTGGCCGCGAGGCGGCCGCCATCGAGGACGAGGATCTGGTCGGCATCGCGGACCGTCGACAACCGGTGGGCGATCACGATCGTCGTCCGGCCGCGCCGTAGCTCGCGAAGCGCGCCGAACACCGCTTCTTCCGAGATGGCGTCGAGCGCCGACGTCGGCTCGTCGAGGAGCAAAATGGGCGCGTCCTTCACGAGCGCGCGGGCGATTCCCAGCCGCTGCCGCTCGCCACCCGACAGCCCGCCACCGGCTTCGGCAAGAGGGCTGTCGTACCCGTGCGGCAGCCGCATGATGAACTCGTGCGCCTGCGCGGCGCGTGCCGCCGCCTGGAGCGCATCCGGCGATGCGTCGAGGCGCCCGTAGCGGAGGTTGTCGGCGATCGTGCCGCTCAGCAGCACCGGGTCCTGCAGCACGATCGCGATCCGCTCGCGCAACGCACGCAGACCATAGTCGCGTCCGTCGACCTCGTCGATCAGCACGCGGCCCGCGGTCGGCTCGTAGAAGCGCGGAATCAGGCTGAGCAGCGTCGTCTTGCCGGCCCCCGTCAGGCCGACGATGGCGATCATGTCGCCGGGACGGGCGCTGAAGCTGACCTCGTCGAGGACGCGCGTGCCATCCGGGTACGCGAAGCTGACCTGGTCGAAGGCGATCGCGCCCCGAATGCCGCCGGCGTCGACGGCGCCGGGCACGTCGATCGGTTCGGGCTCGAGCGCCAGCGCGGCACGGACACGCCGTGCGCCAGCCATCGCCTGCTGGAGGGAGCCGCTCGTGTGCGCGATCGCCGACAGCGGCCCGTACACCGCGGCGAGATACGCCATCACGACGAGCAGGGCGCCGATCGACAGCCGTCCTTCCAGCACGTGCAGGCCGCCGACGCCGACCACGAGCGCGGTCCCGGCGAGCGTCGTCGTGCTCACCAGGGCGGAGAACAGCGATTCCTGCCAGGTCAGCGTGATCCGACCGTCCATCGCCGCCTGTCCACGCGCCCGGAAGCGATCGGTTTCGAACGGCTCGCGGGCAAAGCTCTTCACGAGGCGGATGGCCGAGAAGCTTTCGTACAAATGCTCGACCAGCTTCGATTCGAGCTCCTTCACGCCCTCGTTGCGATCGACGAGCGTGCCGAGGTAATACCGCAGGCACGCATAGAGCAGGGGCACGATCGCCAGCGACAGGAGCGCGAGCGTGAGGTCGAGCTTCAGGAGGATGGCGAACATCACGACCAGCGTGAGCACCGCCGAGGCCAGCGGGAACATGCCGGTCATCACGAGATCGTTGATGCAGTACGCGTCCGTCTCCAGGCGGTAGACGGCATCGCCCGTGCTCGTCGTGAGGTGGTGCTCGAGGCCGAGCCGCTGCAGATGCGCGAAGAGCCGCTCGCGCAAGTCGAACACGAGGTGCTGGCCGGTGTCGACCTGCACCTGCGTGTGCAGCATCGACGTCCCCTCGTTGGCGACCTGAATGATCAACCCCGCGATCACGACGATGGCGAGCAGCCAGACGCGGCTCCCGCCCGTCAGGGCATCCGCCACGTGCGCGACCGCCGGATGAAACGGCTGCCCGCGCAGGACGTTGTCGACCACGATCTTCAGCGGCCAGGGCGCCAGCGCCCCGAGGCCGACTTCAACGATCGACAGGATCGCCAGCAGCGTGAGACGCCCGCGATACGGGCGCATGCAGCCCAGGATCCACCGGACGGTCGACGTCGGGTCTGAGGACGCCATGGATCGTTCAGGCGACCTTTCTCGCCACCTTCGGATGACGAACCGGGGTTGCGTGGTGCGGGGCCGGCGTCCGGACGGGCGGGGCCAGGCGCGGCACGGGAATCGCCGTCACGCGGTCGCGCGTCGCGTCACTGACGTAGAGCCAGCCGCGTGGCGACTAGGCGATGCGGGCCGGCGCGCCGAAGCTGACGCGGTCGCCCGTGTCGACGTGCTTGATGATGCCGTCGGGCGTGACCATCCGGACCGCCCCGTTGTAGTAGTCGGCGACGAACAGCGTCACGCCTGAGCCGGTCGGCACGAGGGCGATGCCGGCCGGCCCGGCGAGCCCCGCGCGAACCGCGAGCCCGCCATCGCCGCCCGACTCGAAGGTGCCGTCGCCGGCGACGGTCGAGATGATCCCGGTGCGGGCGTCCACGCGCCGGATTCGGTTGTGATACATGTCCGCGATGTAGATGTCGCCGTCGGGGGCGACGGCCACGTCGCTCGGCTCGAAGAGCTCCGCGTTCACCGCCAGCCCGCCGTCGCCGATCGATCCATCCGCCCCGAACGTGCGGCCGTCACCCGCCACCGTGTGAATCTCGCCGGTGGCGTGATCGACCATCCGGATCCGGTTGTTCATCGTGTCGGCGATGAACAGGTCGCCGTGCGGACCGAACGCGATGGCATCCGGCGTGTTCAACGCCGCCGACGTCGCCGGCTTCTCATCCCCGTCGTAGCCGGTCGCCCCCGAGCCGGCCACGGTCGTGATCAGGTGCGTCTCAGAATCGATACGGCGGATGCGATCGTTGTGGGAGTCGGCGACGACGAGATCGCCGTCCGGCGCGATGGCCACGCCATCGGGCGTATCGAGGCGGGCGCGCCGGGCGAGCCCGTTATCGCCCGTGAAGCCGGTGAGGTGATCGCCGACCACGGTCGTGATCACGCCCGCGGCGTTGATGTGACGGATGACGTCGTTATGCGAGTCGGCGATGAAGAGATCCCCGCGTGCGCCGATCGCGATGCCGCCTGGCGTGTCGAGCGACGCCGCGATGGCTGGTCCGCCGTCGCCCGCGTACCCGGTAGCGGCCGAGCCGGCGACGATCTCGCCGCTCGCCGCCACACGCAGCATCAGGGCGCCGGCGCCGACCGCGCAGATCCCAAGCGCAAACACCAACACGCTGCGAAGGGCGTAGGACCGGAGCAGTGACGGTCCGGCGAGCGGCACCCGCGCGCGCGCGGTGGCCATCGGTTGAAGCCCGGTGGCCGTGCACAGGTCGGCGATGCCCAGGCGAACGATGGCCGCCGTTTGGGCCGTGCGCCAGACGGCGACCGCCAGCAGCAGGAGCGTCGCCACCGCCGCGACTGCACCCGCCGTCGGCCAGCGAAGCGCGACGCCGGCGCTCGCCGAGGCGAGGAGCGACGCGCCGATCGCCAGCGCCGCCACGACGCCGAACGCCGTCGGTCGAAGATGCGTGCTCAGCCGGACGAGGCATCGACCTTCCGCGTGCTCTTCGACGAGCGTGCGGATGTCCATCCAGCTCCAGCGTCCGACGAGCACCGCCACGTCCCGGTCCGACGACCACCCATCATCGACCTCGATGGTGCGGACGGCGCGGGAGCCGCGCAGCCAGGAGGTGAACCGCGTGAGCAGCCGGTCGCCGCTCGTCCAGCGCTCGCTCCAGAACTGATCCTCGATCACGCCGCCGGCGAGCAGATGCATCGCGCGCGCCGCATCCCGCCACGCAGGAGCCGGGCGGCGCGTCGTCTGGCGGGGCGCAGGGGACGCGATTTCAGGCGGCGACAGGACGCCGCGGATGCGTCCGCGCACGCGGGCCAGCGGCTGCAGAAAATGGAGCCAGCCGATCGTCGTTCGATAAATCACCCGGCTCGTCCGTCGCGACCGGCGGCCGATGGGCGGCAGCGAATCGATCTCCGAGCGCAGCGCGTACGCCGTGCACTTCGCCATCGTGGCGGTAATCCCCGCGACGCCCGCGCCGAGGAGCAGCAGGGCGGCCCAGCGATGACCGCCGAGGCCGAGCACGACGGCGCCCGCAATCGCCATGATGAGCGACAGCGCCTGCCAGCGGGCCGAATGCGGCATGAAGGCGAACGGGTGCACGCCGGTGTGGTAGACCGATGGGAACGGCGCGGTGCCCCACACGCCCGCGTTGATCCGGGTGTCGGAGAGCGCGCGCACGAACGGCAGCGGGCTGTAGATGCGGCCGTGCCACAGCATCCGTCCGTCGAGAAACTTTTCCGGATGGTGCGCGAGCAGCCAGGCTTCGCCTTCGCCGTATCCGACCTGCTGCCGCCAGTACGCGCGGATGCTCGGGCGGTGATGGTGCCAGACGAGCGCCGACGGGGCGAAGCCGATCTTCCAGCCTCGCGCCTGCAGCCGCCAGCACACATCCACATCGTCGCCGGCGCGCAGGTAGATCGGGTTGAAGCCGCCGATCGCGGTGAGCGCGTCGCGCCGGAACGCCATGTTGCAGCCAGGCACGTGCTCAGCGATCCGATCGTCGAGCAGCACGTGCGTGGGGCCGCCGGGGCCGCGCGCGACCGACTGCGCCACCCACGCATCGTCGGCCGGGACGACGTTCGGACCACCGGACCCGACGACATCGGAGGTGAGGAAGGGTTGCACCAGGTAGGTGAGCCAGTCCTGGTCGACGCGGACGTCGGCATCCGTGTAGGCGACGATGTCGCCGGTGGCCGCCGCAAGGCCCACGTTGCGGGCGGCGCTCAAGCCTCCGTTGGGGATCTCGATCAGCCGTACCGACGGATAGTTCCTCGCGATCGCGTTGGTGCGATCCCGTGACCCGTCGTTGACGAGAATCACCTCGTAGTCGGGATACGTGAGCCGTTCGAGCGAGCCCAGGCAATCCTCGAGCGTCTCGGCCGCGTTGTAGGCGCAGACGATCACGGA
Organism: Vicinamibacterales bacterium; assembly: GCA_025450765.1. Classification (GTDB taxonomy): domain Bacteria; phylum Acidobacteriota; class Vicinamibacteria; order Vicinamibacterales; family CAVVIG01; genus JAGWRA01. The sequence continues at coordinate 1,760 of JANWLS010000137.1, read as the reverse complement.
CACCCGGGGCCAGGTGTTGCGCTCGGCAGCCGAGAAGGGCGCGCCCGCGACGACGTCCGCGACCGCCGCCGCGGCCGGCTTGGCCTGCCGGTCGTGATCCACGAGACCGAAGGCCCAGTCGGACACCGGGTGGCCGCCGCGCCACCACTCGTCGGTCCATGAGAAGGCGACCGCGCCGCACGCGCCTTCGGCGAAGGCGGCCTTGAGCTGCATCGCCGTGAGCGCCGCCTGTCCGGCCTCGCTTTCGCGGATGCTGTCGGCGCCGGCCTCGGCGAGCAGCAGCGGCTTGTGGCCGGCGATGTGCTGGAGGCGCGCGATGTAGCCGCGCAGGTCGCGCTCGCGGTGGAGATAGACGTTGAACGCGCAGACGTCGAAGAACGGCAGCTCGAGGTACTCGGTCGGCGGGAAGTTCACGTACGTGAACAGCCCCTCCGGACACGCCTGCTTCGCCTCGTCGTAGAGCTCGCGGAGGAAGTGCTCCACGCGCCGGCGTCCGTGCCAGCGGACGACCGCGGCCGGGATTTCGTTGCCGAGGGCGGACAGGAGCAGCGCCGGGTGGGACCCGATCTCGCGCATCCGGGCGGCCATGTCCTGGCGGATCTGCCGGCGGAGCGTCCGGTCGTCCAGGAAGGCGACATGCGCGGTCCACGGCAAACCGGCCATCACGCGCAGGCCGGCGGCTGCGGCCTGGTCGAGCAGGGCCACGTCGGGCGGCGTGTAGACGCGGACCGTGTTGAACCCGAGCGCCGCCATCATGGCGAAGTCGGCGGCGGATTGGGCTTGAAGCGGGAACTGGCGGCCGCGGGCGTCCGGGGCAAATGTCCCGTACGCGACGCCTTTGATAAGGAATCGGCGCCCGGCGGCTCGGAGGAACTTGCCGTCGAGCCCGTCGGCCGGGCGGGGAGCGTCGGGCGCACCCGGCTCCGGCGCGCGGCTGTCGAGCGCGGCGGGTTCGATGAAGGAAAACGTGCTGGTCACAGAGGTCGGAGAGGCGTGCCTCGCACCTCCCATTTTACGATCAAGACCCCTGCCAGCGGCGGCCGGCGGAATCGGGCCGGAAATGCGTGGCGCACGCCGAGCCGCGGCACGGTGGCCGGGGCGATGTTGCGCGGGTATGCAGAAATTCCGCGGTGCGCCACCCGAGGGCCTCAGTCTTCGGGCGACCGGCCTCGGGCCTGTCGCCCATAGCCCGTGGCCATCTCACGATCAGATGAAACAGATACATTAATTGTATTTTACTTATGCTTCCCGATCGGCGATAACTGCATCCTCCACAGGGAAGGAACGGGAAGTCATGACGCCGCCATCCGGGCCGCCCCCCGCTCAGGGCCTTTACGATCCTCGTTTCGAACACGACGCCTGCGGTGCCGGGTTCGTCGCCAGCCTCACGGGGGAGCGTTCGCACACGATCGTCCGGCACGCGCTCGACGTGCTCGTCAACCTGCTGCACCGCGGGGCCTGCGGCTCGGAGGCGAACACCGGCGACGGCGCCGGCATCCTCATCCAGATTCCCGATCGGTTCCTGCGGAGGGAAGCCCATCGGCTCGGATTCGCCCTGCCGCCGCCGCACGAATATGGCGTCGGGATGATCTTCCTGCCGCGCGAGCCTCAGGCGCGCGCGGAGCTCGAGCAGCTCATCGAACAGACCGTCGCGGAAGAAGGCCAGCGCGTGCTCGGCTGGCGCGATGTCCCGACGGACGATCAGCTCCTCGGGCCGACGGCGGTGGCGGCCGAGCCGTGCATCCGGCAGCTGTTCGTCG
>JANWLS010000136.1 GCA_025450765.1 Vicinamibacterales bacterium | reverse complement strand
GTGCGGGCGCCGCGAGATCGATCGGCACCTGGCCGAGTGATCCGTCCAGGTGCCGAAGGTCGAGGGTGGCCGTCGTCGCGCGGGGATCCTGCAGGGGCCCGTGGGCCGACACGTCGAAGGCGAGCGAGCCGCTGATGGGGAACGGCGGGGCGTACCGCAGCCTGGTGAGAACGGCGGCCAGATCCGCCGGAGCGGCATGGCCGTCGATCGTGAACGCGCCGAACGGCGTCAGCGACAGCGTGCTGTCGATGGTGGTGCTCCACGCCGGGAGCTCGGCCTGCGCGGTGAGCGTCCGTTGATCGATCGCGACATGAGCCGTCAGCGGACCGAGAGGCGCGGCGTCGAGTTGCAGATCCGATCCCGCGATCGTCGCGTCGATACGCGGATTCGACCAGCTCCCGGCAATCGTGCCGGTCGCGCGGAGCGATCCGGCCGCCTGGCGCAGCGCCGGCATGCTGCGCGCGAGCATGGCGACGTCCGGCAGTGAAGCCTCGAACGAGCCACTCACCACCTTGGAGTTCCCCGACAGAGTGGCGGTGACCGCGGCGGGTGAGCTTCCGGCGACCACGAGTTGCGGCGCGGTGACCGTCGCCTTGAAGCGAGGCTCGGCGATGGTGCCGCTGATCGCCAGGTCGGCGCGTGCAGGTCCCGCCATCGAGGTGGACGGCGCGTGCGTGCCCGCGGCAGCCGCCATCGTCACGATGGCCTGCGCGATCTGCTCCGTGGTGGCGGTGACCTGCCCCGCCACGGTTGATCGGCGCATGTCGTCGGCGAGCACGCCGCTGAGGCCGCCGGACAGGTGCAGCGCCGGTCCGACCTGCTCATTCACTGTGGCTGCCCAGCGGCCGCCCGCCAGGTGTCCCTCTGCGTGACCGCTGACGCCCACGCGCGCGCCGGCGGGTGCGACACCCGCATTCGCGACGGCGACCGTCACCGCCGGCAACGTGAGCTCCGACCAGCTCGCATCCAGCTCGCCGGTCATGGTCGACCGCACCGCGGTGTGGACCGGGGATGGGAGCATCGCCAACAGCGGCGCGAGTGGCACGCCCGTCCATGCCAGGTGCATCCGTCCCGGGCTCTCGCCCTTGGCGTACGCTATCTGGCCGGTTCCCTCGAGGGCGCCGCCCGCGAGCGTCGTCTGAAACCGGATCGTCGCATGAGGGGCGGCGGCCGGACCTTCGATCCGCACGGCGACGGCAACGGGACCGGAAATGCGTGGCCGGGTGGGCAGCCACGCCGCGACGCGCGCGAGATCAGCTTGTCCGTCGACGGAGAGCGCGAGCTGCGGCGCGCTCGTCAGCGATGAGACGCGGCCATCGATCTGCGCCGTGGCTTCCGGCAGCGCGACGTGGAAGTCGTCGACCTGCAGCGTCGATCCATCGAACGCCAGGTGCCCTCCGAGGGACATGATCACCGTCTGGCGGCCGTTCCACGTGATGTGCGCCGGTGCCGCGAGATCGACCCGGCCGGCCAGCGTGCCGTTGGCCCGCGTGAAGTGCGCCGACAGGCTGCCTGTCACCACCCGGGCGTGATTGGCCTCGTCCGCGATCGTCGCCTGGAGATTCGTGATCGCGAGCGCGTCAACGGCGACCGCTAACGGCGCGCCACTCCCGCCCCCGCCGAGCGCCGGCAGGTTGGTGATGCCGTCCGCGCCTCGGACGATGGTCACCGTCGGATGCGCGACGGCAATGGACTGAAAGCTCAGGCCGCCCGTGAGCGCCGACCACGGGAGGTTCACGTACAGATCGTCTGCGGTGAGAAACGGACGCGCATCCTGGCCGCGCGACGCGAGGGTCAGATGATGGACGCGAAATTCGAGCGTGAAGAGGTTGTAATCGAGAGCATCGGCGCGCGCGTCGATGCCGTAGGCGTGGAGCTCGGCCGTGAGGCGGTTCAACACCATCCCGCGGACCGGCGGCAGATGCGCCACGCCGGCGAGCACCGCGAGCACGGCCACCGCGACCGCCAGCCCGATGAGCACGGCTCGCACGCGGGAAAAAACCCTCACTCGAGCATTCTAACAGTCGAGTGCCGCCCTAGACGTCCAGCTCTTCGGCTTGCTCCGCGCGATCCATGATGAAGCGGAAGCGCGCCGACGCATCCTTGCCCATCAATTCGTTGATCACGCGATCGGTGACGATCTGGTCTGCGATCTCCACCCGCAGCAGCCGCCGCGTCCGCGGGTTCAGCGTCGTTTCCCAGAGCACCTTCGGCATCATCTCGCCGAGCCCCTTGAAGCGCGTGATCTCCGGGTTCGATCGGCCGTTGCCGTGCTGCTTCAGGATCGCATTGCGCTGCCCGTCGTCGAGCGCCCAGTAGGTCTCCTTGCCGATGTCGATGCGGTAGAGCGGCGGTTGTGCGAGGTACACATGGCCGCCCGCGATGAGCTGCGGCAGGTGCCGGTAGATGAACGTGAGCAGCAGGGTCGCGATGTGGTTCCCGTCCGAGTCGGCGTCCGCCAGGATGATGATCTTTCCATAGCGCAGGCGCGCGATGTCGAAGTTGGGCCCCAGCCCGGTGCCGATCGCCGTCACGAGGTCCGAGAGCTCCTTGTTCTCGAGCACCTTCGCGAGCGACGCGCTCTCGGTGTTCAGCACCTTGCCGCGCAGCGGCAGGATGGCCTGTCGCGCGCGGTCGCGGCCCTGCTTGGCCGAGCCGCCGGCGGAATCGCCCTCGACGACGAAGAGCTCGCTCGAGTCGGCGCCGGGATTCGTGCAGTCACTGAGCTTGCCGGGGAGGTTCAGGCGTCCGGACGGGCTCGACTTTCGCGTGACTTCCGCCTGCGCCGCCCGGCTCGCCTCGCGGGCGCGCGCGGCCAGGATGATCCGCGCCACGATCGACTCGGCGATCGTGGGATTCTGGTTCAGCCACGCCTCGATCGCCGGCCGGACGAGCGAGTCGACCGCGGAGAGCATCTCGGGATTGTTCAGACGATCCTTCGTCTGTCCCTGGAACTGCGGCTCCGCGATGAACACGCTCAGAACGCCAATCATGCCCTCGCGGATGTCATCCGCGGTCAGCGTGACGCCCTTCGGCGAGAGGTTGTGCGTGTCGATGAAATTCCGCACCGCCTTGCCGATCCCGGCGCGAAGCCCGTTCTCGTGGGTGCCGCCGGAACCGGTCGGAATCCCGTTCACGTAGCTGCGGAGATGCTCCTCGGTCGCCTCCGTCCACTGGAGCGCCACGTCGAGCCGCAGCCCGTTCTCCTTGGACAGCGTGAACGGCACGTCGTGCACGGGCTTGGCGGCGCGCTCGCCGATGATCTTCCGCAGGTAGTCGGAAATGCCTTCTTCGTGCTGGAAGACCTGCTGGTCGCCCGCGGCATCGTCGTCGAAGATGATCTTGACGCCGCGGTGCAGGTAACTCGCCACCTCGAGCCGTTCGCGGATCGTCGTCGAATCGAATTCGATCTTCGGGAAGATTGTGGAGTCGGGCCGGAAAAAGACCGTCGTGCCGGTGCCGCGCGCGGGCCCGATCTTCTTCAGGCCGCCGACCGGCTTCCCCTGCTTGAACTGCATCTCCCACGCGGCGCCATCGCGCTTCACCGTGGCCACGAGCTCGCGCGACAGGGCATTGACGACGCTGGCGCCGACGCCGTGGAGGCCGCCCGCCGTCTTGTAGGTGCCGTGCTCGAACTTGCCGCCGGCGTGGAGCGTGGTGAAGATCACCTCGAGCGCGCTCGTATTGGAGGACGCGTGCTTGTCGATCGGAATGCCTCGCCCATCGTCGGCAATCGTCACCGACGAGCTGTCGTCGTGCAGCCTGACGGCGATGCTGTGCGCATAGCCGTTCATCGCTTCGTCGACGGCGTTGTCGAGGATTTCCCAGACCAGATGGTGGAGGCCGGCCGAGCCGACGCCGCCGATGTACATGCCCGGCCGGCGACGAACGGGCTCGAGCCCTTCAAGAACGGTGATGTCTTTGGCGGTATACGAAGATGCCACGAATGCCTGATGCTAGCCTCTGCGGAGACGCCCGGTCAATCTCGAGCCGATAGTCGTAAGATATCGCCATGCAGACTCAACTGACGCGACGCACGTTTCTCGAACGTCTCGGCGTGGTCGGTGGATCCTCCCTGGTGATGGCTGCCATGCAGTCGTGGGACCTGATGGCGGGGCAGGCCGGCACACGGCCGGCGCTCTCCGGCCGTCCCGAACGGCGCAAGGTGGTGGTGCTCGGCGCGGGCACGTCAGGCCTCGTGCTGGGGTACGAGCTTGGCAAGCTCGGATACGACTTCCGGATTCTCGAGGCGCGCGACCGGGTCGGCGGGCTGGCGTGGACGGTGCGCCGGGGCTCCACGCACACCGAGATTGGCGGCGAAAAGCAGGTGTGCACGTTCGACAACGGCCTGTACGTGAACGTCGGCCCGTGGCGCATCCCGTACATCCATACGGGCATCCTCAATTACTGTCGCGAGCTCGGCGTGCCGGTCGAAGCCTTCGCCAACTACGCCGAAGAGAACTACTGCTACTTCGAGAACGAAGCCGCCGGTCCGCTCGCCGGGAAGCGGATTCGCCGGCGCCAGGTGAAGGCGGACCTCGCCGGCCACGTCAACGAGCTCCTCGTGAAGGCGCTCGATCAACACAAGCTGGATCTCGCCCTGGCTCCGGAGGATATGGCGCGTCTCGTCGAGTTCCTGGTGCAGTCTGGTTTTCTCGATCCCTCCGATCACACCTACAAGGCGTTCGCCGTCCGCGGTCCCGGCGATCCGTATCCGCTCAGCGCGATCCTTCGTCCCGAGTTCACGCGCGGCATCAGTTCGATCATTCCCGCCGGCGACGTGGCCACCTTGACGATGCTCCAGCCGGTGGGCGGCATGGACCAGATCGCGAAGGGCTTCGAGCGGGCCATCGAGCCCTCCCGCATCACCTTGAATGCGGACGTGCAGTCGGTGCACCAGGACGACCACGGCGTGCAGGTGGTCTACGTCGACACGAAGAGCGGCCACCGCAAGGAGCTGCACGCCGACTACGTCGTGCTCTGCCTGCCGATGACGATCATCGCGAAGCTCGACGTCAACCTCTCGCCCGACATCATGAGCGCCGTGCGCGCGATCCGGCACAGCGACAGCGCAAAGGTCGGCCTCTCGATGCGGCGCCGCTTCTGGGAGGAGGACGATCAGATCTTCGGCGGCCACCTCTATTCGGATTTGCCGCTCGGCGAATTCTCGTATCCGTCGAACGACTACTTCACGAAGAATGGCGTGCTGCTCGGGTTGTACGTGAACGGTCCGCTCGGCAACCTGGGCGAGCAGCCGGTCGCCGCGCGCATCGAGCACGTGCTGACGCATGCCAGCAAGGTGCACCCGCAGATCCGCAAGGAATTCGAGAGCGCGTACGCCGTGTGGTGGCGCCGGGTGACGTACAGCGAAGGGGGCTATGCGGCGGGATCGGCGATGGCGCGCCGCGGCGTGACGGCGCGCATGGACAATCGACTCCTTATTGGGTCGGCCGCCACGACCCCGCACTCGCAGCCCGACTGGCAGGAAGGCGCGGTGTCGGCCGGATGGCAGGCGCTGACGACGCTCCACGAGCGCGCCATGCGCGGGACGGCGGTGTAGAGCCGCGCTCGGCCCTTTCGTGTAGGGGCCGGCCTTCGCGCCGGCCCCTCAGTTCCCGCCGGTGCTCGACGCGTGCGGCTTCAGGTACCGGTCGTACCACGCGATGTACCGCTCGTAGCGATCCTTCTGATAACTGGGCCGGCTGATCGCGTGATGCTCGCCGGGGTAGACCACGAGCTCGGTGTCGCGGCCCAGGCGCTTCAATCCCTGATACAACTGCTCACCGCCAGTGAGCGGCACGTTCATGTCGGCGGTGCCGCCCATCACGAGCGTCGGCGTCGTGATCTGATCGAGGCGGAAGAAGGGCGAGATCTTCATCCAGGCCGTCGGGTTGCGCCACGGTAATCCGAGCTCGGCTTCCCACTGGTGCTGATACTGGTCGACGCCGTAGTTGGCGAGATAGTTGAATTCGCTCGCGCCGGAGATCGCCGCCTTGAAGCGGTGCGTCTTCGAGATCACGTGATCGGTGAGGATGCCGCCGTAGCTCCAGCCGCCGACGCCGAGCCGGTCGGGATCCGCGACACCCATCGCGACCACGTGGTCCACGGCCGCCATCACATCGTCGTAATCCTTGTCACCCCAGTCGGCGAAGATCGCGCGGCTGAAGTCGCGGCCATAGCCGCTCGACCCGCGGGGGTTGGCCGCAATCACGGCGTAGCCCTGCGCGGCGAGGATCTGCCACTCGAAGTTGAACGCGGTCGTGAACTGGCTGACCGGACCGCCGTGGATGCGCAGGATGGCCGGCAGCTTGACGCCGGGCGATGCGTGCGGCGGCCGCGTGAGGAAGCCGTCGATCATCGTGCCGTCCGCGCTCTTCGCCTTGAAGCGCTCGACCTGGCCCAGATCGAGCCCGGCCATCACCGTGTCGTTCACGTGCGTCACGCGCGCCGGCGTGGCGCCGGCCGCCGCGGTGTTGAGCTGTGAAATCTCCGGCGGCTGGTTCCACTGGCTGTCGAGGTACACGAGCGCGCCGCCCTTGGCGAGCTCGAAGGCGCTCACGTCGTGCTCCCCATCGAGCACGCGCGTGATCGTGCCGCCCCCGGCAGGCACGCGGGCGATGTGGGTGTCGCCGCCTTCTTCGAGCGCGAAGTACACCTCCCGCCCATCCGCGCTGAACGCCGGGTGGGAGACGTTGCGATCGAGCCCACGCGTGAGCAGCGTGGGTGTGCCGCCGGTGACTGGAATGGTGGCGAGGTTGTTGGTCGCGTACCAGATGTCGGCCGGCTCGCCGCCGGCGAGGTACGCGAGGGTGCGGCCGTCCGGGCTGAAGGTCGGCGCGCGGTCGCTGCCGGGCGAGGTGGTCACGGCGCGCGGCGTCCCGCCGCCCGCGTCCACGACAAAGATGTCCGTGTTCTCGTTGCTGTCCGGATCGGGTGTGCGGTTGCTCACGAAGGCGATGAGCCGACCGTCGGGCGACCAGACGGGGCTGCTGTCGTCAGACGGGCCGCTCGTGACCTGCGTCGTCTTGCCGTCGGCGATGTCGACGACATACACGTGGCGATGCAGGTTCGTGAGATAGCCCTCGGTGTCCTCCATGAACTGCAAGCGATCGATCACGATCGGCTTCGGCGCCGGCTTGTGTCCGTCCTCGGCGGACGCAAACGCCGGGTCGTCCGGGTCCACATCGTCCACGATCAGCGCCAGCCGGCGGCTGTCGGGCGACCAGGCGATCGAGGAGACATCCGCCTTGAAGTGGGTGAGCACCGCGCCGTCGCCGCCGCGCCGATCGAGGAGAAACACCTGGGTCTTCTTCTGATCGCGGGAGGAGAGGAACGCGATGTACCGCCCGTCGGGGCTCCAACGCGGGGAGCGCTCGGACTTGTCGCTGCTCGTCAGGCGCACGGTCGACCCATCGCGCAGGCTCGTCATGTAGATGTCGCTGTCGGTGTTGTCCTGCCGGGCGTGCATCGCCGAGACGGTGTAGGCGACCCACTGGCCATCCGGGCTCACTTGCGGATCTGAGACCCCGCGGATGGCGAACAGATCGTTCACCGAGAGGGGACGACGGCCCTGGGCGGCGAGCGTCGCCGTGAGCGCGGCGGCGAGGACGAGAGCGAGGCGGGCTCCACGCATGGGTGACCTGTCTTTCGGCCTTTGTTGGCGGCCCTGTTGTACCACACAAGCGCCCGCGGACGCGTCCAATTTATGTTAGATTCACCTCCGCTATTGGCTGCTCGAACCGAGAGGTGACCGACTCATGACACAGACTTCGCACGCACGGCGCGGCGTTCAGTTCCTGGGAGTGGCCGTCGCCTGCGCGGCGCTCTGGCTGGCACCGGTCGTGGCCGCTGCCGCTCAGATCGCGCCCTCGGCGGAAGCGCAAGGGCCCTACCAGACCCTCGTCATCCGCGATGCGACGGTGATCGACGGCACGGGCGCGCCGGCCGCCGGTCCGTACGACATCGTCATCAAGGGCGACCGGATCACCGATCTGGTGCCTGTCAGCGCCCTGGCCATCGCTCGCGGCGCGACACGCCCAACCGGCGATCGTGTGATCGAAGCCAAGGGCATGTACGTGATGCCTGGTCTCATCGACATGCACGTGCACGTCTCGAGCAACAAGAACGTCCCGAAGGATTACATCTACAAGCTGTTCCTCGGCTCGGGCGTGACCACGGTCCGCACGTTCAACATCGGCACCGACACGCCCGCGCAGATGGTCGCGGAGCGGGACGCGATCCTCGCCAACAAGGAGCTCGGGCCGCGCATCTACGTCTATCCCTTCTACCAGGCCAACAGCGGGCCGGATGCCTCCACGCCGGACGGGGCGCGGAAGATCGTCGATCAGTGGCACACGCTGGGCGTGGATGGCGTGAAGCTGGTGGGCATGCCGGGGGAATATCCGGACACCCTGCGCGCCATCGGCGCCGAAGCACGCAAGAACGACATGGGCCTCGCCGTGCACATCGTCCAGCAGGCGGTGCACCAGATGAACGCGGTGGACGTCTGCCAGGCGGGCGCCAGCTCGGTCGAGCACCATTACGGCTACGCCGAAGCGGCCTTCTCCGATAAGACGATCCAGGACCTCCCTTCGGATTACAACTACTCCAACGAGGCGATGCGGTTCCTGTGGACCGGCCAGGTGTGGCTGCAGACGGACATGCACAAGCTGCACACGAAGGTCATCGATCAGCTGCTCGACTGCTACCACAGCACCGGCTGGACGATGGACCCGACCTTCGTGGTGTACGAGGGCAACCGCGACGTGGAGCGGGTGCAGAACCTCCCCTGGCACAAGGACTACACGCTGCCGGCGATGATGGACTACTGGGCGCCGAACGTGGAGCATCACGCGTCGTTCTACTTCCACTGGACCTCGATGAACGAGGCGATCTGGGCGCGCATGTATCGCCGCTGGCTGGATTTCGTCAACGACTACAAGAATCACGGCGGCGCCGTGTCGGTCGGCTCCGACTCCGGTTCGATCTACGACCTGTGGGGCTTCGGGACGATCCGTGAGCTGGAACTGCTCGAGAATGCCGGGTTCAACCCGCTCGAGACGATCCATGCGGCGACCGAGGCGGGGGCCGTCAACCTCGGGAACCAGAAGCTCGGAGTCATTCGAGCCGGCTACCTGGCCGACCTCGTGGTGCTCACCGAGAATCCGCTCGACGATATCAAGGTGCTGTATGGCACCGGGGCGACGCGGATCGGCGCCAACAACAAGATCGAGCAGACCTCGGCGCTGAAGTACACGATCCGCGGCGGGGTCGTCTATGATTCCCAGGCGCTGCTGCGTGACGTACGCGCGATGGTGGCGCAGGCCAAGGGTCGCAAGGCGACGCAGTAGGCGGCGAGGGAGAGCGCGCCGCGCGGTTGACCGCGCGACGCCATTTGGGCCATGCTTGCGGCCCTCAGCAGGTTGTACCGGCCTTTTGAGTGCCGAGTGGAATTAACAGGAGGCGATTCGATGTCGTTTCGGAACTTATTCGTCTGCACCGCCGTCTTTGCCGCCGCGATCATGTGCTCCACCCCGAGCTTTGCTCAGGGACCCGGCGCGACACGATTCGGCGTGTGGGACAATTCGAAGAATGCGAACAACGTGATGACGTACGAGCCCTGGGAGAACGGCGGGATGAAGATCACCGTCAGCAATCCCAGCAAGCCGGGCGACGCGTGGAGCTACGAGACGATGTTCGACGGGAAGTATCGTCCGGTGTCCGGCCAGAAGGGCGCCGAGACGGCCGTCGAGGTCATCGACGCGAAGAGCACGCGGATCTACAACAAGCGGGATGGCGTGCTGCGGCAGGTCATCATCAACACGCTGTCAGCCGACAACAACACGATTCACAACGAGTACATCCGCTTCGACAAAGACGGCAAGATCATGGGTGTCTCGCACGTCGATTACATCCGGCGCAAGAAGTAGCGCCGGGCGTCCCGGATCGCCTGCAGATGGAAACGGCCGCCGAGCAATCGGCGGCCGTTTTTATTTCGGGGGGGGTCAGATCTTGTTTCTTGCACCACTGGACTGATCTTGTGACGTTGCACTATCAGGACGGTTGTGCAAGAAACAAGATCTGACCCCCGGGATCATTCGGGGGGCGCTTCGCGTTTCGTCCTGGGCTTGCGCACCGCCGTGCGCCGGGCGGCGGGAGCCGCCGCCCTCTTGCGGGTGCCCGCCGACTTGCGGGCCCGCCGCGGCTTCTTCGCCGCTGATTCGGCCGCGTCTTCCTGCCCGCCCTCCAGGTCGAGGCGATTGCCGTCGACATCGCCGGACTGTTCATCGAGATCCGGTCCAGCGAAGCCGGGCGACGATTCCTCGCCGGTAAGGCCTGCGTCCGTCGACGCCTCGTCCGCGTGCATCGCAGCCTCGTGAGACTCGCCGCCGGCCGCCGCGTCCTGGCCGGGCGACTCCTCGACCTGGGCGGTCCCGCCACCGTTCACCGGAAGCTGCAGGCCTGCCGCGGGATACACGCGGAGGCCGCCATTGCGATCCCGTTCCAGCCGGAACAGTCCCTCGCGCTGGCAGCTGCGGAGAAAATCCAGGATCCCGCCAAAGCCGTAGCGCCGCTCGTCGAAGGACGGGTCCGCGGCCTTGATCACCTGCTTCACGTTGCGGATGTACATCGGCCACCGAAGCGGTGCGGTCCTCGACTGGAAGATCGTCTGCACCGTCCGCACCGCGTCCATCTGGCCGCTGCTGGGCGCTGCGGCCACCGGCGCGGGTGCCTCCGCGGGTGGCGTGGGAACCGCCGCCGGCGCCTGGCCTTCTTCCGCCGGAGCGCCGCTCTCGCCGCCGGTCGACTCACCTTCGTCGAACGACTGTCCTTCCTGCAGCTCGACGAGGACGCTGCGTCCCGCCTGCTTCAGGTGCACGAGTCCGCCCTCGGCCAGCTTGTCGGCGAAGTCCCGGAACGAGGTCGCGCTGTAGTTGCGCTCGGAGAAGGTCGAATCGAGCTGCAGCAGCGTGCTCTTGAGCAGGCCCAGCTGCGGCGAGACCTCGCGATCCGCCAGGATCTTGAGCGCGCGCCGCACGAGGGGAAACGCCTGCGCGATGCCCACCTGCGTGGCCGCCGGGCGGCTGCCGCCGCGGGCGGGCGCCCGCCGGCTCGCGTGCTGCGGCCCGAGCAGGTTCTCGTACGCGATGAACTCGTGGCAGTTCCGCTGCATGATCACGCTGGTGAAGGCGCGGCCGCCGATGACGAACACCTGCTTGTCGTACTGCTTGAGCTTTTCGACCAGCGTGATGAAGTCGCTGTCGCCCCCGACGATCACGAACGCGTTGATGTGCTCGTGAGTGAACACCATCTCGAGCGCATCGAGGGCCAGGTTGATGTCGGCGCCGTTCTTGTCGCCGCCCGGGGTGAGGTTCCGCTGCACGAGGCGGATCGCGTGCTGTGTCAGCAGGCGGCTGTAGTCGCCCGCACGCGTCCAGTCGCCGTAGGCGATCTTCGTGACGACCTCGCCGCGCTCCTTGATGCCTTCGAGAATGATGCCGATGTCGAAGTGCTGTCCGAGGGTGGTCTTGACGCCGATTTCGATGTTGTCGAAGTCGACGAAGACCGCAATCTTGAGACGTTCTGAAGTCAAATCGAGTCCTTATTGCTCAGTGCTCGTTTCCGCCGCGCGACCACGATACGCATAACCCACGATTGATCACTGACCACTGATAACCGCATTGTACCCCGTCCAGGTGCCTCAGCCCGCCTCGATCGGCGGGGGCGCCTCGGCCGCGGGCGAGACGACCCGCGTGAACTGCCCGCGCTGCAGGAGCTCGCGCCCCTTGCCGCCACGGCCGGTCACCTCGTATTTCGCCGTGCTGATGGTCTGCTCGGCGCCGCGAGACGTTTCCACCGTCAGCAGGTCGCGGTCGCCGGTCGACGCGACGAACCCGAGTACCCGATCCTCGTCCGAGCTCACCTTGATCAGGATGACGCCCCGCCCCGGCCCTGACAGGAAGTTCACCTCGTCGGCGCGACAGAGCAGCGCCCGCGCCTCGCGCGTGGCGGCGATGATGATCTCGTCGCCGTGAATGATGGCGACGCCAACCACCTCGGCGCCCTCCGCCGTGCGCGCGAAGCGGCGCCCGGCGCGCGTGCTCGGTTCCACGAACGGCTCGAGGCTGAAGCGGAGGCTGTCGCCGTCGCTCGTCACCGCCACCGCCTGCGTCGGCGGCTCGGCGCCTTCCTTTTTGGGATGAATGCCGGAGGTGACGCGTGGGTCGAGGCTGACGGCGGCCACCACCTGCTCGCCGTCGCGGAACTTGAAGAGCCGCTGGATCGGCTCGCCGTAGCCGGTCGACGCCGGCACGTCGGCGAGGCGGCACGTGTACGCGGTGCCGAAGTTGGTGAAGAAGGCGAGCGTCGAGCGCGTGCTCCCGGGCACGGCCGCCAGCACCGCGTCTCCTTCGCGAAGCCTCGTCGTCGCCAGGTCCTTCACTTCCTTCTGTCGCTTCACCCAGCCGTCGCGCGAAATGATGGCGACGTTGTCTTCGTCGACGATGAAGTCTTCGGCGGTGTAGGTGGACTCGCCCGCATCGCTGCTGATGCGTGTGCGGCGCGGGTCCGTCTTCGCGTTGCCGTACGTGCGCTGGATCTCTTCGATGTCCTGCCGCACGAGCGACCATCGGCTCGCTTCGTCTTTCAGGAGCGCGCCGATCTGCCGTGCCCGCTTGCGGCGGTCGCCCAGCTCGTTCTGGATGACGAGGATTTCGAGCCGGGCCAGCCGATACAGCTTCAGTTCGAGAATGGCGTCCGTCTGCTCGGCGTCGAGCGCGAAGCGCTTCATGATCCGCTCGGCGGAATCGGCCTTGCCGTCCGACTTGCGGATGATCCTGATGATCTCGTCGAGCGCGTCGAAGACCTTTTCGAATCCCTCGAGGATGTGGATGCGCTTCCTGAGGGCTTCGAGCTCGTGCTCCAGCCGCCGCGTGACGACGTCGAGCCGGAAGTGGAGGAAGTGCCAGAGGATCTGGTGCAGATCCAGCCGCTCCGGCCGGCCGATGTCGGCGTGCTCCGTCGGGATGAGGCACGTGAGATTGACCGGGAAATTCGTCTGCAGCGGCGTCTGCTTGAACAGGTACGCCATCACCATCTGCTCGTCGGCGTCGCGCTTGATCTCGATTGCAATCCGCACGTCGTCCGTGGACAGATCCGTGACGTTGACGAGCGGCGGCAGCTTGCGCGAGACGATGATGTCGGCGATGCGCTCGACGAGCTGCGCCTTGTTCACCGTGTAGGGGACGCTGGTGACGTAGATCGTCTGGCCGGTGCGTGAGGCCGGCCCCATCTCCCAGGTGGCGCGCAGGCGGATCGAGCCGGAACCCGTCCTGTAGATGTCCTTCAGCTCCTCGGGTGAATTCAGGATCTGGCCGCCCGTGGGGAAGTCGGGACCCTTGATGTAGCGGCACAACTGGGCGCTCGAGAGGTCCTCGTTGTCGAGCAGCTTGATGAGCGCGGTGCAGACCTCGCCGAGGTTGTGGGGCGGGATGTTCGTCGCCATCCCCACGGCGATGCCGGTCGCCCCGTTGACGAGGAGGTTCGGCAGCCGCGCCGGCAGCACGACCGGTTCGGTCTTCGTCCCGTCGTAGTTCGGGCGGAACGGCACCGTCTCCTGTTCGATTTCGCCGAGCAGCTCGTCGCTGATGCGCGCGAGGCGGCATTCGGTGTAGCGCATCGCCGCGGCGCTGTCGCCATCGAGCGAGCCGAAGTTCCCCGATCCGTCCACCAGGGGATAGCGCAGCGAAAACGGCTGCGCCATCCGGACGAGCGTCTCGTAGAGCGCGGCGTCGCCGTGGGGATGGTAGGTGCCCATGACGTCGCCGACGACCTTCGCGCATTTGCGGTGCTTGGCGTCGGCCGTGAGGTTCTGCTGCCACATCGTGTAGAGGATGCGGCGCTGCACCGGCTTGAGGCCGTCGCGCACGTCCGGCAGGGCGCGCGCCGTGATGACCGACAGCGCGTAGTTCAGATACCGCGACTGCGCCGCTTCGTGGAGCGCGACCACCGACGGCGGCGCACCGGCACCCGTGCCCGAACCTGGTGTGGATCGGGAACCGCCGGCTGCGGCCGCGGACGCCTGTTCGTCGAAAAGGGAAGGTTCGGAGGAGGGTTTCTCGCGCTTCGCCACGCAGCTATCTTACCCGCAGGCCCCGGACCACGGGCGACGGGCCTGACGCCCGTCGCCCGAAGCCTGAGGTCGTGTTACTTCACGAACAGCATCTCCCGGTACGTCGGCAGCGGCCACGTCTCGTGCGGGCACATCAGCTCGAGGCCGTCGCCGGCCTCGCGCAGCGCCAGCATCGCCGGGATGACGGCGTCGCGGATGTGGCGCGCGTGCTCCAGCGGCGACGCGCCGTTGTGATCGAGCAGGTTCGCCAGCGTGTCGGCGCGGCTCTTGAGCGCGTCGACCAGCTCGGTCATATCCGTGAGCACCTTCTGGCCCTGGCAGCTCAGTCCGCCAGCCGCCTTGACGGCGGCCACACTGGCGGCCACTTCCGTCTGGTAGCGGAACGCGACCGGCAGGATGTAGCGGTTCGCCATCAGCACCATCAACTGGGCCTCGACGTTGACCGTCTTCACGTAGGTTTCGAGCGCGACCTCGTAGCGCGCGTGCAGCTCACGCTCGCTGAGGACCTTGTGCTTCTCGAAGATCTTCACGACGGCCGGCTTCATCAGCTCCGGCAGCGCGTCGACGGTGTTCTTCAGGTTGAGGAGCCCGCGGCGGCTGGCTTCCTCTTCCCACTCCTTCGAGTAGCCGTTGCCGTTGAAGATCACCTTCTTGTGATCCTTCACGATCGAGCGGAGCAGCACGTAGACGGCTTCCTCGAGCGACTTGCCCGACTTGACCGATTTCTCGAGCTCGCTCGCCGCCCGCTCGAGCGACTCTGCCACCGCGGTGTTGAGCGCGATGTTCGGGAACCCGATGCTCTGGTTCGCCGACACGGCGCGGAACTCGAACTTCGCGCCCGTGAAGGCGAACGGGCTCGTCCGGTTCCGGTCGCCCGCGTCGCGCGGCAGCTTCGGCAGCACCATGACGCCCGTGTCGAGGAGGCCGCCCTGCTTGGTCGACTTCGCGCGGCCGGTCTCGATCTGCTCGAAGATGTCCGTGAGCATGTCGCCGAGGAAGATCGACAGGATCGCCGGCGGGGCCTCGTTGGCGCCGAGCCGGTGATCGTTCCCCGCGCTGGCGATGCTCATGCGGAGCAGCCCCTGCCACTCGTCGACGGCGCGGATGACGGCCGCGCAGAACACGAGGAACTGCATGTTGTCGTGCGGCGTGGCGCCGGGATTCAGGAGATTGTTCCCCTGGTCGTCGCACATGCTCCAGTTGAGATGCTTGCCGGAGCCGTTGACGCCGGCGAACGGCTTCTCGTGCAGCAGGCACGCCAGCCCGTACTTCGGCGCCAGCCTCCGCAGCGCCTCCATCGTCATCATCTGATGGTCGGTGGCGACGTTGGCGTCCTCGAAGATCGGCGCCACTTCGTACTGGCTCGGCGCCACCTCGTTGTGGCGCGTCTTCACCGGCACGCCGCAGCGATAGAGCTCCGTTTCGACCTCGGACATGAGCGCCATCACGCGCTCGGGAATCGCCCCGAAGTACTGATCCTCGAGCTCCTGGCCCTTCGGCGGCCGCGCGCCGAAGAGCGTGCGGCCCGCGTTGATCAGATCCGGCCGGTTCAGATAGAAGTAGCGGTCGATCAGGAAGTACTCCTGCTCCGGCCCGCAGGTGGTGATGACGCGTTCGGCGGTCGATCCGAAGAGCTTCAGGATGCGCACGGCCTGGCGCGAGAGCGCTTCGATCGATCGGAGCAGCGGCGTCTTCTTGTCGAGCGCCTCGCCCGTCCAGCTGACGAACGCCGTCGGGATGACGAGCGTGACGGCGCGGCCGCTCACGAGGAGCCACGGCGGACTGGTCGGATCCCACGCGGTGTACCCGCGCGCCTCGAACGTGGAGCGGACGCCGCCCGAGGGAAAGCTCGACGCGTCCGGCTCGCCCTGAATCAGCTCGCGCCCGCTGAACTCCGCCACCGCGCGGCCATCGGCGGTCGGCGACAGAAACGAATCGTGCTTTTCGGCCGTGATGCCGGTGAGCGGCTGGAACCAGTGCGTGTAATGCGTGGCGCCATGCTCGACGGCCCAGTCCTTCATCGCCGTCGCAATCGCATCGGCCACGGAGAGGTCGAGCGGTTCGCCGCGCGTGATCGTCCGGCGCAGGGCGCGGTACACGGACTTCGGCAGCCGCGCGCGCTGGACCTCGTCGTTGAACACGCGCTCGCCGAAGATGACGCTGCCACGAGGCGCCGTGTCGGCGGCGCGCCCTTCCGTGAGATACCAGTCCCGAATGCCGTTGACGGCCTCCCGCATCACCGCAGAACCCATCAGAATTCCTTTGCGTTATTGGTCGGGGCTCCGCCCCGAACCCCGGCTCACTTCACTCGCTCGCGCTCCGCCAGCTCGCGCCGTTCCGTTCGCAGGCCCCGCTGTGCGGGCCGTTGGCGTGCGCCGTTCGATCTGTGCGAATTATGCACGATTGGCGAGACAGCTCGCAAGAAGATAGTCTCGCGCCGCAGATGCGGTTGGGTCTCGCTGTCAAATCAGCAAAAATAGCCACTCAGCTCATCTGTTCCGGCCGCCAGCCGAGCAGCCAGAGAAATTCGGCCAGGACCATGGCCGTCGCGCCCCAAACCTGCTCGCCGGCGGCGTGGAAGTAGGGGATGAGGAACTCGGCGCCGCCTCTCCGGCGGGTCTCCTGGTGAAAACGAGCGGGATCGCGCAGATCGGCGACCGGGACCTCCAGGATTTTTGCCACCTCGGCCTCTGCCGGTCGAAGGGGCGGCCTGGCAGGCGTGGTCCCGACGATTGGATGAAGCAGAAACCGGCTGACGTTGATGTCGAGCGGCGTCAGCTCGCCAAGCACCGTCACCGTGGCCGGATCGACACCAATCTCCTCGTGCGCTTCGCGGAGCGCGGCCTGGCGGATGGTCTCCCCGGCGTCGACCGCGCCGCCCGGGAGCGAGACCTGTCCACCGTGCCGCGCCAGCGATTGGGTCCGGACGGTGAGCACCAGGTGGGCATCCGGAGCGGGAAAGAGCAGCAGGAGGGCCGCCGCGTCGCGGTGTCGGTGCAGGCCACCGGCTGGGAACGGCGCTCTCGGCCTGGGCGCGAGCGCGCGCTGGGCGTCGAGGCCGGGCAGGGGACGCGCAAGGGCGCGCCGGAGCTCGGCTTCGATGTCCGCGAACGTCATCACAGGAGCCAGGGGCCGAAATGGGCGGCGATCAGGGCGGCGGCGATGCAGATTGCGCCCCAGACCACCGGCAGCGCGAGCCAGCCGATCGCCTGCGCGTACTGTTCGTTGGCGTACATGAACCAGGCCGCCAGCAGGCCCACGGGAATGCCGAACGGGCCGGCGACCCGCGCCATCATGATGATCCAGAGGTCCAGGCGGTTGGCGGCGGCGCCGTCGACGACGGCCGGCGTCTGGTTGGCGAACACCAGGAGCGGCACGAGCAGAACGACGCCAAGCACGCTGGCGGCGATCAGAATGGCTCGGGTTCTCGACTTTCGCGGTTCGATTTCGTTCCGGGCTTGCATCGGTGCGGGTCCCTGTGGAATGTTAACCGATGCAGAAATGTCGTGATTCCGCGATGCTTCGGCAACGTTCCTGATAATTCGGCTCCTGAGGCCTGAGATGAGGCGGCTCATGAAACGAATGTTGTTTACCGTCTGCGCAGGGATCAGCCTACTCTGGTCGGCCGTCGCGATGGCCGGTCAGGCGGGTACGACGAACCCCGTCGACCTCAAGGTCGGCGACATGGCGCCCGCATTTTCGCTGCCTGGCACGGACGGCAAGATGCACACACTGGCCGACTACCGAGGGACGACGGTTGTCCTCGCGTGGTTCCCCAAGGCGTTCACCGGTGGGTGAACGGCTGAATGTCGATCGCTCCGGGCGAGCGGTCAGGTGATTCGCAATTACAAGGTGGCCTACTTCATGGCCAGCGTCGACACACCGGAAACCAACAAGAAGTTCGCTGAACAGGAAAGCGCCGACTTTCCGATGCTGAGCGATCCAGGCAAGGAAGTCGCCCGCGCCTACGGTGTCGTCACCGACACGCGGCCGCTGGCGGCACGATGGACGTTCTACATCGGGCCCGACGGCAAGATTCTCGACATCGACAAGAAGGTCAGTCCCGCCACCTCCGGCGAAGACCTGGCCACGCACTTGAAAGAACTCGGCGTGCCGACGCGCCAGTAGGCGCGCACGTCGAGCGGGCAGGAGAAGCAGCACCATGGGTTTGCTCGACCGCTTCCGATCTCAACCGGCCTGGAAACATGCGGACGCGGGGGTCCGGTCGGCGGCGGTCGACGCCTTACCGCTCGAAGAACAGGATCTGCTGGCGGCGATCGCCAGCGAAGACGACGATCCGCTCGTGCGGCGCACGGCGATCGCCAAGTTGATGCGGCCGTCGGCGCTCGCGCAGGCGGCCGAACGGGACGCCGACGAGCGCGTGCGCGAGGCGGCGCGGGCGATGCTGCGTGATATCGCCTGCGGGGCCTTCGAGGGGCTGAGCGAGGAGGACGCCCTCGCGGCGCTCTCCGCGTTGCGTGATCCCCGCGAGCTGGCGGCCGTCGCCAAGGACGCGCCGCTCGAAGCGACCGCGCGCGCGGCGCTCGATCGGATCAGCGAGCCGCGCACGATCGCGTCGGTGGCGCGGCAGGCGCAGTTCGAGGCGGTTCGCCTGGCCGCGCTCGCCCGCGTGCAGGATCCCGCCGATCTCCTCACCATCGCGCTCAAAAGCGAACACCGGGACGTCGGCTTCGGCGCGCTCGACCTCGTGGGCGATCGCGAGGCGCTCGACACGATCGCCTCGCGGGCCCGCAGCAAGGTGGTGGCGCGCCGCGCGCGGGCCATGGTGCGCGCGCTCGAGGGACAGGCGGCGGCCTCGGAGCCGGTCGAAGCGGCCAGCGAGGCGCCCGCGGCCAGCCGCCCGCAGCAGCTCGAGCTCTGTCGCGCCGTCGACGCGCTGGTGCGAAGCGACGACTGGGGCACGATGGACGCACGGCTCGCGGCCGCGCAGGAAGAGTGGAATCAGCTGATGCCGGACGTCGACGAAGATCTCGCCGATCGCTTCGCCGACGCCTGTGGCGCGGCGCGCGACCGGCTGGTGCGTCATCACGAAGAAACGGCCGCCGAGGCGCGACGCCAACTCGAGCTCCAGCCGCGGCTGGCGCTCTGCGGCGAAATCGAGCGGATTGACGGTCCCGAGGCGCTGGATCGGCTCGCCGACGTCGAGGCGCGCTGGGCCTCGCTGCCGCCATTGGACGTGACACCCGACGAGCAGCGGGATCTCGACGAACGCTTCGAGGCGGCGCGCGACGCGTGCCGCCTGCGAGCCGGGAACTGGCAGGCGCGGCGGGCCGAGCTCGAGGCGATCGCCGTCGCCATCGAGGAGCTCGAACCGACGATGGCGTCGGCCGGTCTCATCGAGCTCGGTCGCCGGTGGCAGACGTTGCGGGGGCGCTTTGACGCGGCGCAGGGCGCGGCCGCCGGCGGCACGCTGGCCGAGCGCATGGAACGCGCGGGCGCGCAGGTTCGCGAACGTGAAGAGGCGGCGCGCACCGCCCGCGAGGACGAAGATCGCGAGAACCTGCGCAAGGTGCAGCAGCGCTGCGATCAGCTGGAGCAGGCCGCGCAGGCACCCACGCTCACGCTCAAGCAGGCCGAACGCCGGCTGCGCGAGGTGAAGGCGTGTGCGACGGACCTGCCGCGGTTCCCCACCCGGCACGATCGCGACGAGATCGCGCACCGGTTGAAGACGATCCAGGGTGCGCTGTTCCAGCGCGTACAGGAGCTCCGCGACATCGACGAGTGGCAGCGCTGGGCCAACGCGAGCGTGCAGGAGGAGCTCTGCGCAAAGATGGAGGCGCTCGCCTCGCTGGAGGATCTCGACGCCGCCGCGCGCGAGCTGCACGGCCTGCAGGAGCGCTGGAAGCAGGTGAGCGCCGCGCCCCGGGAGAAGGCGCAGGAGCTCTGGACGCGCTTCCGCACCGCGCAGGATGCCGTGCGCGCGCGCCTGCAGACGCACTTTGCCGAGCAGGCCGCCCGCCGCGCCGAGAACCTGCAGAAGAAGGAGGAGCTCTGCGCCCGCGCCGAGGCGCTCGCCGAGTCGACCGACTGGATCCGCACCGCCGAAGCCCTCAAGGCGATGCAGGCCGAGTGGAAGACCGTCGGCGCCGTGCCGCGCGGCAGCGAGAAGGCGATCTGGGAGCGCTTCCGCGTCGCCTGTGATCGATTCTTCACGCGGCGCCACGAAGACCTCGCGCAGCGGAAGGAAGTCTGGTCCGCCAACCTCGCGCGCAAGGAAGCCCTCTGCGCGGCCGTCGAGGTCCTGGCCGACTCCGGCCAGGAATGGGAGCAGGTGCTCACGGAGATCAAGCGCCTCCAGGCCGAGTGGAAGACCGTCGGCCCGGTGCGGAAGAGCCGCTCCGAAGCGCTCTGGCAGCGCTTCCGCGCCGCCTGCGATCGCTGCTTCGAGCAGCGCGCCGTCCGCGGCCGCGCCGATCTCGAGACGCGCCTCCAGGAGCGCGAGGCGATCGGCGAAGCGCTCGAAGCGCTGCTCCCAGCCGGGCCGCCGGCCGCCGAGGCCGCCCCGCCCGAAGGCCTGGTCGCACAGGTTCGCGGCCTGCGCCAGCGCTGGCAGCAGGCGTCAGGCACCGCGGGCCTGCCGCGCGAGCTGATCGTCCGTTCGACGGAGCGATTCAACAAGGCGTTCGACGCCGTGCTGCAGACCTGGCCGGCGGCATTCGAGCGGACCGAGTTCGATCTCACCGCCAACGTCCGCCGGCTCGAGGAGCTGTGCGAGAAGGTGGAGCGGATGGTCTCGGCGTCCGGGCCGCG
>JANWLS010000135.1 GCA_025450765.1 Vicinamibacterales bacterium | reverse complement strand
GCGCGATAGCCGCTCACCGACCACTTCCCGTGCGCGAGCACGTCGGCGGTCGGCACGAACCACAGCCCCGTATCTCCCGAGAAGGTCGCCGTCGACGGCCGCGTGTGATCCGCAGAGGTCGCCGACGCTGGCGGCTGGGTGGATGCGGCCGAGGACGTCTGAGCGGCCGCCGGCACTCCACTCATCAACCCGAGACACGCCAACGCGGCGACGAGACTTCTCATGAGCAACGGGTTCCTCGCGTCGATCGGCTATTCACCGGTCGGCATCGGGCGTGATGCGGCCGGCACGCTGACGGCTCCCATCATCGCGGCCTGTTCGACCGGCAGACGCCCGCGTCCGCCGCGGCTCACCTGACCGCCCTTGCGGCCCGCCGTGCGTGCTTCGGCGGAGGTCCATTCGTGCGCGGTCCCCTTCTCGTGGGCCGCGCGGCCACCCTTGCTGGCGATCTCGCGCTGCTTTTCACGAGACATGGAAGCAAATCCCCGCCGCTCTTTCCGAGTTTCGTTGTTCACGTCGCGCCTCCGTGTGAATGACAGCGTCGCTGGTGTCGCTGCCGGAACTGGTGCGAAATTGATTCAAGACCGCTTCACGCGAACCCTCACGGCCGCGTCGCGGGCGCACAAGCGGACTTCAAAGCGCGTGCCAGAACCGTCCAGTTCACGGATGAGCCATCATCAACGGGATCAAGCACTTACAACGGAGGTGAATTTGGTGTGTGACGCGATGCAGTGGATCGCTACAGAAGGCCCTGGAGAAGTGACGCGATTGACTGCGTCATTCTTTGGTCGCCCTTCGACTCGCTCAGGGCGTCCCGAGTCTATCGAGGGGCGGGGCGCTGTTGCGGGCCGTTCGTGCGCAGCGGTTTGAAGTACTCGCAGGTATCGCAGTTCCGCACATCGAACTGGTAGCCGACGATCGGGAACAACATCGGATGGACGCAGTACAGAAGGAGGCCGTCTTCGATCGTGTGTTGACCGACATCGGGCGGGAGTTGTGGCGTCCGGCGGCTGTACCAACACCGCCGGTGCCTGGCTTCGGGGGTGGCGGGCTCGTTCACTTCGTTTTCTGGGGCACGTACCCGGGCGGGAGCGCCGCACCTTCGCCGAAGAAGAAGTCCTCCATGTACTTGGCCACCAACTCCTGCGCCTCTTTCTGCCAGGGCATCAGCCGGTACTCATTGAGGATCATCTTCATCCGTTCTTCCCAGAGCTTCCACGCCTCGACCGACACGTTCTCGTAGACGCGCTGGCCGAGCTCGCCCGGCCATGGCGGTTTGGTGAGCCCCGGCAGCTTCTTGCGAAACTTCACGCAGAACACCATCCGCTCGCCGGAGTCTGGAGTATCAGCCATGTGTGGATGTTACTTCGGTCGACCGTCTACGGTCTATGGTCACGGCTCGTGGACGTCGAGTTCTCGCGCAATTCTGAACCGCAGCCGCCCATGGGCCGCGCGGAGACTCGCCACGACCTCTTCGGGCGTGTCCCCGCGCGCAAAGATGAATCCAGGATAGCTGGCGCCTTCGGGGAGTGGCACGAGCTCCTGATCGAGTTTCGCCGTGATTTCGATCGAGGTGATACCGGGAACAGCCTCGGCCTCGGCCAGACCGTCGAGCCCGCGATATCGGCCGGCGCCAGGCACTGGAATCATCATGACGCCTGACGCGGCTGCCTCGCGTCGACACGAGGCGACCGGGTGTCCGCTGGCGTGCGCCATCAGCAAGGCTTCGAGAGACCGGTGGCCGCCATCGGGCGTCTCGAACCGGAGCGCGCGCGCGCACAAGCCGCCGATCGGCCGAGCCGCCACTTCGAGGACGAAGACCCCACGCGCGTTCACGCGGCATTCGGCGTGGATCGGTCCGTGGCGGAGCCCGACGGCGGCGACCGCGGCGCCGATGCCCTCGACGATGGCCTGCTGTTCCTCGGCGGGCCGCCTGCTTGGCGTCACATAAATCGTTTCCTCGAAAAACGGGCCGTCGAGCGGATCCGGCTTGTCGAAGATCGCCAGCACCTGAAGCCGCCCGCGATCGAGCAACCCTTCGACCGCAAATTCGCGCCCCTCGATGAACTCCTCGACCTGCAGCCGTTCCGTGGAGGGATCGCGGAGCGTCTGGACATCCTTCGAACGCAGCAGGCGCAGAATGCGATTCCAGGCGGCGACGAACTCGTCGGGATCGTTGGCGCGGATGACCCCGCGGCTGGCGGAAAGGGAGATGGGCTTGAGGACGCAGGGGAACGTCACGTCCGAGGTCCGACGTCCCACGTCCGGCGTCCATTCTCGACGTCCGACGTCCGGCCCTTCGACTTTGCTCAGGGCCGCCCCGAGCCCGCCGAAGGGCGGCGTCCGAGGTCCAAGGTCGTACGTCCGAAACCACGGAACCGGCAGTCCCGCGGCCGCGAGGCGCTCGCGCAGGGCGTGCTTGTCGCGTGAGGCGCGCGCCGCGTCAACCGGGTGACCCGGCAGGCCAAGGGCCTCGGCTACGCGTGCGGCGATGGCCACTGGCCGGTCCCCGATGACGAGCACTCCGTCCACGGGCCGCTCGCGCGCAGCGGCGAGCAGCGCCTCGACGGATTGATCTTCACGATGAAACCGGATCGGCACCGCTCCATCGCGCCACGGATTCGGCAGCTGGTCACACCGATCCGTCGCGAGCATCAGCTCGACACCCAGTTCCGCGGCCGCGTCGACAAAGGCCCGCGTCTGGTAGCCGGTGGTGGTGGAGAGGAGGAGAACTCTAGTCACGGCGGACGTCGGACGTGGGGAGTGGACTCCGGACATCGGAGCCCGGACTCCGGACGACAAGCATCAGATCAGAGCGACCCGCTCTGCGTCGGGTTCCGCTCAACAGTACCAAGGTTCGTTGAGAAACGGCACCGTCGCGCGATCGCGGGCGGCGGCCCTCGGCCGCGCGTCGGGCACGCACACGCCCGCCGCGTCCAGGGCCAGGCGCCTGGCGGCGTCGAACAACTCGCGCCGCGAGACCTGCGCGTGCGCGCCGACCAGCTGCATCACCTCGCGCTGGAGCGCATCGACCGCGGCATCCGGGTGTCGCCACGGGTACGACAGCGCGCTGGCATCGAAGGTGCCGACGAGATCGCGGATCTCGTGAAGCTCGAGCAGCCGCGAACCGTTGGTGATGATCAAACGGATCGCCAGCTGAATCGACGGCACGGCGTCGACGAGGTCGAGCGTCTCGATGGCGTCCAGGAGATCGAGATAGCCACGCGTGGTGATCCACGGCGTGAACGCGACGAATGTCGGCTGCAGCAGCAGGCCGGCTTCACGACAGTGCGTCACCGCACGCTCGAACTCGGCTCGCGTGTGGTGCTTCCCCAACTTCTCCAGCACCGCATCGTCCACGGATTCCACCGCGCTCGTCACATACAGGCAGCCCGTCTCCGCCAGCCGCGGCAGCAGGTCGGCGTGCCTGAGGAGGTGCTCGACCTTGATCGTGACGTCGTAGCTGAGGCCGGGCCACTCGCGCGCCAGCGCCTCGCCGATCCGGATCGCATGACGCGGGCCGTTGAAAAAATCAGGGTCGCCAAAGCTGATATGTCGCGCGCCGGCGGCAACCTGCGCGCGGATGTCGGCAAGGACGACGTCCGGTTGGACCACCCGGAAGTGCCCGTTGTAGATCGGCACAATCGGACAATGCCGGCAGAGGTGCTTGCACCCGCGACTCGCCTCCGTATACCCGACCGTGCGGTGCTCACCATCGGGCATCTGGAGCGTGGCGTAGCGATCGAGTGCAGGCAGGTCGGTGCGATCGGGGGTGACGAATGTGAGGCGAGGGATGGGCCCCACCCCCAACGCTCGCGCTGCGGCGCTCGAAGACTCGCTCTCCTCGCGCTGGCCGCAGGCGCCGGCGAGCGTGACGAGATCCGCCTCGAACTCGGCGCCGAGGATCGTCTGCACGCCGCGCGCGCGGAGCAGGTCGGCGTTGAGCGGCGCGTAGAGGCCGTACGCGCAGAGGTGCGCGTCCGGCCGCGCCTGGCGCACGCGATCGATCACCGGCAGCGCGAGCCGCGTCGCCGTGTGCATCGGGAGAAACCAGGCGATGACGTCCGCCTGCTGATACTGATCCGGTGAAAGCTTTTCCCGCGACAGGTCGAGGCACGTCACCTCGATGCCGGCCTCCCGCAACCACGCCGCTGGCGAGGCAAGCCCGAACGGCTGCCGGCCGAGATCGTAGGTGGAGAGGAGAAGGACGGACATGGGAGCAGTGTGTCACGTCCCATGTCCGAGGTCCAACGTCCGACCCTTCGACTTTGCTCAGAGTCGCCCTGAGCTTGCCGGAGGGCGGGGTCCGTTCCCTACTCGATCTGGCGGGGATCGGGCTTCATCTCGAACGTCTGCTCGTATCTCTTGCCGTTCGCGGTGAGCCGCGCCGTGAAGGTCCCGGTGGTCTGCTCGGCGGGACCGGCTGGGCGCGCGCGCCCGCCAAACCCTCGACGGCCGCCGCCGAGCGGGCTGAACACCACGCGGTGCATGCCGGCCGACGACTGGAAGGGCTCCGGCTCCGGCTGCCACAGCGGCGAGATGTTGGGAATGCCCTCGCTCTCCCGTCGGGCGCCCCCGCCCTGCGACGCGCCGGTCTGCGCATCATAGGTGGCGCGGACCTTCCCACTCGCATCGAGTATTTCGACCTTCGCGTCCGGGGTCTCCGACTTCAGGTAATAGTCGATATACGCCCCGACGGGCGGATTGGGCGTCTGCGGCTCGTCCTTCTGCAGCGGCGTGCCGTTGTCGCCGCCCTGGATGTAGTTATACGCATCGGCCGGCTTGAACAGGTAAGCGCCGGCACTCGCGATCGTATCGTTGATCTGACGCAGCAGGCTGATGTCGTCGATGACCCAGATGCCGCGGCCATGCGTCCCCACGATGAGGTCGCCCGAGTACACCTGGAAGTCACGCACCGACGTGTGCGGCAGATTGAGCTGCAGCGGCTGCCAGTGATCGCCATCGTCGAACGACAGATAGGCACCGAGCTCGGTGCCGGCGAAGAGCAGCCCCTGGCGCTCCGGGTCCTCACGCACCGTGTGGACGTACACGCCTGCGGGGAGCCCGTTGGTGATCTTCGTCCAGGTCTTCCCCTGGTCGCGTGTGCGGTAGATGTACGGATCGAAGTCCTGCAACTGGTGACGGTCCACGCTCGCGTAGGCCGTGTTGAAGTCGAAGTGCGAGGCCTCGATCATCGTCACGCGGCTCCACGGCGTGAGCGCCGGCGGCGTGACGTCGGCCCAGCTCGTGCCCTCGTTGAGCGTGAGCTTGATCAGACCGTCATCCGTGCCGATCCAGAGCATGGGCACGAGCAGCGGCGACGGCGCGATGGTGTAGACCACACCGCCGTTGCCGCGCGTGGGGTCGATGTCCGCGGCGCTCGCCTGATCGAGCGTGGAGGGGACGTCCACCGGCTGACGCGTGAGATCGTCGCTGATGCGCGCCCAGGTCGCGGCGCTGTCCGTCGACTTGAACACGTACTGGTTGGCGTAATACAGATGGCGTGGATCGGCCGGCGACAGCACGAGCGGCTGCGTCCAGTCGGTGCGCACCTTCACGTCCTTGGGGACCTCTGGCGTATTGGTGGGCTCGACCATCCGGTTGAGCGCCAGGTCGTACCGCCGGCCCGTGCCGCCGTAGATGATGCCCGGATGCAGCGGGTCGCCCGCCGTGTACCCGCTCTCACCGCCGGCCCCGATAGGCTCCCAGTCGCGTGTCGAGATCTCGGCGAACTTGCCGCGCACCCGCACGGCCACTGAGCCGGAGTCCTGTTGCGCGCCGGTGACCCAATACGGGAACCGGTAATCCACCGACACGTGGTACATCTGCGCGATCGGCTGATTGAGCCACGAGCTCCACGTGACCTCGCGCGGATCCTTCGTTCGCGCGTTGCGCGTGATGATGCATCCCTGGTCGCTGCCCACGATCAGCGTGTCGGAGTCGTCGGGCGAGATCCAGGCCTGGTGGTAGTCGTCGCCGCCGGGTGATCCACGGAGCGCCACCCACGACTTGCCGCCGTCCTCGCTGCGCGAGACGGCGACGTTGGACACATAGACGAGATCCGGATTCTTCGGATCGCACACCACATGCTCGAAGTACCATCCGCGACCCCACAGCGCCGGATCGCCGGACATCTTCGTCCAATGCGCGCCACCATCGTCGGAGCGGAAGAAGCCGCCCTGACCCGCGGCGCCTTCGCCGAAGGAGTTGGCCGCGGCAGGCGGCTTCGCGCCCGGCGGCAGCTCGAGGTTGTCGATCACCGCGTAGACACGATTCGGGTGACTCGCCGAAATGGCGATGCCGCTCTTGCCCATGCCCTTGGTGGGGAGCCCGTTGGTGAGCTCCTTCCAGGTGTTGCCGCCGTCGGTGGACTTGTAGATGCCGCCGCCCGGACCGTTGCTCGGCGCATACACGAACCATGGTGGACGCCGCGTGTTCCACAAGCCCGCATAGACGATGTTGGGGTTCGAGGGATCGATCTGCACCTCGACGGCCCCGACGTCGTTGTTCTTGAAGAGCACCTTTTTCCAGGTGCGGCCGCCGTCGGTGGTCTTGAAGATCCCGCGGTCCGGATTTGGCGCGTAGAAATGGCCGATGGCCGCCACGTAGGCGATGTCCGGGTTGCGCGGGTGCACCGCAATCTTGCCAATGTGCTGCGTCTGCTCGAGGCCGAGATGCGTCCACGATCGGCCGCCGTCGGTGGACTTGTAGACGCCGTTGCCGTAGCCGGTGGAATCGCGCAGCGTGCACTCGCCGCTGCCGACATAGACGGTGTCCGGGGCCGACGGCGCGACCCCAATCGCCCCGATCGACGCGACCGGCTGATCGTCGAACACCGGGCGCCAGACACGGCCGGCGTCGACGGACTTCCAGACGCCGCCGTTGACGGCGCCGAAATAGAACTCGTTGGGCCGCCCCGGCACACCCGTCACCGCGTCGATTCGTCCGCCGCGGAAGGGTCCGAGCATGCGCCACTGGAGCCCTGAAAACAGCCCAGGGGCGACCGGGGCCGTGGTCGCCGCCCGCGCGGCGCCCTCTTGCAGCGCTCCGACGGCCGCGACGGGCGATGCGCCTGCACCTACGGCGCCCGCCGCGCGCGGCCACAGCGACCGGCCAAGGAATGGTCCGGCCAACGTGGCCCCGAGGCCCACGCCTCCGGCACGCACGAGAAATCCGCGGCGCGAGAAACCATCGGTCGTGGACGTGGGGGATTCAGCAGATCGGTCGCGAACAAGATCGTCGGTCGAATCGGGCGGATTGGCCACAACACACTCCCCGAGGAGAGGAACTATGAGCCGGGCACGGCCACGCTCGCGCCGTGCACGAGCCACCTTAGCGCCTCCGTGCCGTGGGATGCAAGGGATGAGCGCTTGCACGTCCGAGGTCCGGGGTCCGGGGTTCGGAGTCCACTCCCTCGTCCGAAGTCCGGGGCCCGGGGTCGTTGATCGACGCCTTGACATTCTAGGTGAGCGAGGGCTATCGTCCACCTAGAATGTCTACCAAAGACAGGCTCGAGCTGCTCCAGGGCACTCTGGATCTCTTGATTCTGCGAACGCTTCAGCCCAGACCGGCGCACGGCCACGCGATCGCGAAAGCGATCGAGCGCAGTTCGGAAGAGGTTCTGCGCATCGAGCAGGGCTCCCTCTACCCTGCTCTGCACCGCCTCATCAAGCGCGGCTGGATCGCCTACGAAGAAGGCACATCCGACAACAATCGCCGCGCCAAGTTCTATCGCCTGACTGTGAAGGGCCGCAGGCAGCTCGCCGTGGAAACGTCGAACTGGGAGAAGCTGGCACGTGCCATTGCCCGCGTGCTTAAAACCGCATGAGAGGCGCAGGCGGGATGGTCCGAAGTCCAACGTCCGGGGTCCGAGGTCCATTCTCTCGTACGGCGTCCGGCGTGGGTGGTCCGACGTCCGGAGTCCATTCCTTCGTCCGAAGTCCGAGGTCCGCCTGACGAGCTGAGCAGCCATGAAGAAGAAGCATCCCCTCGATGATCTGGACGCTGACATCCGCGATCACCTCGAGCGCGAGACAGCGGAGAACATCGAGCGCGGGATGTCGCCCGACGAAGCGCAGGCCGCCGCGCGGCGCGCGTTTGGCCGCGTCACCATCGCGAAAGAGAACACGCGCGCGGTCTGGGTGCCGATGTGGCTCCAGGATCTTCTTCAGGATCTGCGCTGCGGACTTCGCCAGCTTCGCCGAAATGCCGGATTCGCCGCGGCCGCGATTCTCACGCTCGCACTCGGCATAGGCGCGAACACCGCCATTTTCAGCCTTCTCGATGCCGTCATGTTGCGAACGCTGCCGGTTGAGCAGCCCAATCGGCTCGTCGAGATCACGGAGCTCTATCCCGGCGAAGCGCTGCACATTGCGCCGTTTTCGTGGTCGGACTACGAGCGCATGCGCGACGTCAACCACGTCTTCTCGGATCTGCTCGGCGTCTCGTTCGCACCGTTCGACGTCGGCGACGGCCCGAGCTCTACTCGAGACGTGCAGGGGGCCTACGTCTCCGGCAACTACTTCTCGGGACTTGGCCTTCGACCGGCGGTCGGACGATTCATCGGCCCCCGCGATGAAGCAAGGGGCGCCACCACGTCGGCCGTGGTCGTGCTGAGCTGGGCGTACTGGAACGCCCACTTCGATCACGATCCAGCGGTCGTCGACAGGACCATCACGATGAACTCGATTCCGACCACCATCATCGGTGTGGCCCCGCCTGAATTCATCGGCCTCGAGCCCGGAGCCGAGCGTGATGTCTGGGTGCCGATCGGCATGGAGCCGTTAATCGACCATCCGAGCCGACTGCTGGGTCGCGGCCTGATCGCCGGCGCGATCGGCCGGTTGATGCCCGGCGTCACGATTGAACAGGCCCGAGCGGAGGTCGGCGTCGTCGGTGCCTGGTGGGTTGAACAGGTGGCGAAGAGCCGTCCCGATCCGCTGCTCCGCCAGATGAAGTTGGGTGTGCAGTCCGCGGCCGGCGGCTTCTCGATCCTGCGCGACCATTTCGATCGTCCGCTGGTGGCCGTGATGGCGCTCGCCGGGTTGCTGCTCCTTCTGACCTGCTGCAGTGTAGCCAGCATGCTCGTTGCACGTGGAGCCGCCAGGCAGCGCGAGATGAGCGTCCGCGCGGCGCTCGGCGCCACACGGTTTCGCCTGACACGACAGGTCCTGACCGAGTCGCTGCTGTTAGCCGGCGGGGGGACAGCGATCGGCGCCGCGCTCGGGTCCTTCGGATCGGGACTCCTGCTGCGGCTCCTGACGTCCGGACGAGGGTGGCCGGAGGCGCCGGCGCATCTGCAGCTTCGCATCGGCATCGACGTGCGCATGCTGCTGTTCGTGGCTGGCATCACGTTGCTCGCGGCTGTGCTGTTCGGCGTTGTGCCGGCATGGCGGTCGCTCGAGCCGAGGGCCCTCGGCGTTCGGCACCGCAGAGGATTGTTCGGCCGAGCCATGGCCGGCAGGGCCGCGGGGCGTACGCTGGTCATATTGCAGGTGGCCATGTCGATCGTGCTGCTGAGCGCGGCGGTGCGGTTCGTGGACTATCTGTCCGATCTTCGAACGCAGCATCTCGGCTTCGAGCCCACGAACGTCCTGATCGTGAAGCTCGACCCGACACATAGTCGATACACGCACGATCAGATCGCCCGCGCGTATCAGGACCTGCTCGGCCGGCTGCAGCAGATTCCTGGCATCAGCTCAGCGACCTTGAGCGGCGTTACGCCCATCGAAGGGCCCGGAGCTGCTGACTTCGTTGAACAGGTGGAGGGGATCAAGGAGGATCCGCAGGTGCCCCACTATGTCGACTTGAACTGGATCGGACCGAAATACTTCAGGACGTTCGGTACGCCACTGGCCGGACGCGACTTTCGTTTCGACGATGAGCGCCAGCCACGGGTCGCGATCGTCAACGAGGCGATGGCACGTCGCTACTTCGGCGCCCGAAACCCGCTGGGGCGGCACTTCCGGCTGCTCGGGAACAGTGGCCCGTATGAAGTGATCGGCGTGGCGGCAGATCAGAAGTACATGGATCTCCACGCCCCCTCGCCGCCCATGGTGTACTTCAATACCTTTCAGGAAGGTCGAGGGATTTCCAACGAGTTCGCCCTGAAGACGACCGTGCCGCCTGCATCGGTGATCGGGGAAGTCCGGCGAGAGATGCATGAGCGTCTTTCAACGGTTCCGATCGCCCGGATGACGACGATGCCCGATCAGCTCAACGCATCGCTGGTCCCGGAACGCACAGTGGCGCTTCTGGCCGGCTTCTTCAGTGTACTGGGCGCGTTGCTGGCAGCGCTCGGCTTATATGGATTGCTGGCGTGGACGGTCGCGCGTCGAACCAGCGAAATTGGTGTGCGCGTCGCCCTCGGGGCCGGACGCGGTTGCCTGCTGTGGATGGTCCTGCGCGACGCCCTCGTACTGGTGCTCGCCGGTTTCTGCCTCGGCTGCCCGCTCGCCGTCTGGAGCCGGACGTTCGCCGCCCGCATCGTTCAAGGCAGTCCAGGCGGAAGCCTGCTGCCAATCGCGCTATCCGCAGCCGTGATGATCGCCGCCGCGCTGCTGGCGGCCTACATCCCGGCGCGCCGCGCACTTCGCATCGATCCAGCGGAGGCACTGCGGTGCGAATAGGGAACAGGTCACGTTCAGAGTCCGAGGTCCATTCCGCACGTCCGGGGTCCGAGGACAGGGGTCCATTCCCTCGTCCGGAGTCCGACGTCCGAGGTCCCGGCCCACTCCCTCGTCCGAAGTCCAACGTCCAACGTCCGACGTCCGTGTCACCTTCAGCGCCTCCGACTTCGTACCGGCACGGTTTGGAGTGAATGGAGCAGTTTCGTCGCCGTTGCCTTGACGTGGTCTGCCAGGCGCTGAAGCCGCGTAAAGTCGGCGATCGTCAGGAGCTGTCTCTGCGTTGCCTCGTGCAGATGGTCGTCGACTTCGGCCAGCGAGCCGAGCGCGATGCGGATGAACTGCGCGAACTCGCGATCGTTCCGCCGCGCGAAGCCTTCTGCGAGGTTGTGGCAGACCGATCCGATAGCGCTCCACATACTCTCGCGAAATCGCTTATCGTCCCTCGCCTGTGTCGTCGCCGTCAGCGCCAGAATCTCGCGTCGCAGTTCGTCAGCCAGCTGCCACGTCGTCAGTTCTCGATATGTCTTCGCGCCCATGCATCATGACGCCCGGCAGTACTCGTGCCAGCCGGTGCGCCATGCGCAGCGCGCTCCGCCTTTCCCGCGTTCTCGCGCTCCCGGGCGTTGTGTCCGCAGGCTGAAGCCTGCGCTCTACACAATCGGGGAAACCTCCCGCTGTTGGACGCCAGACTTGACACACGTTCCCAAGGAGCTCTCACGCCGGGAACGTAACGGACACCGGACGTGGGGAATGGGCGTCGGACTCCGGACCCACGACGCCGGACGTAGGGAATGGACTTCGGACTCCGGACCTCGGACTCCGGACGCCTCTGCGCCTCCCATGCTAGACTCCCGCCCATGGCGACGCAGTCGACGGTGACCACCGCGCCCCAGCGGCATCCGCCCGGCCTCTACGTGCTGTTCTTCACCGAGCTGTGGGAGCGCTACAGCTTCTACTCCATGATGGCGATCCTCACGCTGTACATGGACGAAGTCCTGCGCTTCAACGAGCACCTGAGTGGCCAGGTGTACGGCAGCTATATCGCCGGCGTGTACTTCCTGCCGCTGATTGGCGGCTGGCTCGCCGACCGCGTCCTCGGCTTCAACAAGGCCGTCATCATCGGCGCGGCGCTGATGATGCTCGGGCATTTCGTGCTGGCGGTCGAGCAGCTCCCCTTCTTCTTCACGGCGCTCGCCCTGCTCGCGTGCGGCAGCGGCCTGCTCAAGCCCAACGTCTCGACGATCGTCGGCAACCTCGATCACGACCGGCCGGCCCTGCGCGACTCGGGCTTCAACATCTTTTATATGGGGATCAACATCGGCGCGTTCATCTCGCCGATTGCGGTCGCCTGGTTCCGCGCGCGCTATGGGTGGTCGGTCGCGTTCGCCTCGGCAGGCGTCGCGATGGCGATCTCACTGGCGGTCTTCATCGGCTTCAATCGCTATGTGGAGGCGGGTGCGCGGCGCGTCGACGAGACGACCGAAGTGGTCGACCTGCCGCCGCGTGAGGCACGGGCCCGGGTGAGCGCTCTCCTCATCATCTACCTCATCGTCATCGCCTTCTGGGTGGCGTTCTACCAGAACGGCTTCACGCTCACCTTCTGGGCCCGCGACAACACCGCCACTTCAATCGCGCCGGAGACCTTCCAGGCCGTGGAGCCGCTCGGCATCATTCTCTTCACGCCGATTCTCGTCGGCGTGTGGAACTGGCTCCGTGAACGGAACCGCGAGCCGTCCACCCTCGGCAAGATTCTGCTGGGGATGGTGTTCACGGCGCTCTCGTTCGCCGTGATGATCGGCGCGGCGCTGCTCGCTGGCGATCACGGACGCGTCTCGCCCTGGTGGCTCGTGTCGTCCTACGGCATCATTGCGATTGGCGAAATCTGCCTGAGCCCGATGGGGCTCTCGCTGGTCACCAAGGTCGCGCCCCCGCGGCTGCGCGGGATGATGATGGGCGCCTGGTTCGTCACGCTCTCACTCGGCGGCTACTTCTCCGGCACGCTCGGCGCGTACTGGCAGACGATCAGCCACGCCGAGTTCTTCACAATCGTCACGGCCCTCGTGCTCGGTGCGGCCGTCCTCACCATCGGCGCGATGCGCTGGCTGCGGCCAACCTTCACGATGGCGGGCGCTGATTAACGGAACAGCCATGCCCCTGGACACCTATCGCGCCAAGCGCGACTTCACGAAGTCGCCGGAGCCGCGCGGAGCGGGCCGGCGGCGCCCGAAGGCCGGCGAGCGCTTCTTCTGCGTCCAGAAACATCTGGCGAGCCATCTCCACTACGATTTCCGCATCGAGCACAACGGCGTGCTGCTCTCCTGGGCGGTGCCGAAAGGGCCGTCGCTCGATCCGTCGGTGAAGCGCTACGCCGCGCACGTCGAGGATCATCCGATCGAGTACGGCACGTTCGAAGGCATCATTCCGGAAGGCTACGGCGCCGGCATCGTGATGCTCTGGGATCGCGGCACGTGGGAGCCGGAAGTCGACGATGTGGATGCGGCGCTGCGGAAGGGGGACCTGAAGTTCAAGCTGAACGGCTACAAGCTGAAAGGCTCGTGGGTGCTCGTGCACACGCACGGCGGTGACGGCCGCGGATGGCTGCTGATCAAGCACCGCGACGAGTGGTCGGGCGACCTGGACATCACGACGTTCGCCCCGCTCAGCGTGACGAGTGAAGGCGATCTGGAAGACATCGCGCGCGACGTGCCCGACATCTGGCGGTCGAACCCGCCCGCCAGGGGCGGCGAGGCCGGCAAGCTCTTCGCGCAGGTGCTGAAGCGCGCGGTCGCCGAACAAGAGAAGAACGTGAAGAACGCGCGCGCCGGAAAGACCGCGAAGAAGACGGTCGCCCGGCCGACAAGGAAAAAGCCGGCCGCACGCAAGATGAAGAAGCGCTAGTCCAGCATCCGCCTCGCCAGCACCCCCCACACCGCGTACGCCAGCCGCCGCCGGTCGTGGCGTGCGATCTCGCGGCCCCAGAACGCCCCCTCGACGAGCTCGCTGTGCGACGGCAGGTGGCCAATCTCGAGCGGCTGCTTGTGCTCGGCCGCGTAGCGCCCGAGCGCTTCGGGGGAGGGCACCGAGGTGTTCGCGATCACCACGTCGATTTGCCGCGCGATGGCGGTCTCGACGCGCCGCACCGCGTCGGCGGCCGTGAAGCCCTGCATGCCGCGTCCCTCGGTGAGCAGGTTCGTCACGAGAATCACCGGCCCGCGCACCTCGCCGAGTGCCTGCGCCACACCCTGTACGAGGAGAATCGGCATCAGGCTCGTATAGAAGCTGCCCGGCCCGATCACCACCGCGTCGAAGCCGCGGATGGCATCGGCGACGGCCGGGTAGATCGAGACCTCCGGCTCGAGCCAGATCCGCTTCACGAAGTGGCCGAGGCTCTGGCCGGCATCCACTTCCACTTCCCCGCGCGTCTCGGTGCCATTGCCATACTCGGCACAGACCGAGGCGTGCTCGAGGCTCACCGGCCACACGCGCCCGGCGCAGCCTAGGAGCGCGCGCAGGCCGTCGACCGCGGCCAGGAAGTCGCCGCTGTAGCGCTGCATCATCGAGAGCAGCAGGTTCCCGCCGGTGTGCCCGCCGAGCCGCGCGTGCTCGAGCGTCGGCAGGCGCGCGAGCAGCACCCGGCGTGCCTCCCGTTCATTGCGCGACAGCGCGAGGGCGCACTTGAGCACGTCGCCCGGAGGCAGCACGCCGAGCTCGTCGCGAAGCTGGCCGGAGCATCCGCCGCTGTCGAACATGGTGACGACGGCGTTCACGTCGAGCCAGGGGTTCGACTTGAGGCCACCGAGGAGGCTGGGGAGGCCCGTTCCGCCGCCAAAGCAGCCGATGCTCAGTCCGCGCAGGCGCATGGGCGAATTGTACTGTGACCCGCTACAATTGAGTATCGATGGCACACGCGCAGGATTCGATCACGCTTCTGCTGCAGGACCTCCAACGGATCTTCCGAGCGCGCCTCCGCTCGGTCGTTCGCTACGGCGAGCGGGCACGAGCCGCCGCGGGCGCCGACAAGGCGCCTGTTCACACCATGGCCATGGTCGACCGCCTCACGCTGGAGGATCTCGGCGCGTGTGCCGCGGCGAGCCCGTCGTGGCACAAGTGGCAGCTGGCCGTCCCCCTCATCATCCCGGCCGCGGAGCTTGCGGCGGGCCTCGACGCGTTCCCGCGGGAATACGCCGAAATCTCGGGTGATTATGGCGTGCTCGTCGGTGAGGATCCGTTTGCCGGCGCGCAGATCGACCAGGAGGCGCTCCGGCACGAATGCGAGGTCCAGGCGCGCAGCCACCTGCTGCACCTGCGCCAGGGATACGTCGCGGCCGGCGGAAAGGGAAAGCCGCTCGCGCAGCTCGTCGCCGCATCGGCGCCGGCGCTCGCCGCGCTGCTGCGGAACCTGGCGCGGCTCGATGGCGTCTCGCTTCACGAGCACGGCGCCGTGGCAGACCATACGGCCAGGCGGCTGTCGGTGGACGACCGTGTGCTCGGGGACGTGTTGGCGCTCACCGACACGAGCCAGCGGCTCACGCCTGAATCCGCGTCGCGGATCTTTCCGGCCTACCTGGATGCGATGGAACGGCTCGCCGCCTATGTGGATGCCTGGAGAGCCTGAATGACCCGGCGGATTCGCGGCCTTGCGGCCGTCCTCACCTGCGGGATCCTCATCCTTGCGGCGGCTGCGGTTCATCTCCACGCCGCGGCCGAGCCCTCCATCCCGGAGCTGACGCAGCCGGTCAACGATTTCGCTCACGTCATCGATCAGGCGAGCGCGACGGAGATGGACCGCCAGATTCGCGCGCTCCAGGCGGCGACGGGCGACGTCGTGGTGGTCGCCACGATTCCGTCGTTCGCCCCCTACGGCGACATCACCGAGTACGCCGTGCACATGTTCGAAAATCACGGCCGCGGCCTCGGCGCCAAGGGCAAGGACAACGGCGTGCTCGTGCTGCTCTCCATGAAGGAGCGCCAGGTCCGGATGGAGGTCGGCTACGGGCTCGAGCCGTACGTGACCGACGGCTTCGCCGGTGAGACGAGCCGGCTCTACATGGTGCCGGCATTCCGCCAGGGCGATTACGGCAAGGGCCTGCTCGCGGGAACGAGCCGCGTGATCGCGCACATCGCGCAGGCGCGCCACGTGACGCTCGGCGGCGTGCGTGCGCCAGCCGAGCCCGCGCCCCAGGATGATTCGGGCATGCCGTTCTGGGTCATCATCCTGATCATCTTCGTCCTCATCGCGCTCAGCCGGCGCGGTGGTGGCGGCTCCAATCGCTGGAACGGCGGCGGCTGGAGCGGCTGGTCGAGCGGCGTCGGCATGTTCGGCGGCGGCCTGCTGGGCGGCGGCTTTGGACGCCGGGGCGGCTTCGGCGGCGGCGGATTCGGCGGCGGGTTCGGTGGCTTTGGAGGCGGTGCCAGCGGCGGTGGTGGTGGCGGCGCCGGGTGGTAGGATGGCGAAATCAGATCTCTCGAGGAGGATGGGTGTGACGAGGCGGCAAGTCATCAATCCCGCGTGGCGGCTGTTCGCGCTGCTGATGGTCGCGGCCGCGCTCTCCGGCTGCTCGTACAACAAGTTCGTCAGCCAGCAGGAAGCGATCAAGTCGCAGTGGGCGCAGGTGCAGAATCAACTGCAGCGCCGCAACGATCTCATCCCGAACCTGGTGGCCACGGTGAAGGGCTACGCGGCGCACGAGCAGGGGACGTTCGAGGCGCTCGCCGAGTCGCGCGCCAAGCTGGCCGGCGCCCAGACGCCCGCCGACACGATCGCCGCCGCCAACCAGCAGACCGCCGCGCTTGGACGCCTGCTCGCCATCGCGGAAAACTATCCGCAGCTCAAGGCCGACGAGCAGTTCAACCGGCTGATGGACGAGCTGTCCGGCACCGAGAACCGGATCGCCGTCGAGCGGATGCGCTACAACCAGCGCGTGCAGGAATACAACACGAGCCGCCGGCAGTTCCCGTCGAACGTGACGGCGAAGCTCTTCGGCTTCAACGAGTATCCGTTCTTCCAGGCGCCGCCGGAGGCGCAGAAGGTGCCGACGGTCAATTTTGGAAAGCCTTGAACAGGAACGAGGCATGAGTGCCGGGGAATGAGCGCCCTCATTCCCCATTCCTCATTCCTTTCTCTTCACTCCCGCCTTATTCCCCGTCGCCGTCGTCGCGAGCGGCTCGAGCAACCAGCGCGTCTCGGTCGCCCTCTCGACCTTCGGGCGCGAATAGAGCACGGGGAAATAGCGCCCGTCGGCCCACAGCGGAAACAGGTCGCGATAGTGGGGGCTGGCGCTGTTGCCGGACTGTCCCGGATTGTTGATGCCGACCGAGCCATCCCAATCCGCCGTGTCGATGACGATCTTGAACGAACCGCCTGACGTCTGATTATCGGCGCCGCCGGTCGCGTCCACCGTGTAACTGTCACCCCCGCGAGGCCGCGGGCCCACATCGAGCATCGCCCGTGTGTCGGCATTCACCGCTTCGTCCAGCGGGTGATGAATGAGCGCGTGGTGATAGTGACCGAGCGTCCAGCCGGACATCTCTGCCCCGAACCGCTCGGTCAGATCCTGCACCGCTTCTCCCAGCGCCTTGATGAGAAAGGCGTCGCGTCCCGCGACGGGATCGGCACCGAAGCGGCCATCGGGTGCATTGAACCAGCTCACCATCCGCGACAGACCGACGAACCCGACGAACGGCTGCGCGGCCGCGGGGATGAAGCTCGCGCGGACCTCACGTTGGAGGTGGCGCTGCCACATCTCGTACACGCCCGCCGCCACCGAGTCGCGATCGAGCCGATCGTTCCAGGCGAGGAGCGCATCTCGCGCCTTGGCCGTGGCGGTATCGCGGATGTCGAGATTCTTCAGCAGCGGCACCAGGCTGCGCGCCGGAATCGAGAGCGTGCTGTTCTGGAGCGCCATCATGTCGGCCACGCTGAAGACCCGTCCCGAGCCGAGCACCTCGGCGACGCTCGCCGCACGATACGGATCCGCCCACGTGTAGTGGAGCGCCTCCGGGTAGGCATAGTCCGGCGGCATCAGGTAGTTGTTCGACGTGTTCCAGAAGCCCTTCGCCGGATTGACCACGTGCGGGAGCGCCTTGATCGGCAGATAGCCGTTCCATTCGTACCGCCCGTCGCCCGGCACCGGCACGAGGCCGCTCCAGTTCGGCCTGAGCGGCTCGACGCCGACGGCTTGATACCCGATGGTGCCATCGACGCCGGCCCACACCATGTTCTCGGCGGGAATCCGGCTGTAGGTGCACGCCTCGCGGAACTCCTGCCAGGTGTGCGCCTGGTCCATGCGGAGGCTCGCCAGGTACGGCGCCGATCCGATGTCCATCCAGGCGGCTCGCACCGCGTACGCCTTGTGATGCACGGCGTCTTCGTAGACGACCGGCCCATGCCGCGTGAACTTCAGATCCACCGTGACCGGCGCCTCGCCCTTGACCGGGATCTTCTCGGTGATCACGCGCATCGACTCCCAGCCGCCACCATACTTGTATTGCCGCGGATTGGCCGGGTTCGTGTCGTAGACGTAGAGGTCCTCGCTGTCGTTGCCGAAGATCG
The DNA here is from genome assembly GCA_025450765.1 of Vicinamibacterales bacterium. GTDB lineage: Bacteria > Acidobacteriota > Vicinamibacteria > Vicinamibacterales > CAVVIG01 > JAGWRA01. The sequence continues at coordinate 2,828 of JANWLS010000135.1, read as the reverse complement.
TGAGGCCCCAGGCGCCATATTCGTTGTGGCCGATGGAGACGCCCGGGAGCACCGGTTCGCCGGAACCAATCACGTTCCAGCCCGGCGCGACGAGGTGCACCCAGTAGCGGAGCGACGGCGCTTCCTGCACGCGATGCGGATCGTTCGCCAGCAGCGGCAGCCCGCTCTGCGTCCGTGTGCCGCTCACGATCCAGTTGTTGGAGCCGATGTCTTCCTGCCGTTGACTGAGATCGATCGCCGAGGGGCCGAGCGCACGGTTCAGCACCTGCGCCTGTTCGTTCGGCGCACGAAACGCCGGGACGATTTCGTCCGGCGTGAAACGGATCGGTTCCCGGAACGCGTTGTACAGCTCGAGGATCCTGTTCGAGAGGAGCGAGAGGTCGACGGCCGGATCCACCTGCAGGTTCGGATCGGGCGGCTGAAAGACCACGAGATCCTTGACCGTGTCGGCGCCGACGGCGCGAATGGCCTGTGCGATGTTCAGTTCCTGGCCGATATTCGCGAGCAGGCCGTTGTGCCGCGAGATGACCACCGCCGGCGTCCATCGGCCCGGCCTGATGCCGAGCAGCTTGAACTCGATCGGCAACAGCGACGGATCCTTCTCCGTTTCGGCGATATAGGCGTTCACGCCGTCGACATACGCCTGCACGATCGCCTGGCCGTGCGGATGGTACCAGTTCAACTCCTGGGTCAGATCGCCGCGGAACATGAAGAGGCGGGCGCCGATGTCGCGCTTCAGCTCGTCCCGGCCAAGAATCTCGGCCACCGTGCCGGTCGCCTGCCGGCGCCATATCTCGAACTGGAACAGCCGGTCGCGCGCGGCGTTGTAGCCCTGCGCAAAGAACAAATCGTGCTCATCCTTGGCGTAGATGTGCGCGATGCCCCATCGATCCGTGAGAATCTCCACCGGTTGCTCGAGGCCGGCGAGGTGGAGGGTATGAGTGGCGGGTGCGGCCATCGCCGTCGCCGCGATGAACCAGGGCACCAACGCCACGAGTGCGACACGCGCGCGCCACGGCATGCAAGCCTCCGTTGGGTTGAAGTCCGGACACTATAATCCAGAATGCCCACCTGGGTGATTCCGCCAACCGACGCCGGCCTGCGCCTGGATGCCTGGCTGGCCCGGCAAGCCGACGTCGGCTCGCGGGCGAAGGCCAGCGCCTGGATCGAGCGCGGGAAGGTGCTCGTGAACGGCGCGCCGGTCGGCTATCCGGATGCGGGCCGGAAGCTCGCCGAGGGCGACGAGGTGCGGCTCTGGATGGACCGCCCTGGCACGGCCGGCACCGGTCCGCGCGGGATCGGCGCCTCGCGTCACCTGCTCCGCCTCATCCATGAAGACGAGGCGTTCGTCGCCGCGGATAAGCCGCCCGGACTGCTCGTCGAGCCGCTTCCCGACCACTCACGCGGCGAACTGACGCTGATCGACCTCGTCGCGGATCACTTGAAGCATGCCGTCCGCATCCGCCCCCTCGTCGTGCACCGTATCGACCGCGACACCTCCGGGCTCGTGCTCTTCGCGAAAACGCGCGCGGCGCAGGATGCGCTGAAAGGCCAGTTCGAGCGGCGTACGTCGGAACGGAAGTACCTGGCCGTGGTGTCGGGCGTGGTGGCGCCCATGCGCGGCACCTGGCGCGATCAACTCGTGTGGGACAAGGAGCGGCTGATTCAGCAGCGCGCGCACCCGCGAGAGGCGCGCGCCCGGGAAGCCGTCGCGGAGTACCACGTGCTGGACCAGTTCGACGCGGCCGCCGCACTCGAGGTGAGCCTGGTCACCGGCAAGCGAAACCAGATCCGGGTCCAGGCCGGGTTGCGCGGCTATCCGGTGCTCGGCGAGAAGCTGTATCGATTCGGCGCGCCGCCCGACCGTGGGGCGCTCGCGTTTCCAAGGCAGGCGCTGCACGCCGCCCGCCTTGGATTCACGCACCCGCTGACCGGCCGGCCCGTGCGCCTGACGGCGCCGACGCCGGCGGATCTCGAGGAGCTCTTGAGACGGCTGAAACGCTAGCGCCGGCCGCCGCCCAGGCCGGTACTTCGCCATCGTGGCCGTGTTCAGCCAGATCGCCGGCTTGTCTTCCGGCCGCATCAACGGCGTGTACTTCACGTCTTTCGTCTGCACGGTGCGGAAGTAATCCCATGCCCGCTGGACGAGCTCCGGCTTCAGCAGGAAGTCGAGCATCGTCATCGCCTGCACCTTCGCACCGGCCGTCGCGCCCTTGTGCGCCGCCATTCCGAGCACCAGTGTCACGACCGAGGCCAGACGTGCGCAACGCATCATGGCTCCTCTTTCGACTCCCGAATTAGCGCGCTAGTCTACACTAATCATGTGAGAGTCCTCGAAGATTTCATCCCCCATCCCTGGCTGCGGAACGGACATGTGATGACGGTGGTCGCCTGGGGACGCCCGCGGCGGTTTCCGCGGCTTCCCGAGCCGATCGTGCGCTACTTCGACGTGCTTCCGGATACACGCGTGCTGGCGCATGTTTTCTGGCAGGCGGAGCCGCGCACCCGGCCCACCCTGATCGCGCTGCACGGCCTGGAAGGGTCGAGCGAGGCGCATTACATGCGCGGGCTTGCGGACAAGGCCTGGGCCCAGGGCTTCAACGTCGTCCTGCTCAATCAGCGCAATTGCGGAAACACCGAGCACCTGTCGCCGGGCCTCTATAACTCCGGCCTGACACACGACCCTGCACTCGTGATTCGCGAGTTGATTGATCGAGATGGCCTGCCGGCGATCGCCGTGGCCGGCTACTCGCTCGGCGGGAACCTGGCGCTGAAGCTGGCGGGCGAATACGCGGACGCGCCACCACCGCAGGTGAAGGCGATCGCGG
>JANWLS010000134.1 GCA_025450765.1 Vicinamibacterales bacterium | reverse complement strand
CGACGCTGGCGCCGTATCCCTTGTAGTAGTCGGGATAGTCGCGGCCCAACTGCGCCATCACGGTGTTCAGGTCGTCACGCGCGGCGCCGACGGTCTCGCCTGGCTTCAGCCGCCCGACCGCGTTCAGGTGGTGGTGGGCGTGCAACGCCTCCACCGTGGTCGGAAAAATCGCCGGGGCCCAGACCTCGACGTCCGGATAATTCCAGAAGGTGAATCCGCGAGGCAGCACGCCGACGATGGAGTACGCGCGGTCGTCCAGATCGATCGTGCGGCCCACCATCGACGGATCGTTGCCGTACTGCTGCTCCCACAGACCGTGGCTGATGACGACCACGTGCTCGTGGCCAGGCTGGCTGTCCGACGGCTGGAGGAGGCGGCCGAGCGCCGCGCGTGTGCCGAGCAGGTTGAAGAAGTTCGTGGACACGAAGCCGGCCGGCGACTGCACCGGCTCGCCCCGGCCGGTCACGTTGACGACTTCATAGTCGAGCGCCGCCATGCCGGAGAACGTGTGGTTCTGCCGATCCCACGCCTCGAACTCACCGGCCGAGAGCGACACCTGATCGCGTCCCGGACGCGTCTCCCACAGGATCGCGAGCTGGCCGGGATCCTCGAAGGGCAGCGGCCGGAGGAGCGCGCCGTTGACGACCGAAAAGATCGCCGTGTTCGCCCCGATGCCGAGCGCCAGCGTGAGGATGGCGACGGCGGCGAAGCCGGGGTTCTTCAGGAGCGTGCGGATGGCGTAGCGAAAGGGCATAAAGGATTCTGATCAATCGTCATTATTCATTTCTCAACGCCACCACCGGCTCCACGTTCGCGGCTCTTCGCGCGGGGAGATAGCTGGCGGCGAGCGCGGCGGCGGCCAGGAGCAGCGCCGCGGTGATGAGCGTCAGCGGGTCAGCGGCTGACACGCCGTAGAGAAAGCTGGTGAGCACGCGCGTCAGGAGCAGGGCGCCGATGATGCCGCCGCCAATCCCCACCGCCGTCAGGCGCAAACCTTCGCGCACGATCATGCCGACGACGATGCCGCGATGAGCGCCGATGGCCAGGCGCACGCCAATCTCCTGGGTGCGCTGCGCGACGGCGTACGACAGGACGCCGTAGATGCCAATCACGGCCAGCGCGAGTGCCAGTCCTGCAAACAGCGCCAGCAGCGCCATCTCGAAGCGCCGGGCCGACATCGACGTGCCAATCACCTGCTCCATCGTCCTGACGTTCGACACGGGCAGGTTCGGGTCCAGCCGGTGCACGGCGTCGATCGCGAGCGGGGCCGCGGCCTCCGGTTGGCCCTTCGTCCGAATCACCACGGCCATGGTGTCGATGGGCATCTGCGCGTGCGGCACGAACAGGGTCGGTGTTGCTGGGATTTCGAGACCGTCGGACCTCACATCGCCGACGATGCCGACGATCTCGCGTTCGTCCACGTTCCTGCCGCTCGACATGTTGACGCCGATGTGCACACGCTGACCGATCGGATTCTCATCGGGCCAGTATTGGCGCCGGGCGGCTTCGTTGATGATCACCGCCCCGGGATGATCGAAATCGTCCTGCGTCGTGAAGTTGCGCCCACGGTCCAGAGGAATGCCCAGCGTATGGAAATAGCCGGGGGTCGCGATGCGCAGACGCGCTATCGGTTCATGCTCGGGATCGTCGGGCGTCGTGCGGCCAATGAAGCGGAAGGAGGTGCCCGTCCTGATGCCGCTCATCGGCAGACCGTAGACGGCACTCGCATCGGTCATGCCGGGCTCGGTTTGCAATGCCGGCAGGAGTCGATCGAAGAAGTTCTGAATCCGCGCCGGCTGCCCGTAGCTGCTGTCCGGCAGGGAGATCTGCAGCGTGAGCACGTGGCTCGGGTTGAAGCCGGGGTTGACGTCGCCGAGCGCGAGGAAGCTCCTGATGAGCAGCCCGGCCCCGGCGAGCAGCACGAGCGCGAGGGCGAGCTCGATGGCCACGAGCAGCCGCTGTGCCCGCTGACGGCTGCCGGCGACTGTCCGTGAAGACGACTTCAGACGGCCGCCGGGGTCGGTCCGGCTTACGTGCAGGGCGGGAATGAGACCGAAGAGCAGCCCGGCGCCGACGGAAATCAGAATGGTGAAAAGCAGGACGCGCCCGTCGACGTGCACACCCTGGAGCTGAGACAAGTCCGCGGGCCCGAGTCGCACGAGCCAATCCGTGCCCCAGAGTGCGAGGAGCAGACCGGCCGCCCCCCCGAGCAGCCCGAGCAGCACGCTCTCGCTCAGGAGTTGTCCGACCAACCGGGCGCGGCTGGCGCCGAGCGCCGCGCGCACTGAGAGCTCGCCCTCGCGGGCGATCGCCCGCGCGAAGAACAGGTTGGCGACGTTCACGCACGCGATGAGGAGCACGAGGCCGACGGCGCCGAGCAACAGGAGGAGCGCCGGCCGGCTGTCGCCAACGAGGCGCTCGTGCAGTGGCATCGCCGAGAGGCTCCAGCCGGCGTTGTTCTTCGGATAGGCCTGTGCGAGTCGTGCCGCGATGTTGGAGAGCTCGGCGTCCGTCTGCTGCAGCGTCGCCCCATCGCGAATCCTGGCCAGCACCGATATCCATTGCGCCCCGCGGCTGTTCGGCGCCAGATCGTGCGGGCTGAACACAAGCGGACGCCAGAGATCGACCGCGAGGGGCGCTCGGAGGTCCCGCGGGGCGACCCCGATCACCGTGCAGGGCCGGCCGTCGATCCGGATCGTGCTGTTCACGATGTCCGGCCGGCCGCCAAACTGCTGTTGCCAGAGGGCGTAGCTGATGACGACGGCGCTGGCGGCTGCGCCGGCGGCATCGTCATTTTCGGTGAAGGGCCGCCCCATCACGGGAGAGGCGCCGAGGATGTGGAAAAAGTTCCAGGAGACATCGAGCGCATCCAGCCGGCGCGGCTCACCGTTCCCGGTGAGGTTCACGCGCGTCGGCGTGTAGGCGGCGGCGCCCGACAGCGTGCGCGCGCCGCTCGTCACGTCGCGGAAATTGAGGGGCGAAAACCACTGCGACGCGTGGCCGCGGCTATGCGCCATGAGCATGACCAACTGCTCGGGATGCGCAACCGGCAGCGGCTCGACCAGCACGCCATTGACCACGGAGAAGATCGCGGTGTTCGCGCCGATGCCGAGCGCCAGCGTGAGCATGGCGACGGCAGCGAAACCGGGACTCCTCAGGAGGGTGCGAAAGGCGTAGCGAAGGGCGAACATCGTTACTCGTTTCTCAGTGCCACCACCGGATCGATCCGCGTCGCGCGCCTCGCCGGCAGCCAGCAGGCGACCAGGGACACCAGGATCAAGACCGCGGTGGCCGCGGCCAAGGTGATGGGATCGGTGGCGGTGACCCCGAAGAGCAGGCCGCGCAGCGCACGGCCCACCGCGATGGCGCCGAGCAGGCCAACCGCCGCCCCGGCGGCCGTCGTCGAGAGCCCCTGCCTCGCCAGCAGGCGCACGAGGTCCCGCGCATCGGCGCCGAGCGCCGTGCGGATGCCGAGCTCCCGTGTTCGGCACGCCACGGCGTACGAGCGCACCGCATAGACCCCAACGCCGGCGAGCAGCAGCGCGATGACCGCGAACAGTCCGAGCAGCGACGTATTGAACGACTGCCGGCTCGTCGAGGCACGGAGCGCCTCGGTCATCGTCTGGATCCTGGTGATCGGCTGCTCGGGATCAATCGCGCTCACTTGCGATCGGACGGCGTTGACGAGCGCCGCGGGACTGCCAGCGGTGCGGAGCGCGAAGGTCATCGAGCTCCACGGCTCCAGGTTCTGCGCGTCCGGCACGTACACTTGCGGTGCCGGGGCCTCCTCGAGGGAGGATTGCCTCACGTCGCCGACGATTCCCACGATGGTGCGCCAGTAGTCCGGCGATGAGGGATCCCCCACGCCGACGCGGCGCCCGAGCGGGCTCGAGCCCGGCCAGTACTGGTGGGCCATCGCGGCATTGATCACCGCGACCGCCGGGGCGCTTCGCACATCGCGGTGGTCGAATGTCCGTCCCGCGACACGCGGAATGGCCATCGTCTGAAAATACTCTCCGCTCACCAGCTGAAAATCCACATGGTAGCCGCGGTTCGGCGCCGATGACGGCCGGCCCTCGATCCAGAGCCCGCGGTCGACGGTGCCGCCGGCGACCGGCAGCGACAGGACGGCGCCGACGTGTGTCACGCCGGGAAGCTTCTGGAGGCGATCCACGAGATCGTCGTAGAAGCGTGTGCGCTGCCCGGGGTCGGCGTACCGTGCGTGGGGAAGGCTCAACGAGAAGGTCAACAGATCCTTCGACGAGAAGCCGGGGTTCACCGTGTTGAGGTGCACGAAGCTGGCGATCAGGAGACCGGCGCCGACCAGCAGGATCTCGGCGATCGCGAGCTCGCCGCCGGCGAGCAGATCGCGGAGCCGCCGGGCGCGACGCGAATCCGTCAGACGGGTGCCGCCGTGGCTGAGGCCATCGGCCGACGCCGACCGCAGGTGCACGGCAGGCGCCAGTCCGAACAGGAGACCCGTGACCAGACCGGCCGCGACCGAGAAGGCCAGCACCGCAAGATCGACGCGCACATCTGCCAGCCGAGGGGTCCCGACGGGCGCGAGCGCTTTCACCGCATCGATCGACCAGGCACACAAGAACAGGCCGCCGCCCACGCCGGCGCCCGCGAGCATCAGGCTCTCCGTCAGAAACTGTCGAACGAGATCGCCCGTGCCGGCCCCGAGGGCCAGACGGATCGCGATTTCGCGACGACGGTCGGCGGCCCGCACCAGGAGCAGGTTCGCGACGTTGGCACAGGCGACGAGCAGCAGAAAGATGACGGCGCCGAAGAGCACCAGCAGGGCCGGACGCACATCGCCCGTTTGTGCGGTACGCAGCGGAATGATGTTCGCCACCTGGCCGGCATTCGTGGCGGGGTAGGCCAGCGCCAGTTGATTCGAGATCGCTCGCAGCTCCGCGCCCGCCTGCGCCAGCGTCACCCCGGGGTTCAGCCGTCCCAGCACGTAGAAGAAGCGTGCGTCGCGTACGGCCGTGATGTCCTGCGAGGGGAAGGCGCCGGGGATGTCGTGCGGCGCGAGCGTCCAGAGATCCGCCGGCCCCTCGAACGCGAAGCCGGCGGGCATGATGCCGACAATCGTGTACGGCTGATCGTCGAGCGTGATCGTCCGGCCGACGGCGGACGAGTCGGCATCGAACCATTGCCGCCAGGCGGCATCACTGAGAAGGGCTTCGCGTGGCGCGCCCGCGCGGGCGTCGGATGGCAGGAACGTCCGGCCGAGGGCGGCCTGCACGCCCAGGAGCGTGAAGAAATTCGCCGAGACGGCGAGCGATTGAAGCCGTTGCGGCAAACCGGATCCCGAACGTGTGACGCCAGCGGGCGCGAAGGCGGCGAGCCCGTCGAAGCTCGTGGCCATGCGCCGCCAGTCCAGGAAATCGGCCGGCGCGGTGTAGCGGTAGGGCGCCTTGCTGTCCCACGCGAGCACGAGTCGATTGGGCGACTGGTAGGGCAGCGGTCGCAGGATGACGCCCTCAACCACGCTGAACATCGTCGTCGCCGCGCCGATGCCGACGGCGAGGATGAGCACGACGCCGGTCGTGAATCGTCGTGCTTTCAGCAGCGTCCGGAGGGCGATCGAGACCGGAGACATGGCAGGGGCATTATTCACGCGACGTGCCAGCCGGAACGTTCGGGAAAGGAGAGCGCTGCCGCGATCCGGGCGGCATTGCGGCCTCCGGCCTGTCCGCTTGCGGGACTACCCCGTCCCACGACCGGACGCGGCGACGATGGCGTTCGGGATCGCTGAGGGTGATCTCACGCGAACAACAGGTCGCCGAGCGCGCCTTCCAGCCATTGTTGATATCGGCTCACCGGCCAGCCGCATTGGCCGACGAGCAGGCCGTAGACATCCTCGCTCGCCATCGTCCAGAGAATGTCGGCGGCATGGCGCGTTGCGAGGCCGGGACGCAGCGCGCCGGCGCGATGCCAGGCGCGGACGATCGGTGCCTGCCCATCCCGCCGCCGGCGCTCGCCGGACTGGAACAGCTCGACGAGATCAGGCTCCTCACGGCCGGCCGTGCGCGCGATCGCGATGATATCGGCCGCCTGCTCGAAGAGCCGCGCACCGAAGGCGACCATCGCGTGGAGTTGCGCCCGCGGTTCGGGGCTGTCGCGCACCGCCCGCAGGAGCGTCCCGACGTCCGCCTCCGCTTCGAATCGGTCGAGCAGCGAGAGCAGGACGGCGCGCTTGGAGCCGAACGTGGCGTAGAAGGTCTGCACCGACACGCCGGCATCTGCGGCGATCGATTCGATCGTCGTCGGCCCATAGCCGTCCCGGGCGAACAGCCGCCGCGCGCTCGCGGCGAGCCGCTGCCGGGTGTGTTCCGCCTGCTGTGCACGCTTGGGCGAATGATACGGCCGCCGATTCGTTTCAGCTGCCGATCGCCTGTCGGATTGCGCCATGTCTGATGAACTCGGGATCTCCGCGTCTGCGCGCGATCTCCGTGCCGCCTCTCCGCGCCTTCGCGTGGCCGAGTTTGACAACTCTAAATTGAATAGAGTAAAACTACAACCGTTTTGAACGCGCCCACCCGAATCGGGTCGGCGCACCGGGAAGGAGCGATCTCATGAGCGGAACCGGAACGCAGACGAGACAGCCTGGTGCCGAGGGCGCCACCGCCCCGTCGCCCGCGCAGTTCTTCCAAGCGGCCCACGGCCTGTACCAGAGCTACGCGCTCAAGGCCGCTGTCGATCTCGATGTCTTCACGGCGATTGCCGCAGGGGCTGAGACCGTCGCGGCGATCGCGGAGCGCTGCCAGGCCTCCGCCCGTGGTATCCGCGTCCTCTGCGATTACCTGGCGCTGCTCGGCTTCATCACGAAGAACGGGGAGCGCTACGCCGCCACGCCGGACACGGCGTTCTTTCTGAGCCGGCGCTCGCCAGCCTACGTGGGCGGCGCGCTCAACTTCCTCATGTCCGGCGAGCACATCGATGCGATGCGGGATCTCGGCGAGACGGTCCGGAAGGGCACGAGAGATGGCCAGGCGCTCGAACCGAACCGGGCGCTCTGGGTGACGTTCGCCAGGTCGATGGCGCCGCTGATGGTGATGCCGTCGCGGATGATGGCCGAGCGGCTCGGCGTGCACGCAGCCGGGCCGCTGCACGTGCTCGATATCGCCGCCGGGCACGGGCTGTTCGGCCTCGCGGTCGCCAGCGCCAATCCGAAGGCGGAGATCACGGCCGTGGACTGGGCGCCGGTGCTGGAAGTGGCGAAGCAGAACGCCGCCGGGGCGGGAGCGAGCGATCGCTATCGCACGATCGCCGGCAGCGCGCTCACGGTCGATCTCGGAACCGGATACGATCTCGTGCTGCTCCCCAATTTCCTGCATCACTTCGACGAGGCCGGCTGCGTCACGATTCTGAAGCGGATGCACGTGGCGTTGAAGAACGGCGGTCGGGTCGCCGTGCTCGAATTCGTGCCCGACGAAAGCCGGCAGGGTCCGCCGATGGCGGTGGCCTTCAGCCTCACGATGCTGGCCAACACGCCCGGCGGCGACGCCTACCGGTTCAGCGACTTGAGGCGCATGCTCGAGACGGCCGGCTTCCGGCAGGCGCAGCACGAGCCGCTGATGCCCGGCATGAGCGAGCTCGTGACGGCCGTGAAATAGCCTGCGCCGCTCCGCGGTCACTCGCGGTTCGCGGGCTCGAAGAGCTCGACGGGGTTGCCGGCCGGATCCTCCAGCAGGATCTGCCGGCCGCCGACGCCGACCACGATGTCGTTGCGGAATTGCACGCCGGCCTGGCGCAGCCGATCGACTTCCTGCGCCAGGTTCGCGACCTGCAGCACGATGCGATTCCATCCGCCGGGCTCCGGCCGCCGGCCGTCCGGCATCGACTGTCCCCCACCGCCGCGCGTCCCCGGCGAGCTCAGCAGCAGGCGCAGGTCGCCGCGTGACAGCATGGCGAACTCCGGCGCCGGATGCATGTCCATCCGGAACGCCAGATGCTGCGCGTAGAAATCGATCGCGGCGTCCACGTCGCCGACGATATAGCGGACCATGACCTGGCTCATGAGCGGCTCCTCGTCATCGGCCCCTCGTCTGTTGCGGGCGGATGGTATTGTTGGCACGGTCGTTGTCGGGCAGCACGTGATCCGGATCGATGGTCGCCGAAGACACGGCCTGGCTGCCGGGTACCGTAATCGTGAACGTCCGGTGCTGCTGCCACGTCTCGACGGGGACGGTAAGTCGAGTGCTCGTCCCGTCGGTGTAGCGGATCTCCAGCGTCGACGGCATCACGAGCCGATCCAGGTTGGCGACGGTGACGAGCGCGCCCTTCGCCGGCTGGCCATCGACGTAGGCGACCTTCTGCACCGCAAGGTCCAGCGTCCAGTTCTCCTGGAACCATCCGCGCCAGAACCACGACAGGTCTTCCCCGGCGGCGCTGTCCATCGCGCGGAAGAAATCCGACGGCGACGGATGCTTGTAGGCCCAGCCGCGCGTGTAGGCGCTGAAGGCGGCGTCGAACCGTTCGGGGCCGAGGATCTGCTCACGCAGCAGCACGAGTCCGAGCGCCGTCTTGAAGTACGTCACCGGATGGCGGTACTTCTCCGCGATCTCGTCGGCCGCCGTCATGATCGGCGGCGCCTCCGGGTCGTTCAGCGTCGGCAGGATCTCATCGACGGGGTTGCCGCCCTTCGGCGCGTACTCGCCATCGCGCTTCGGCGCATATTCCCCGTGGTTGAAGTCGGCCTCCGCGTAGACATCCGCGAAGGTGTTGGAGCCTTCGTCCATCCAGGCGTCGCGGCGCTCGTTGGACCCAACGATCATCGGAAACCAGGTGTGCCCGATTTCATGGGCCGTCACGCTATAGAGGTCCTTCGCTCTGGCCTGATAATCGTCGAACACAATCCCGGGATACTCCATGCCGCCGGCAATCCCGGCCTCGGCGATCGCGTTCGGGTAGGGATACGCGAGAACGTGCTGTGAGAAGTACTCGACCGTGTGCTTGACGTACTCCGTCGAACGCTCCCAGCCGTTGTTTCCCATGCTCTCGACGGGATAGGCCGACTGGGCGAGCACGGTCCTGCCACCCGGCAGCGTCGCGCGGGCCGCATCCCACACGTAGGCGGTCGATGCCCCGAAGGCCACGTCGCGGCTGTTCTGCATCCGGAAGTGCCAGGTGAGTGTCGGCGACTGCCGCGGCCGGCTGGCCGGATTGGTCACATCCTGCGGCGTGCGGATGAGAACGGTCGTGTCGCTGCGCCGCGCTTCGTCGAGACGCTGGCGCTCGGTGGCGGTGAGCACCTCGTCCGGGTTCACCAGCTCGCCGGAACCGACCACGATCATGGTCGAGGGGAGCGTGATGCGGTAATCGAAACTCCCGTACTCGAGATAGAACTCGCTGTTGAGGAACGGCAGCGTGTTCCAGCCGCGCAGATCGTCGTACACGCACAGGCGCGGGTACCACTGCGCGATTTCGAAGATGTCGCCGTTCTTCGTGTGGAACCAGTCGGTACGGTCGCCGAACTCGCCCGGAATCTCGTAGCGGTAGACGATGCGCACGCGGATGGTGCCATTCGCGGCGGCGAGCGGGTGCGGGAGATCGACGCGCATGCGCGTGTCCGACACCGGGTGGGGAGCCGGCGTGAACGCGTCGCTTCCGGCCGGTGCGACGTCCACCGAGGCAATCTGGTAGCCGCTCGTGTGGCCGTCAGGCGTCGGCCCGCTCGTGAAGTTGCCACGGGCGTCCGGTTTGTAAAGATTCTGGTCGAGCTGCAGCCACACGAAGCCGAGCTCGCTCGGGCTATGGTTCGTGTACGTGATGATCTCGGTGGCCGACAACGTCTTCCGCTGGGGGTCGAGCGTCGCGTCGATGTCGTAGTCCGCCCGGTTCTGCCAGTACTCGGGCGACGGAAGGCCGTTCGCCATCCGGTACTGGCTCACCGGATCGGGATATCGGAAGGGCGCGAACGTCTGCAGCGGATTGAACGTCGGACCGGCGGCCAGCAGCGACGCCGAGATCATCGCCAGGGCCAGCACACCGCCGGCAGCACACCATGAACGGAAGGGGCGCTTCATCAGGATCACGTCTCGGTATTCAGGGTTGAATCAGGGAAGTGTCGCATACACGGGAGGATCGGGCCAAATCGCGGCCGGACCCTGAGGGCCGTTCAGCTTCGCACCGGCGCGGCCGATTCCTTCTTCGTGCGCCGCGTCTTTCTTGGAGCCAGCGGGCTCGTGCTGTTCCTCGTCGCGGCGTGCGCCCTGTTCTGGCCGCCCGCGCTCTGGTCGCTGGTTGTCATCGTCCCCCTCCTGCTGCAGGGGACGGCCGACATGGCCCAGACCGGGCACACCGTGCGGCGCAACTTTCCCCTGGTCGGCCACTTCCGCTATCTGCTCGAAGCGATCCGGCCCGAAATCAACCAATACTTCATCGAGAGCAATTCAGACGGCCGGCCCTTCAGCCGGAACGATCGGTCGGTGGTCTATCAGCGGGCCAAGGGAGAGCTCGATACGCTGCCGTTCGGGACGCAGCGCGACGTGTACGCGGTTGGCTACGAATGGATCAATCATTCACTCGCCCCCGTGCATCCGGATCCCTCGTGCAGCCGCACGGTCATCGGCGGACCGGCGTGCAGGCAGCCGTATTCCGCGTCGATCTTCAACGTGTCGGCCATGAGCTACGGCTCCCTCAGCAAGAATGCCGTCCTCGCGCTCAACGCGGGCGCCAGGGCCGGCGGGTTCGCGCACAACACGGGCGAAGGCGGCCTGAGCCCGTATCACCTCGAGCCGGGCGGCGACCTCGTGTGGCAGATTGGCACCGGCTATTTCAGCTGCCGCACACCCGAGGGCCACTTCGACATCGACGCGTTCTCGACGCGCGCCACGCTGCCGAACGTCAAGATGATCGAGGTCAAGCTCTCGCAGGGCGCGAAGCCCGGACACGGCGGCATCCTGCCCGCCGCGAAGCTGACGCCCGAGATCGTCGAGATTCGAGGGGTCGAGCCCGGCAAGGATGTGATCTCTCCGCCGGCGCATACCGCATTCACGACGCCGATCGGCCTGTTGCGATTTCTTCAGCAGTTGCGTGTGGCGTCGGGGGGAAAGCCGGTCGGGTTCAAGCTGTGCGTCGGCAAGCGGCACGAATTCTTCGGCATCGTGAAGGCGATGCTCGAGTCGGGCATCCTGCCCGACTTCATCACGGTGGACGGCGCGGAGGGCGGCACAGGGGCGGCGCCCCTGGAGTTCTCCGATTCGGTGGGGACGCCGCTCAACGAAGGGCTCGCGTTCGTACACTACGCCCTGGTCGGCGCCGGACTGCGCGAGTCCATCCGGGTGATCGCCTCCGGCAAGGTGAATACCGGCTTCCAGATCGCGACGAAGGTGGCGCTCGGCGCGGACCTCTGCAACGCGGCGCGCGCGATGATGTTCGCCCTCGGCTGCATCCAGGCGCTCCGCTGCAATACCAACCGGTGTCCGACCGGCGTGGCGACACAGGATCCGGCGCTCGTCAACGGGCTTCACGTCGGCGACAAGTCGGCGCGCGTCGCACGGTTCCATCGGGAAACGGTGAAGAGCTTCTTCGACGTGCTCGGTGCGGCCGGCCTTCAGCATCCGGCCGATCTCAAGCCGTGGTACGTGATGAGGCGCGTGAGCCACGACGAAGTGCGCAGCTACCATGAGATCCACCCGCCCATCGAGCCAGGGGCGCTGCTGACCTCGTCGGTGGACGGGAGTCTCGGCCACGCGTGGACGGTGGCGCGGCCGGACCGCTTCTCGTCGTAACCGTCAGACGTACGTCGCGGGACGGCTGTTGAACGCCTCCGACTGGCCCTTGGGGATGCTGAGGCTCGTCCATCGGTCCCCGGCCAGATGCCTGGCGACGTACACGATCTGGCCGACGTGATACGCGTAGTGCGTCATCTGACGGCCGATCGCCTGCCTCACGCTCAAGCCTTCGCCACGAATGGTCACCGTGCGATCGAGATCGGCCGCCCCGAGCGGCGCGATCGCCTCGAACAGCAGCCGCCAGCCTTCTTCCCACGCCGCCATGAGCTGCTCGCGTGAGTTGGCGCCCGCGAGCTCGAACTCGGTGTCGCGATGCCGATCCGGCTTCTCGCCATCGCTCGTCAGGAAATCCGTCCAGCGCGATCGCGCATTGCCCGCGATGTGTTTCACGACGATGGCGATGCTGTTGTCGATGGGACTGAGTGCTTCGAAGAACTGCTCGTCGCTGACCTGCGCCATGGCGCGGTCGGCGAGCCCCTTGTAGCGCGCGAGCTCACGCGCAGCGAGATCGAGGAATGGTTCGGTAGACATCTTCACCCTCATCAACAGACAAATGTTCGAACGGGTGCGGTCTATTCGTGATCCGGCATGATCGTGTTCGTGCTCAGGCCCTTGCGATAGACGTGCTGCGTCTTGATTCTCTTGTAGCCGATTCGCTCGTAAAACGGGTGGGATTCCAGCCGGACGACGTTGCTCCGGACCACCACGCGATCCAGGCCCCGCGTGCGAGCCCACGACTCGACGGCGTCGACCAGGGCGCGGCCGACGCCGAGGCCACGCTGCGCCGCATCGACCACGAGCCCGACGATTTCGCCATGCCGCCCGGTCTCGAGGAACTCGCGATCGGTGCCGTGGATCCAGCCTGCGAGATCGCCTGATGGTGGGATGGCCACGACGACGAGGTCGGCCTCGCTCGCCAGCAATCGGGAGAGTCGGGCGTGCAGGGTCCCGGGATCGATCGGGTACCCGAGCGTGCCGCTCAGTTCGGCGATGCGGAGGGCGTCGGCCAACGTCGCACGGCGGATGCTGATCATCAGAGGTACCGCTCGCGGAGCAACCGCACGTGGTGCGCGACGTGGCCGGCGACGATGTAGGCGAGCGCGCGGACGCTCACGGGATTGCCGCTCGCGATGCCGCGGCGCGTCCAGGCGTCGGCCGGCAGATTCCGGAAGAGCGACAACGTGGCGGCGCGAATCGTCTCGAACTCCTCGACGTGCGTCCGCCACGCACGCGCGTCGGCGCCGGCGCTCGCGATCGCCACGTTCTGGTCGAAGCTGGGCAGCGGGTCCGGAAAGCCGCGCGCGAACCACAGCGCCCGCGACGCGAAGATCCGCTCGGCATCATTGATGTGACTGACCACCTCGCGGATGCTCCACTTGTCGGACGCGTAGCGGTGCAGTGACCCTTCGTCCGAGATGGTGCCGAGCAGCGCGGCCGTCTCGCCGGCCTGCTGGGCGAGCACGTCAACGATGTCGCCCGTCGGCACCTGATTGATGTACGTGAAGTAATACTCCGCGGCTTCCGACGGATCCAGCACCATCGACATGGCAGTCCTCCAGCCCTTCGGAGGTCAGGGCGTTTTCTGCAGAACCCATGTGGTCATGCACCGCTGATTCTGCACATTGGTCGTCTTGAGCGGATCGAGTGGAACCGCGCCCAGCCGGCGCGTCGACTCGTCCAGGAACGCCTCGTCCACCAGAAACCGCTCGGTGCCATCCGGGAGCCGTGCGCGTCGGCGCGCATCGACGCGCACGCGATCGCCGAGGCCGATGGTCGAGGCGAGGCGCGCGAAGAACAGGCCACCCGGCTGCAGGACGCGCCAGAGCTCGTCGAGCATGCGGCCGAAGTGTGCGGGATCGGAGGCGAAGTGGAGCACGGCGCTGCAGATGACGGCGTCCACGTCCCCATCGGGCCACGGAAGGGCATCGATCTCGCCGGTCCGGAAGTTCTCTGGCGGAAGCTCCGGCTGCAAGGCGGCGGCGAGCGCCCGGACCTGCACGATGGCGGCGGGGTCCCGATCGATCCCGAATATCTCAGCGCCTGTCTGGAGCAGGTACACGAGATTGCGCCCGCGTCCGCACCCCGCGTCGAGAATGCGCGCCCGCCCGTCGAAGCGGCCGCGGAGCACTTGATCGAACAGATAGATGTCGATCTCGCCGAGCTCGCGCCGAAGCGCTGCGGCCCTGCCCTCGGCCATCGTCAGTTCCTGGCCGTCGACGTGCCGCCGGCCACCCTGCGCAGCGCCTCGAAGAGGATCCGTGTGCCGGGGACGAGTTGCGCCTCCGGCATCCGTTCATTGTCTCCGTGCATCGTGTTGATGAGGGCGGTCGACGCGATGATGGGGTACAGCCCGTAGCTCTTGGCGCCGCGCTTCCTGTAGGCGTTCGAATCGGTCGTGTAGGGCACGAGCATCGGCGTGACGATGGCGCCGGGATGGACCGTCGTGATCGCCGAGGCGAGCGCCTTGAACATCGGCGAGTCGGGCGGGCTCAGGATCGATCCGTCGCCCTGATACAGCACTTCCACCGTCAGCTTCGGATCCGCGAGCCGCTTCTTGATGAGCGCGATCCAGCTGGCGGGGTCCATGTCTGGAAGGATCCGGCAGTCGAGCGTGGCGCTCGCCTCGCCCGGAATCACATTGACCTTCGGTGGATGGCCCACGCCCGCCGTCATCGTCGTCAGCGAGATCGTGGAGTGCTGGATGGCGTTCATGAACTTGTTCGGCGCGAACGTCCCCAGCTTCTGCTTCATGGTCTCGAGCACACCGACGTCACCCGTCGGCAGCGGTTGGGAAACGAGACGGGCGAGCGCCGTGACGAGCTCGTTGTTCGGGTTGTCGGCGGTCGGTTGGGAGGCGTGCCCGGATGTGCCGGTGGCCGTGATCTTGAGCCAGATCAGCCGCTTCTCCTCGACCGAGATGCCGAAGACCAGTTTGCCCGGCGAGTACAGATCGCGGCTGCCGAAGCCGCCCTCGTCGAGCACGTACTCGGGGTTCAGCTCGTCGAAGTGGTGCTCGATCATCCAGCGCGCGCCATCCTGGCCGCCGGTCTCCTCGTCGGGCTCGGAGACCATGATGATGTCCCTCGTCAGGTGAACGCCGGCCCGCTTCAGTGCGATCAGCGCGTAGAGCTGGATCGTGCCGAATCCTTTCATGTCCATGGCGCCGCGACCCCAGATCTCGCCGTTGATCAGCTGACCGCTGAAGGGCGGCACCTTCCAGTGGCTGGCGTCGGCGGGCACGACGTCCATGTGGTTCAGGATCAGGATCGGCCGGCCGGCGCCGGATCCCTTGAGCCGCGCGACCAGGATCGACTTGCCCGGTGCCGATTCGTAGCGCGTCACCGGAATCCCTTCGCGCTGGTAGATGGCCTCGAGAAAATCAGCCGCCTTGTCCGTGTGGCTCGGCGGATTGGTGGTGTCGATCTTGATGTACGCCTGCAGCGTCGCCGCCGCATCCTTGCCGATCTGGTTCCAGTCGATCGACTGGGCGCTGGCAGGCGCTGCGACAAGGACGACCAGGAACACGACTGAAATCAGGCGATTCATTCGTTCCACGTCGTGACCTCCATGAAGTGGCCCGGTTTACCACCGGTGATACGCCGGATGTCCTTCCTTGACCGCGACGAAGGTGCCGCGGCACGTCGCGCAGATCTTCCCGCCGGCCTCGAGCGTCCCTTCGACCACGGCGCGATCGGCAGTCGATTCGACCACGTGCGCGCGGAGATGGATCGGGCCGGCCGTCGGCGTCGGCCGGCGCAGCGTGATCGCGTATTCGGCCGTGACGGTGCAGGGCGGGGTGTCGGCGCCGGCTTTCTTCATCAGGTGGTACGCCGCCGTCCAGTTGCCGTGGCAATCGAGCAGCGTGCCGACGATGCCGCCGTTCAACATGCCGGGAAAGGCTTCGTGATGCGGCTCCGCATGCCATTCGCAGACGAGCTCGTCTCCTTCAGCAAAGCTGCGGATCCGCAGGCCCTTCGCGTTCGCCGGCCCACAGCCGAAGCAGGCATTTCGCGGCGCGTAGTGTTCTTGCAGACTTGGTCCCGATGGCATCGATGCGAAGCCTCCCTGGTCGCTTCTTCAATTCTCCGATGCTTCAATCCGCAATTCTTCGAAAATCCCCGACTCCCGGTTCTTCCTCACCTGGTCCCAGTCGAAATACCGGCCATTCATGGCGACGTACACGCCGGGCGGCAGCGTCTGGACGAAGGAGAGGGCGCTCCCGAGGTTGAAGAGGCCGTCGGAGCTGCCGAACGCGTAGGGGATCATCGCCCCGGTGAGCACAATCACCTTGTCGAGCGCCGCGGCGGCGAGCGCCCGCGCCGTCAGCGTCATCGTGTCGGTGCCGTGCGTGATCACCAGCCGCTCTTCAGCCGCTTCCCGGCAGCGCTCCACGATCGCGGCGCGGTTGGCGTCGGTCATCTCGAGGCTGTCGATCATGAGGATGGTCTCGACGAGCACATCGAGCCGGCAGCGCCCGCGCTGCAGCATCGCGGGAACGTGCGTGTCACGGAACGAGAGCTGCCCGTTCAGCTCGTTGTACTGCTTGTCGAACGTGCCGCCGGTGACGAGTATCCGAATCATTGTCTATCTCTGCGTCAGCATCATTCAGTTGGCGTGGGGCCCGACCCCCACGCCGAGCTCACGCTACGGGATCGGCGCGAGGTCCGGCTCCACGAACGTCGCCCGTGCCTCATCCGACCCTAAGACGGCCGGCGAGTAGTGAAGCAGCAGCAGGTCCCTGGTCAGCAGCCGGCCGTTCGCCGCGATGAAGCTGGCGAAGTCCGGTGCCCCCGCCGACGCCGCCATGAAATGAGCCACGGCGAGCACCCACGCCCGCGTGAGCGTCTCATGATACTTGGCCGGATTGACCCCGTGTCGCGCGATGAAGCCGTGCAGCGCGGCCCGGAACCGCGAACACGCCTCGTCTGGTGCGGCGAGCACGAGATAGCAGTAGGCGAGCCGCACGTGCTCGCGATGGTGGAACGAGCCGGCCGGCAGCGTGCCGGTCTCGAACCGGCGAACGAACGCGATGTCGTCGCTCGACAGGTGGTGTGTCGTCATCGGACCACCTCCTCGGAAGTACCGGGGAAATGCAGATTATGGCATCATCGGTTTCTGAATGCCGCAAGTCTCACGAATTCCGCGGGGACGTGCCGCCTGGTTGACCGCCGCCCTGGCCCTGGCCCTGCTCGGCACGGGCATCTGGTTCGTCGAGACGCCCCACGCGGCCGCCGGAACCGGCGTGGTCCTCCGGTGGGGCGGCGACCCCGAAGGGGGCGCGCCGTTCGTGGAAGCCGATCCCGACCATCCCTCCGTGATGCGCGGCTTCGATGTCGAGATCGCCGGAGCCATCGCCAGCGGATTGGGCCGCCAGGCGGAGTTCGTCCCCGTGTCGTGGGACTCGATCGACCAGTCCGTCCGTCGCGGCGACTTCACGATCGGCATGAGCGGTGTCGAAGATACGCCCGCCCGCCGCCGACGGATGCTCGAAACGATCCCGTACTACGAATTCGCCGAAGTGCTCACCGTGCGCGCCGCCGATCGCGACCGCTTTCGCACGCTCGCCGACCTGCGCGGCCGCCGCGTCGGGACGCTCGGCGCGACGATGGCGTATACGCTGCTGACGAACCGGGCCTCGGCCGACGACATCACTCCGGTTTCCTACGACGATGATGTGCATCCGTACCAGGATCTGCTGTCCGGGCGATTGGACGCGGTGGTGCTGGACAACATCATCGCCGCGCGATCGATGCGCCAGGTGCCCGGCCTGATCACCCAGCCGCAGCCGCTCGAGATCGGGCACTACGTGGGCGTGCTCGCACCAGGATCGGACGCGCTGCGCGACCAGATCGATGCGGTCCTCCTGGCGCGCATGCGGGACGGGACGGTGCAGCGCATCCTCACACGCTGGGGCGTCTGGGACCAGCGGCAGGCGCGATTCGAGGCGGGCCTGCTCGAGGCCGGCGGTCGCGCGCCTTCAGACGCGCCGCTCAGCCCGTCGGCCGGTGGCGGCGTCCTGGCGACGCTGGCCCGCTACCTTCCCGCGCTCCTCGAAGCAGCCGTGGTCACGGTCCTGATCTCGTGCGGCTCGATGGCGCTGGCGGTCGCCCTGGGGGCCCTCATCGCGGCCGGGCGGATTTACGGCGGACGCGCGGTCCGGTCCGTCCTGATCGGGTATGTCGAGCTGATGCGCGGCACGCCGGTGCTGCTCCAGCTGTTCGTCATCTATTACGGGTTCGCCGCCTTTATCAGGCTGCCGGCGTTCTGGGCCTCGCTCATCGGTCTTGGACTGAACTACGCGGCGTACGAGAGCGAGATCTATCGCGGCGCGCTCGAGGCCGTTCCGCGGGGCCAGCTCGAGGCCGCGCGCACGCTCGGCCTGAGCGAAGCCAAGGTGCTGCGGCTCGTCCGGGGGCCGCAGGCGTTCCGCCTCGCCCTGCCGCCGATGACGAACGACTTCGTGTCGCTGTTGAAGGATTCGTCGCTCGTGTCGGTCCTCACCGTCGTGGAGCTCACCAAGCAGGCGCAGATTTTCGCGGCGAACAGCGGGAGCTGGCTCCTGCCGGGCGCGCTGTGCGGCGCTTTCTATCTGATGCTGTCCTTGCCGCTCGCGCACCTGGCGCGGCGGCTCGAGCTGCGGTGGAAGGCGCCGAGCGTATGACGCGCACGCACATCGAGCCTGACGGCGCGGCGATCCTCGACATGCGCGGCGTGCGCCTGGCCTTCGGTGTGCGGGAAGTGTTGCGCGGGGTCGACCTCCAGCTGGCGCGCGGCACGTTCACGGCGCTCATGGGGCTGTCGGGCGTCGGCAAGACCTCGATCCTCCGTGCCATCGTCGCGCTCGATCCGTTCACGGCCGGCACGATCGAGGTCGATGGGGTGCAGCTCCAGGCGGGGCCGCTGCCGCGCGAATCGCGGCTCAGGGCGCTCCGCCGCAAGGTCGGGATGGTCTTTCAGCTCCATCACCTGTTCGAGCATCTCTCGGCCACCGACAACGTGACCCTCGCGCTCGTGCACGCCCTCGGCGTCCCGCGCGCGCAGGCCGAAGCGCGGGCGGCCGAGCTGCTGGACGCGCTGCAGGTGTCCGGCCGCGCACGGGCGCTGCCGCGCGAGCTGTCGGGCGGCGAGGCGCAGCGCGTCGCGAGTGCGCGCGCGCTCGCCACCGACCCGCCGCTGCTGCTGCTCGACGAGCCGACCGCGTCCCTCGATCCGGCACGGCGCGAGGAGCTGGGCCGCTCGCTCACGACGCTCGCCTCCACCGGCCGGACGCTGATGGTCACCACCCACGACGTGGAGTTCGCGCGCCAGTTCGCCCAGCGTGTCGTCATCGTGGCCGATGGGCAGATCGTGGAGACGGGCCATCCCCGCGAGGTGCTGAGCCAGCCCTCGCACGCCGCCACGCGCGCACTCCTGCAGGGTGCCCTGCGGCACTGACCTCGGACGTCGGACCCCGGACGGCAGAAGTGCCCGGACGTCGGACCCCGGACGTACAGGTATAGTGGATCCACCATCATGAAGGAGGTTCCGATGCCCGCGCTGACGTTGATCGCCCTGCTGTCCCTCACCTGCCAGCCCGCCGCCCGGGCCCCGCGTGTGCAGCCGGTCTCGGCACCTCAGCAGCAATCGACCGACAACGCGACGAACCAAAAGGACCTGCGAACGCTGTACGAAGCGGGCAAGTACCAGCAGGTCGTGCAGGCGGTGCCCGATGCCGTGAAGGCGAACCAGGCGCAGCGGCCGGAGCTCGAATACCTGGCGGCGCAGAGTTACCAGAAGCTGGGGCAGTGGGACGATGTCCGGAAGATCTACGACGAGCTGGCGTCGCGGGGCAGCAACGACGTCTGGACCTATGTCGGGAAGTCCGGCCAGGCGCTGATGAACAAGAAGACCAACGACGCCGTCGATGCGGCCCAGAAGGCGGTGCAGATCGCGCCCGCCAATCCGCAGGCGCAGTATCAGCTCGGCATGGCGGAAAGCCTCGTGCCCGACTTCGCCAAGGCGGCCGCGGCCTTTCAGAAGGCCGCACTCGTCGATCCCACCTTCGCCTACGCGCACTACTACGCGGCGATGTCCTATTACAAATTGAAGCGGATCGACCTGATGGCCACCCACTTCGAGGCGTTTCTGAAGCTGGCGCCCAATGCGCCCGAGCGGCCGCAGGTGGAGTCGATCATGAAGACGGTGAGGGGCGGCGTCTAGAACGCCTGACCGATCGAGAAGAACCACCGGCCGAACGGCATGCCAGGCGTCCGGACGAGCGGGATGCCGTAGTCGACCCGCAGCAGCGCGAACGGCGTGTTGATTCGCACGCCGAAGCCCGTGGCCGTGTCCAGCCCGGTCAGCGAGAGATCGGCGACACCCGGAAACACATTGCCCGCGTCGAAGAAGCCCACGCCGCGGATGATCCCGACGATCGGAAATCGCAGCTCCTCGTTGAGCACCAGCATCGCGCTCCCGCCTGACGGGCCGAGGAAGTCCGTCGGTCCGAGCGAGCTGTCGGCATAGCCGCGCACGCTGTTCCCGCCGCCCGCGAAGAAGCGCTCGCTCGGAATCAGCTCCTGACCGAAGGCGGTCGCCAGCCCAAGACGTCCGTTCGTCGCGAACACCAGGCCCGATCCGAGCGGCCGGAAATATTGCTGCTGAAACAGGTACTTCACGAAGCGCAGGTCCGACCCGAGCGCGGGCGGGGAATATTCGAAGGTGGACGAGGTGAACAGCCCCTGCGTGGCGTTCACCAGATCGTTCCGCGTGTCGTAGTACGCCGCCGTCGTCAGGCGCGCGATGTTCACGGTGAGGTCGTAGGCAAACGGGTTGGTTGGGTCGGGGTGCTCTTCGAACGTGTGGTTGCGCTCGAAGCTGTAGCTGTAGAGCAGCTGCACCGTGCGGTGCAGGTTGATCCGCTGCTCGGCGGTGACCGTCGACGCGTCCGACAGCACCGCGTCGGTGTCCGACGGCGTGACCACCTCGTGCGACCGCTCGACATACAGGTTCGTGAGAACGGGCAGACCGAACATCGTCGGCGCCGTGAGGTAGGTGCGGCCCGCGCGGTAATCGCGCGTGAGCTGGCCCGCCGCCCCGAACGTCATCGCGTGTCCGAGCAGGTTGCGGAACAGCAGGTCGCCGGCGACGCCGGGCCGGACTGTGCGGCCGCTCGGGTTCGACGGCTCGTCCTGCACCTGGAAGCCGTATCGGAAACGGAGGGCGGGCCACTCTTCGAGCGTGACCCGGGCGCGCACCGGCTCGGTCGGCACCCCATCAGGACCCGGCGCCGGTGGGCCGATCTGCATCGGCTCGGCTTCGATGTCGACCGACTTGAACGCGCCGGTGTCGTAGAGCCGCTTGCGGGCGAGCGCCCAGTCTGCGCGGTCGACTGGCGCTCCCGGCGTGAACTTCAGCGCGCGCGTGATGACATCCGGATCCGTCCGACGAGCCCCTGCGCTCACCACATCCGTCAACACCTGTCTCGGCCCTTCGTCGACCGAGAACGAGAGATCGACGGCGCCCGATTCCCGCTGCAGATCGACCTGCAGGGAGGCGTGCTCGGCGTTGAAGCCGCTTCCGCGATACAGCGCATCGACGCGGCCGATGGCCCGCTGGACGATCACCGGCGAGTAAATCGTCCCCGGCGGCAGGTCGAGGGCCGCGCGCACCTGCGTGGGGCTCTTCGCCAGCAGCCCTGAGAGGTGGACCGTCTGAATCCGGAACACCGGACCTTCGGCGATCGCGATGGGCAGCACGGCGTGCGCGCCGTCGAACCGCGGCTCGCCGATGGACACCTGCGCCGTGAGGTTTCCGATCAGGTCGTAGGCCGTCCTGATCGCCTGGCTCACCGCCTGCGGATCGGTCCAGGCGCGCAGCCGGAGCCCCTGTTGATCGACGAGCGCCTGCAACTCGTCGGTCGACAGGCGGCGGTTGCCCGTGAACGCCAGGCGGCGGTCGGGCGTGCGCGGCCCCGGCACCACGTCGACGCGGATCTCCTTGACCGTGTCAGTCGCACGGACCACCGTCGCCGTCACGTTCGCCTGGAGATAGCCCTCTCCAGCGAGGTAGGCGCGGGCCATGGATCGCATGTCGTCGAGCAGAAAGCCGTCGAACACCGATCGTTCCCACGCGTCCTCCATCTGTCCGCGCACCGTCGACGGCAGGCGGGCGCCCTCGATGGTCAGGAGGGTCTGCGGCCCGGGATGAATCGTGTAGGTGAGCGTGACGTCGCCGGGCTCCGTGGACCGCTCCGCGCGGACGTGCGCCTCGGCGTGTCCTTCCTCGTGAAAGAAGGCGAGGAGGCGATCGCGGTCGTTCTGCCAGCGGAAGAAGTTGAAGGGATCGCCGACGCCGACCCTGAGCTTCGAGAGGAGCGTGGCGCGTGATGCCGTGGCGTCGCCGTGGAAATCGATGGCGCCGACGCGCAGCGGCGGCGTCCGCGTGCCTCGGATCTGCGACAGCGGCGAGCCGGCGGACGTCAGCTCCTGCATGAAGTCGTATCGACGGATGCCGCCGTCCAAGTACATCGCCCGCAGGTCGATGGTCCGGCGCGGCATGTAGCTGACGATCCAGGCGAGGCCGCCGCTGTCGGTGAGGCTCTGCGAGAAGATCAGCCGGAGCGTGCTCGTCACGTCCCTGCCGAAGGTGAGGCGCGTGGACGGGTTCGTCTCGCTCGCCACCAGGCTCGGATCGAAGCTCACCTCGGGCAGCCCGCTTTCGATGCGGAGCGTGCTCAGGCCGAGCGCGCGGCCGGCGGCGCCGAGAAATTCCCCAGAGAGGTACCCGAGCAGCTGGCCCGTGCCAAAGGCCATCTGCGCGGCGCTCCCCGGTTCGGCCGTCCGGCCCGTCAGCAGGAGCGACACGACATCGGCCTGGCTCAGGCCAGGCGAGCTGAGATCCGTCGTCAGGCGCTGCGGCGTGCCGCTCAGCGAGAGCGTGATGTCGTTGCCCGCCACGCGCGTTGCGGCCTTGATGTCGAAGTCCGGAACGATTGCGTCGGGGTCGATGAAGTCGACCGCCCCATTGCCCGAAATGCGGTAGGTGTTACCGCCGAGAAAGATCTCGCCACCCTCTCGCACCGTGGCGCGTCCGGTCAGCCCGGGTTGGGCGACGGTGCCGGCGAGCGTGAGGTCGAGACCGATCGCGAGCTGGGCGTAGCTGTTGTCGATCTCGATGTCCTGCGCCGTCGTGATGTCGACGTCGAGCGCCAGGGCCTGCAGCGGCGACGGTCGTCCCGCGGTCACCGTAATCGCCTGCTGCTGGAGCGCCGCCATCAGGCCGCCCGTGAGCGTGAACGGCGCGCGATACGCTCCGCGCAGGACGTTCGCCGATCCCGTCAGCGCCAGCTGGCCGTCGCTCAGGCCGAGGGCCAGCTGCGAATCGATTTGCGTCCTCAAGCCGTACAGGTTGAGGGCGGCGTCGTTCGCCACGATCGTCACCCCGCCCTGGCCGGCTTTCGGTCCACGGTAGCCCAGGGCGCCGGCGATGCGCAGCGATCCGCCGTTCACCTCGCCAGTCATTCCCGGGATCGTGAGCCCGGCTGGCGTGAGCTCGATGGCGCCGGACAAGCCGCTCACCACAAGTTCTGGGTCCGTATAGCGCAGCTCGCCGTTGACGATGTCGATCCGGCCGCCGAGCGACGGGGCTGCGAGCGTTCCGCCGGCGTGCACCGCCAGCGATGCGCGGCCAGCCGCGGAAAGGTTCCGGCTGATCGCGCTCAGCATCCGCAAGTCGAGATTGCCGCTGAGGTCCACGTTCAACGCTCGCGGTGCGCGCAGATCCATCGAGCCCTGCGCCGTCAATCGATTGCGCAGCGTCGTCGTGCCGTCGTTCCAGTTGAAGGCGGCGATCTGGAGGCGGCCATCGGCGAGCGTGAACCGCGTGGGCTGCTGCTGTTGCAGCGGGACGCCACCGATGCTGAGCGCCGCCTGCTGGAGCGTGACCTCGCCATGCAAGGCCGACAACGCAGGGCGCGCCCCCTCGATCGTCAGGGTCGCGTCGACGTGCCCATCGATCTGCTGGAGCATCGAATCCGGCAACGCGAACGCCGCAAGCGCTGGCGTGATGTTCGCAATCCGCGCGTCCAGGCGTACGGGCCCGGAGGCGTTCGCGGCGAGCGAGCCGGACGCCTCGACCGTCGCACCTTGCCAGGCCGCGGTCAGCGACGAGAGCGCGAGCGCCCCGTCGCGATAGCGCGCCTCGAGGGTGAGGTCGCTGATCGGCGGTAGCCCCGCTGCGGCGATTCGACCGCCGCGCAGCGCAAGCTCCCCACTGAGGGCCGGCTTCGTGAGGGGGCCTGTGGCCGTGGCCGCGAAATCGACGGCGCCGCCAAGCGTCAGGTGATGATCGCGACCCGAGGCGCGCGCATCGAGCAGCCGCGCCAGCGGCTGTACTTCCTGGAGGTCACCGTG
>JANWLS010000133.1 GCA_025450765.1 Vicinamibacterales bacterium | reverse complement strand
GCACGACGAGCCGCGGGAAGGCGAGCGGGCGCCCGGAGAATCGCGGCATCAGCCGGAAGGCCATGCCCATCACGAAGAGCCCCGCGAATCCGAGGAGCTGCAGCTGCCCGTGTGCTTGCACGAGCGACTGCCACGAGTTTCCCCAGTCCCAGTGCAGCGCCTCTGCGAGCGGCAGGAGCACGGCGAGCAGAAATCCGCCGAAGACAGCGATCGTCAGGCTCGTCGCAATGAACATCCGGTAGGGCGGTTCGTACTGCGCCCGCACCGGCATTGCGGCGGGCACGGGCCCGACCGGCCGAAGGGGGATCGGCGCACCGGCCGGACGCGGCATCTGCGGTTCGTCGCTGCGTTCGTGCGCCATCGGCGTGTCCTTCTCGTTGATCCGTACTCCTCACGTACACGGTCGCAGCCGGCAATGAGGCACACAAGGCCCAGATGGCCGGTTCATATGTGCCGATCGGGTGGTTCGGGAGGGCGTTCGACCGGATTCCAGGCCGGATAGTCGATGCCGGCCGCGCGGTTGATGACGAAGGCCTGCACGGTGAGCAGCACGACCGCGAGCATGAGCACCCCAATCTGCCATGGCTTCGTCAGTACGCCGAGCGAGATGATCAGCGTCGTCGCGCCGGCTGGCGGATGCGGCGATCGCAGCAGCACCATGAAGCCGCTGGTGAGACCAAGCGAGAGCGCAGCGGCGAGCACACGGGGCCACGTCATGCCCGCGGTCACGGCGGGCCCGGCGTCGGCGAGGCCGAACGCACGCAGGCTGAGCCATCCCATGACGGCGCCGATCGCATGGCCGGCGATGGCATTGCGCGGTGACGCCGTCGGCGCTTTCGGGGTGTAGAAGAAGAGGAACGCCGTCGGCCCAAGGGAGGGGAAGACGAAGGGCGCCCGTGTGATTAGCGCGGCGAACGCCATCAGCGCGATGCTGAGACAGCCGTTGACGAAGCTGAAGAGCGAGAGCAGCGGCACCGAGCTGTAGCGCTCGAGCAGGTAGCGCAGCTGCGCGCGGCGGACGAGCCCGCGCACGATGTCGGACATCTCGCCGCCGATGGGATGTTCGCGATCAATCCTCGGCATGGCGAGTCGTTCCGGGAAGCCGCCGCCCTGTGTGCGACGAGAGTCTCATGCCGAGCGCGCCATCAGCGGCGCCCGGTCGTGCGCGGGCCGCGCGAAATCACGCGGATCGCGACGACGCCGCCGACGAAGACGACGCCGGAGAGCAGCGCGAGCACCCAGAGCTGCCCGCGGGCGCCGGCGAGATAAATGTCGAGCGCGACGGTCAGCAGCCAGAGCTGGATTGCCAGCAGCACGATGCCAATCGCGACGGCAGCAGTAAGCAGCGCTTCGCGTCCGGGCGGCACGATCGGCTCGACGCCGCGCTCGGGATCCGGGCCGCGGAAGAGCGCGCTCATGCCTGCTCCTTGCGCGCGAAGATGCGGTCGCCATCGCGCTCCAGCAGGATCTGTGGGAGCCGGCGCTGCGGCGGTCCCGCGGTCGGGTCGCCCGTTGTCACCGAGTAGACGCCGTTGTGGCAAGGGCAATACAGGCGGTCTTTGTCCCGCTCGTATCGCACCGCGCAGGAGAGATGCGTGCACTTCTGGCTGTAAGCAACAAAGCCGAGACCGGGCACATTGATCAGCATCGCCTGATCACCCTTCTTCGGGTAATCGAAGTACTTGACGCTGCCCGCCGGCACATCGCTCGCATTTGCGATCAACGTGCGCGATCCACTCGACGAATTGCCAAAGGCGCCGCGCACTGCGATCGCAACCGTCGCGGCGAAGAGCGCACCCGACGTGAGCACGGCGAGGCGCAGCAACTCGCGGCGGCTGACGAAGTCGTCCGCATCCCAGTGGTACGGATACTCCGCGCGCGATTTCAGCGGCTCGCGCGAGCCCTGATCAACGCGTTCCTGGCGGCTCACAGCACCCACGCCTCCTCACGCACTGCGGTCGCTTCGGCCGGCGCGCCGACTTCGCGGAGCAGCGCCAGCACATCGAGCTTGTCGACGCGCTCGGGCAGCACGAAGTAGTTCCGCGTCTGCACATCCTGCGTGCCGAAGCCAGTGACATCGATCGGCCTTCCCGTGCGCTTGTCCTTGAACTGCTCGAACGTACCGAACCAAAGCGCGTCAGTCGGGCAAGCCTGCGAGCACCACGGCTGCAACCCCTGCACCGTGCGGTCGTAGCAGAGGTTGCACTTCTTCATCAAGCGCTCCTCCACATCGAACTTGGGCACGCCGAAGGGGCACGCGTACACGCAGTTCCTGCAGGCGATGCAGCGCGAAGGATCGGCCTGCTGCACGATGCCCTCGGGCGTGATCAGGATCGCCTGCGCCGGGCAGACCTGCGCGCAGGGAGCGACCGGATCCTCGCAGTGCATGCAGAGCGTCGGTTGCGTGGCAACGCTTTCCCGACGGTCGATGAAGTCGACCATGATCATGCTCTCGCCCTTGTGCGTATCGCACTCCCGGCACGCAGCCTCGCAGGCGCGGCAGCCGATGCAGCGCGACGGGTCGATGAACATCGTGCCAGTAATCATGATGCGCTCCTTTGTGGCTTTGCGGCGGCCTTCGTCTCACCGACGGTATACGGGAACATCGCTGGCCTGTTTTCGGCCGTCAGGTTCTCGACCGCAGCGCCACCCGTCGCGGGAGCCACGTCGAGCCGCTCGACGGCGGCGGCGCACACTTTGTATTCAGGGATCTTCACGCCGGGCTCGACGGCCGGATTCGTGAGCTGGTTCACGGACTGCTCGTGCGAGTAGTGGAACGGGATGAAGATCGTGTCGGGGCGCACTGTGGGGACCACGAGCGCCTTCAGCTCCATCGAACCGCGCGGCGTCCGCACACGCACGCGGTCCTGGTCGTGGATCCCGAGCGGCTCCGCGGCGCGCGGGTGGATTTCGACCCACGGCTCCGGCGCCTGCTCGAAGAGGAAGCCGATGCGGCGTGTCTGGTTCCCGCTGAGGTAGTGGTAGACGACGCGGCCGCTCGTCAGGCGGAACGGATAGTCCTCGCTCGGCTCCTCGGCCGGCGGCTGATGCGCGATCGGCCTCATCCGCGCGCGTCCGTCCGGATGCGCGAAGCGCTCCGTAAACAACCGCGGCGTCCCGGGATGATCGAGCGTCGGGCACGGCCAGAAGACACCCTGCTGCGCATCGATCTTCTCCCAGGTGATGCCGTAATAGTCCGCGTGCCCGCCTTTCGATGCGACGCGCAGCTCGTCGAAGATCTCGCGCGCAGTGCGGAACGGGAAGAAGGCGCCGCGGCCCATACGATCCGCGATCGCGCACATGATCTCCCAGTCGGTACGTGCTTCACCGGGCGGCGCGGCGGCGGACTTGATGCGGATGACGCGTCCCTCGAGGTTCGTCGTCGTGCCCTCATCCTCGCACCAAACGGTGCCGGGAAGTACGACGTCTGCCAGTTCGGCCGTCTGCGACATGAAGAAGTCAATGACGACGAGTGGCTCGAGCTGCTCGAGCGCACGCTGCACGACCGCGTTATCGGGCAGCGAGACCATCAGGTTCGAGCACATGATCATGCACGACTTGATCTCGCCCGACGCCATCAGGTGCACCATCTCCGTCGCAGCCGCACCTTCGCCCGGCAGTTCGGCTTCGGGGATGCCCCAGACGCCTGCGATGTATTCTCGATCCTCCGGCACGTCGATATGGCGGTAGCCGGGGAGCTGAGCGGCTTTCTGACCGACCTCGCGGCCGCCCTGTCCGTTGCCCTGTCCCGTGAGCATCATCGTGCCCGCGCCCGGTTTGCCGACCATGCCGCGAGCCAGCGCCAGATTGATCAGCGCCTGGCAGTTGTCGACGCCGTGGGTGCTGTGCTCGATGCCCTTGCCGTGCAGGATCAGCGGCGCCTTCGCGCGCGCGTACAGCTCGGCCGCCGCGAGCAGGCGCTCCGCCGGGATGCCGGCGACGCGCTCGGCCATCTCCGGCGTGTACGGCTCGACGGCTTCGCGCACGGCGTCCCATCCGGCGGTCCGCTCGGCGATGTATGCATCGTCCGTACGGCCGGTGTGGATCACGTGCCGCAGCATCGCGTTGACGATCGCGATGTCGTAGCCGGGGCGCACAGCGAGCCAGATGTCAGCCGTGCGGGCGATCGGCGTCTCGCGCGGATCGATGACGATCAGGCGGGCGCCGCGGTCTCGGGCACGCCAGATCCACTGCATCACGATCGGAAAGCACTCGGCGACATTCGTGCCGTCGACCACAATGCAGTCGGACAGCTCGATGTCCGGCATCGGCAGCGGCGCGCGGTCGATGCCGAAGGCAGCCGCGTAGGCGGCCGCGGACGACGACATGCAGAGGCGGCCGTTGTAGTCGACGTGCCGCGTCCGCAGGCCGACGCGCGCGAACTTGCCCGCGAGATAGCACTTCTCGTTCGTCATCGATGAGCCGCTATAGACGGCGACGGCGTCGTTGCCGTGCTCTGCCTGAATCGCCCGCCAGCGCGATGTCACGTGGTCGAGCGCTTCGTCCCACGAAACGCGCTCGAGCGGGCTGCTACGTCCGTTGCGCCGCATCATCGGGTAGCGCAGCCGGTCGGGATGTTCGACCTGCTGATAGGCGACGACGCCCTTCGGACAGAGCGAGCCGAGATTGTGCGGGTAGTCGCGCGGCTCGACACCGATCACGTGGCCGTCCGCGACCTTGAGATACATCCCGCACTGCACGCCGCAGAACGCACAGTGCGTATCGACGAGCTTGTCCGGGACACGATCCGCCTCGTGCCATTCGATGAATGTGCGGTTCTCGGTCTGCAGGTCGTAGTTGAAGGAGCGGTCCGGCTCGAAGATGTCCTTATTGACGCTCACGCCATCTCCTTAGAGGAACCGCTTCTGCATCAGTTGGAAGTAGGCATCGCCGCGCAGTACTCGCTTGCAGGTCGGGCAGTAGTCCTGCAGATTGCCGCGCTCGCCGATGTCATACCGCTGGCCCAGGTCGTCGAGCGTGGCTTTGAGGTCGCGGACAAATTGACGTGACGGCAGTTCGGCGCCGCAGCGCGCGCAGCCGGCGACCGGCGAACCACCCGCACTCCGTTCGGCGTCCTGGTTGACGGTGTTGTAGAGCGTGATACCGATCGTCGCCGGACGCTCGACGATATGAAAGAACTTCCCAAACGGAAGGGAGATCAACCACGTGACGACGACGACCTCGTGCGTCAGCGAGATGAACGCGTAGTAGCGCCCCTGCCACAACTCGCTCGAAACCGTCAGCGCCAGCCCCGTGACCGCGATCGCGAACAGCAGGATCAACGGCATCAGGTCGAAGCCGAAGCGCTGCGTCGCCAGAAAGCCCGCGTCGTGTGAGCGGCGCCAAAATGCGATCGCCACCCCGAGGAGCAGCAGGAATGCGGTGTAGTCGAGGACGTGGAAGACGCTCCACGCCATTGGTGTGCCGAGCGGAAACGTGAAGAGCGAGACGCCGAAGAACCAGATGCGGTAGTGATTCTGCCCGGCAAGCGTCAAATGGAACCAGCCGAACGACAGGGGAATCGTCACGGCGAGGGAGATCACAACGCCCCAGAAGATCGCCATGTGCATCACCCAGCGGAGGGCGCCGCGATGGAAGATGAACGTCTGCGCGAAGATGTCGGTAACCCAGGCCTTCGGAATGAGCAGCGTGTAGCGCCGGAAGTTCTTCCACGAAAGGAAGTGACGCCAGCCGGCGCGGAAATACCGCCGCGTGGGCGGCCGGTCGATCCAGAGCGTGTACCGGTAGACGAGGCCCACCGCCGCGAACGTCGTCCCGACGGCGTAGCCGATGAGCGCGGCATCGAAATCACGGAGGCCGCGCGAGCCGACGTAGATCAGCGCCGCGATCACGATGACCGTGAGAATCGCCAGCAGTTCTGCTGTGGCCGTCCTTCGATGCATGCGATCGTTCCTTCGTCCGCAAGCGCCGCTTCGCAAGCGTATCACGCCACGCGGCTCGCATCTGCGGCGGTGATGCTCCTCAAGCGTCGCCGTGAACCGCACGGCGGACAATAGCTCTCCGGCCGGCGCTTGTCGGGCAGGCGAATGCGCGGCAGCATGTCTGAGATGACGACGATGGTGATCCTCACCGGAGGGCGCGGCAGCCGGATCGGCGGCGACAAGGCGGCGCAGCTGCTCGCCGGCCGGCCGCTATTGCAGTGGGTTGTGTCCGCGGCAGACGGCATCGCCTCCGAGATCATCATCGCGCGCTCGCCAGGACAAGCGCTGCCCCACGTGCTGACCGATGCTTCGGTACGCGTCTGCGATGACGAGACCGGCGGACTCGGACCGCTCTCGGGGATCGTCGCAGGGCTCGCCATCACGCGAGATCCGCACGCGATCGTCGTACCGTGCGATGCGCCGCTGCTGCGGCCCGCGCTGATCCTCGCCATGGTCGCGGCAATCGGCGATGCCGAGGTGTTGGTGCCGGAAGTCGACCGTCGTCTCCAGACGGCGTTCGGCGTCTGGTCGACCACGTGCGTCGGCGTCGTCCGCGACGCGCTGAGAAGCGACGACCGGTCGGTGCACGGCGTATTGCGACGTCTGCGCACGGGTGTGCTCAGCGAGGACGACGTGCGCGCCTGCGATCCGGGACTGCTGTCGTTCTTGAACGTCAACACGCTGGATGATCTCGCCGCCATGGAGGCGAGGATCGCGAGCATGAGGCGCCGCACGCCGGCTGCCGAGTAGCTCGCAGCGCGGGCGTTCGGGCCGCACGCCAAGACGCAGGTTGCTTGTTGGGGTGGCAGCGCCTTGTTACAATCCGGGAGCCTATCCGCGACCGCCCCGCCAGCACACAGCACCGCACCGTGTTCGCAGGACGGCCTCGACGAGGCCAGGTGATCCGTCAGCCGAGGTGGCGGAACGGCAGACGCGCTACGTTCAGGGCGTAGTGTCCGCAAGGGCGTGCGGGTTCAAATCCCGCCCTCGGCACCAACCGAATGCGCTTGTAGCTCAGTGGATAGAGCGCTTCCCTGCGGAGGAAGAGGTCGTGGGTTCGAGTCCCGCCAAGCGCACCACTCCCATCAACAGCGGCGCCGCCGGGCGCCCGTGGCAGCGTAGCTCAGTGGTTAGAGCAACCGGCTCATAATCGGTAGGTCGTTGGTTCGAATCCAACCGCTGCTACCAGCATACGAACGACGAGAGCGGCCCAGACTGGGCCGCTCTGATCGTGTACGAGGACGTGGGCCAAGACGTCCTCGGCGGGGACCGTTGGCACGATACCGCCGTCAGGCGATCGCGACCGGATCGTCGGTCGCGGCGCGCTCCCGGCGAATCCGGCGGACGTGGGCATCGAAGCGCACCGCATAGTCCGACAGCTCATCCCGAAGCGCCGATTCGACCCGCGGCAGGCCATCTGCGAGATCGCGCAAGCCACCTTCGATCACTTGCCACTGCACGGCATTCGGGTCATTCGCCGCCGGGCGCTTAAATGTGCGAATCCGCATCGTGAGCTCCTCTAGCATGATCAGAATCCGATCGACGCGTAGCGCTCGCCGCGCGGGTCAGCGAGCGCGACGAAGACGGCATATGCGAGCATGCTCGCGACGATGCCTGTGCAATAGAGTTCGATCATGATCCCGCCTCCTTGCGAAGAGCCTGAGTGTGAGCCACCGGTGCAGAAGTGAAGATCGGCATCATAGCCATGCGGAGGCGTCCCGCACATAACATCCGGCTGTGCGACGTTACAGAACCATCGCGATGCAATGCCGCCGTCATATCGGCCACGAATTATGTCATGAAACACAGCGAAGGAGAGCTACACGCCGACTGTTCTCGCGAGGCAACCGTCAGGCCGCGCGAAGCACGCTTCGAAGATCGCGTTCCTCGTCAGATCGCGCCGGCACATCATCAGGCGGGCTGCACGCGCTCGCGTTATTCGATCGCGGAGGCGGCTACTTCCAGCTGATGCTTCTCCGCCACGACGGCCGCTGAGCGATCGCCGAAGGCAGACCACATGATCAGCCGGAGACCGGCTCGTCGAGTTGCTCGTAG
>JANWLS010000132.1 GCA_025450765.1 Vicinamibacterales bacterium | reverse complement strand
GGACTTCCTCTTCGTCCTCGCACGCGCGGTGAACCATCGCGCGGGCGCGGCCGAGGTGGCATGGTAACCCAACTTGCCCGCGCCTATGCGACCTGCGAGGCGATGGCACGGAGCCACTACGAGAATTTTCCGGTCGCGTCGATGCTGCTGCCGGCTGCGATGCGGCCGCATATCGCCGCGGTGTATGCGTTCGCGCGCGTGGCCGACGACTTCGCCGACGAGGGGAGCCGGCCCGTCGCGGAGCGGTACCGGCTGCTGGACGGCTGGCTGGCGCGGTTGCGCGCCTGCACCAACGGCCATGGCTCGCCGTCCCCTGGGGACCAGCGCGACGATCTGATCTTTCTCGCCGTCGCCGACTCGATCCGCGCACGCGACCTTCCCGTGAGCCTCTTCGAAGATCTCCTGAGCGCCTTCCGGCAGGATGTGGAGACGCGGCGCTACCGCACCTGGGCCGACGTGCTCGATTACTGCCGTCGGTCGGCGAACCCCGTCGGCCGGCTGGTGCTCCGGATTGCCGGTTATCGTGAGGCGGAGCTGGATCAGTCGTCGGACGCGCTGTGTACCGCGCTGCAATTGGCGAACTTCTGGCAGGACTTCGGGCGCGACTTCCGCGCCGGTCGTTTGTACGTGCCCCTCGACGACTGCGCGGCGGCGGGCGCATCGGAGGCCGACCTCGAAGCGGGCCGGCTCACGCCCGAATGGCGTGCGGTGATGGATACCGCGATCGGCCGCACGCGCGATCTGTTCGCGGCGGGCCGCGTCGTCTGCGACGGCGTCCGCGGCCGGCTCCGTCACGAGCTGCGCTTCACCTGGCTCGGCGGCACGCGGATCCTCGAACGTGTGGCGCGCGCCGACGATCGCGGCCTGATCAACCGCCCGGCGCTGGGCGCTGGGGATGCCGCATGGCTCCTCGCACGTGCCCTCGCTTGGAATGTGTGAACGCAGCCGAGATGCCGCGACGATGCCGAGCGCGTTCTGTGCGCGAGGTACAGGCGCTGGGGGTGGGGCCCCAGCGCAAACTTAAATAATGTCTCGCCCGACAAATTTCTATTACGCGTTCCTCTGCCTGCCGCCGCGCAAGCGCGACGCGATCATCGCCGTGTGGGACTTCTGCCGCGCCGTGGACGATGCGGTGGATGAGGCGCCGGCGGAGGGGACGCCCGGCCGTGATGCCCTGGTGCAGTCGGCGCTCGCCGGCTGGCGCGAGGAGCTGGCGCGGTGCTTCGACGGGCGGACGCCCTCGACGGAACAGGGCCGCAGCCTCCAGCCGTTCGTTGGCGAATTTTCGCTGCCGCGACAGCCGTTCGACGATGTCATCGACGGCGTCGAGATGGACGTGCATCCGCCGACGTACGCCAACTTCGATGAGTTGTTCGAGTATTGCCGGCGCGTGGCCTCCGCGGTCGGCCTGATCTGCATCGAGGTGTTCGGCTATCGCGATCCCGCGACGCGCGCGTACGCCGTCGACCTCGGCGTTGCGCTGCAGTTGACCAATATCATCCGCGACATCACGGTCGATCTCGAGCGCGGTCGGCTGTATCTGCCGCTGGACGACCTGGAGCGGTTCGGCTGCACGCGCGGCGAGCTCGAATCCGGCACGCTCACGCCCCCCGTGCGCGCCCTGTTGGAGCACGAGTGCGCGCGTGCCCGCGCCTACTACGACCGCGCCATGCGAGGACGCCCGAGGGAGGACGCTCGCCACCTGGTGGCCGCCGAGATCATGCGCGCCATCTATTTCGAAATCCTGCGTCAGATTGAGCGCCACGGCTACGACGTCTTCTCGGCCCGCGCGCGCTTGTCGCGCCCACACCAGGCGCTGATTGCCGCCAGGACCTGGGCCGCCACGATGGCCGGGCGATGACGCCGGACGTCATCGTCGTCGGCGCCGGCTTCGCCGGCCTGAGC
Organism: Vicinamibacterales bacterium; assembly: GCA_025450765.1. GTDB lineage: Bacteria > Acidobacteriota > Vicinamibacteria > Vicinamibacterales > CAVVIG01 > JAGWRA01. Next base: position 58,782 of record JANWLS010000132.1, on the reverse strand, counting down.
GCGGCGACGGCATTATCCGAGCAGGGCGCACGCGTGCTCGTGCTCGAGGCCAGGCCGGGCCTTGGCGGCCGCGCCACCGCGTTCACCGATCCCGCGACCGGCGAGGCCGTCGACAACGGCCAGCATGTGCTCCTCGGCTGCTATCGCGAGACGTTCGCGTTCCTTCGGCGTGTCGGCACGGCCGGCGACGTCAAAATCCAGCCGCAACTGGCGCTCGACATGATCGATCTCGGCGGCCGGCGGACGAGGTTGAAATGCCCGAAGCTCCCGGCTCCGTGGCATCTCATCGTCGGCCTCCTCGGATGGGACGCGTTGCGGATCGGCGATCGCCTCGCGGCGCTGCGGATTGGACCGGCGATCGATGGCGCACGCCGGCGCCTGGCGCTCGGTGCGTCGGTCGACGGATTGACCGGATCGCAAACCGTGGAGGAATGGCTGATCGCTCACGGGCAGAACGCGCGTGTGCGCGAGATGTTGTGGGAACCGCTGGCGCTCGCGGCGCTCAACCAGCCTCCGCAGGAGGCGGCGGCCGCGACGTTCGTGCGGGTGCTGGCCGAGATGTTCGGCAAGGAGGCGAACGCGGCGGCCATTGCCCTTCCCTCCGCGCCGCTCGATCGCCTGTATGCGCAACCGGCGCGCTGTTTCGTCGAGGCCCGCGGCGGCTCCGTACGAACGCAGGCACCGGCCCGCGTGCACGTCGACCGCGGACGTCTTTCGCACGTCACCGTTCGCCAGGATCGACTCGAGGCGCCGATCGTCATCGTCGCGGTCCCCTGGTTTGCGATCGCGGACACCCTGCCTGACGCGGATGCCGCGCTCGAACCGCTCGTGGAGGCGGCCGGACGCCTGGGCTCTTCGCCGATCGTCACGGTGAATCTCTGGTTCGATCGGGTCGTTCTCGACGTGCCATTTCTCGGGCTGCCCGGCCGCGCGATGCAGTGGGTGTTCGACAAGCGCTTCATCTTCGGCGAGCAGGCCTCCCATCTCTCCCTGGTGTCGAGCGGCGCCGCTTCGATCGTGGCGAAAACGAACGACGAGATTGCGGCCCTTGCCCTCGATGAGATCCGCCAGGCCATTCCCGCGGCGGCCGCCGCGAAGGTCACGCGAACGACAGTCGTACGGGAGAAGCGAGCCACCTTCTCGCTCGCGCCAGGCGAGCCGCCACGGCCGGCAACCAGGACGCCCGTACGCGGACTGCTGCTGGCCGGCGACTGGATCGCCACCGGACTGCCCGGCACGATCGAGAGCGCCGTGGTCAGCGGGCACGCCGCGGCGGCGGCCGCACGGGAGCTGCCATGCGCTCAGTGATCGTGCACTACAAGGAGATTGCGCTGAAGGGCCGCAATCGCCCGTGGTTCATCACGCGGCTGGTGCGAGCCCTTCGCACGGCGACAGCGGACGTCGGCGGCGAGCGTGTGCAGTCGCTCATGGGCCGTATCGAAATCGTGCTGCGGCCCGGCGCCGATTGGGACGCCGTCCGCGAGCGGGTGGCGCGCGTCTTCGGCGTCGCCAACTTTTCGTTTGCCAACCGCGCCCCGCTCGACATCGACGGGATTGCGGCCGCGATTCTCGAGGACCTGGGTGATCGGACGACGGACTCGTTCCGGGTTTCCGCCCGGCGCGCCGATAAGCGATTTCCCCTGACCTCGCCGCAGATCGAGCGTGAAGTCGGCGGCCGTATCAAGGAGATCAAGGGCTGGCGCGTGGACCTCGACGAGCCCGGGCTCACCATCTACCTCGAGATGCTGCCGGGCGAGGCGTTCTATTTTTTCGGGAAGGAGCCGGGCGCCGGCGGTCTCCCCACCGGCGTGAGCGGCCGGGTGGCGTGCCTGCTCTCGGGCGGCATCGACTCGCCCGTCGCGGCGTTCCGCATGATGCGCCGCGGCTGTTCCGTGCAGCTCATTCACTTCCACAGTTATCCCATCCTCTCGCGGGCGTCGATCGACAAGGTGAAGGAGCTGGCGACGCTCCTCACGCAGTATCAGCAGCGGAGCCGGCTGCAACTGGTGGCCTTTGGCGATATTCAGCGCCAGGTGGTGCTCTCCGCGCCGCAGCCGCTGCGCGTCGTCCTGTACCGCCGGCTGATGATGCGCATCGCCGAGGATCTCGCTCGCCGCGCGCGGGCGCAGGCGCTCGTCACCGGCGAGGTGGTCGGGCAGGTCGCCTCGCAGACACTCGAGAACCTTCGCGTGATTGGGGATGTGGCGTCGCTGCCGATTTTCCGGCCCCTCATCGGCATGGACAAGGATGAGATCTCCGCCGAGGCCGAGCGGATCGGCACGTATCCGATTTCGATCATCCCCGACCAGGACTGCTGCCAGCTGTTCACGCCGAAGCATCCGGCCACCCGCGCCCGTCTCAGGGACGTGGAGGCCGCCGAGGCCGATCTGTCCATCGCGGACATGGTTCGGACGGCGGTCGAAACGGTGGAAACGGAAGATTATCGATTTCCCTGACGGACCGTCGTTCAGGCCCGGAGCCGGCAGCCCGTGGCCCGACGCGGCCGCTGGCTCAAAGCCTATAGCCTGCGGCCCGAAGCCCGTGTATCATGCCGCCGTGTTCACCCAGACCCTCGTCCCTGGCGGCAGTCTGCTCGTCATCATGCTCTGGGCGCTCGTGCCCCTGGCCGCGCTGCTCTTCCTGCTGGCGGCCCTGCGGACCAGCGCCTGGCTGGCCACGCTCATCGTCAGCGCCATTTCCATCCCGCTGGCGATCTTCGTCTGGGGATCGCCCACCAACGGGACCCTGCATGCCTATCTCTATGGCGGCCTGCAAGGCGTCTGGTCGATCGACTGGATTACCTTCTGGGGCCTGATCATCTTCAACACGCTCGTCGTCACCGGCGACTTCGAGCGGTTCAAGCAGTGGATGGTGCGGCAGGCGACGGCCGACGTGCGGATCCAGACGATCATGCTCGCGTGGGCCTTCGGTGCGCTGCTCGAAGGGCTGGTTGGTTTCGGATATCCATGGGCGGTGGTGGTACCGATCCTGGTTGGCCTCGGCATCGTCGACCTCGACGCCATCCGCGTGGCCGCCCTGGCGAACAACGCGCCGGTCTCCTACGGTGCCCTCGGCGCGCCGATCATCGCCCTCGCCGCGGTGACGGGCCTTCCGCTGATGGCGCTCTCGGCGTCGGTCGGCCACATCGTTGCGGTTCTCGCGATCCTGCCACCCTGGGTGCTGATTTATCTCGTCACCGATTGGCAAGGCATGATCGAAGCCTGGCCGCTCGCGATCGTCGCCTCCGCGTCGTACATTGCCGGTCAGTGGCCGGTGGCGCAGTATCTCGGCCCGTACCTTCCGGACCTGAGCGGCGCGCTCGTCTCGTTCTGGGTGCTCTTCGTCTTCGTGAAGTACTGGAAGCCGGCGACCATTCGCGGGTTTGGTGGAGCACCGCTCGCGGCTGCTGGTGCGGGAGGCGGTGGGGCGGTCCTCATGAACGGCGGGATGCCCGACGCGCCCGTGGGCGGTCGGAGTGCGGCGTCGGTGGCCGTGGCGCCGCCGGTGGCCGGAGAAGGGCTGAAGGTCTGGCTGCCTTACATCGTCCTCATTGCGGTGGTCGTTGCGTGGACCGGTCCGTGGTCGCATCTGCCGGGGATCAGCATGCTGAAGCTGCAGGTCGGCGCGATCTCCTCGGTGACGCATCAGATCTCGAGCTCGACGTTCAATTTCACGCCCCTCAGCGGCGGGACATCGATCCTCGCGTCGTGGCTGCTCATCCTGCTGATGCTCCGGCCCTCGGCGCGTGACATCCAGACGGTCTTCGCGAAGACGTTCCACCAGATGTGGGGCGCGCTCCTCGTCGGCTTCTTCATCTTCGGCGTCGCGTATGTCTTCGTCTACGCCGGGATGGCGAACTCGCTCGCGTATGCGCTGTCGAAGATCGGGCCGTGGTTTGTCGTGCTCGCCCCGATCCTTGGCTGGATCGGCGTCGCGCTGTCGGGCAGCAATACGTCGACCAACGCGATGTTCGGGCCGGTGCAGGCCGTCACCGGAGGACTGCTGAAGCTGCCCGTGCTGCTGCTGCCGTCGTTCAACTCGGTCGGCGCCGAAGTCGGGAAGCCGATTGCGCCGCAGACGGCGAGCATCGGCGTGGCCACCAGCCGGTTCGTCCGCAGCGAAGGCCAGGTGATCCGGCACAACATGGGCTGGACGTTCATCATGCTCGGCTATCTGATTTTGATCTCGCTGCTCTTCTACCTCGTATTTCCGGGAGCGATGGCGCTCTAGGCGCGCACGGCGCGCCTGCGAACGAAGCGGAGCGAGCGACGGAGCGCGAGCGAAGCGACGTGAGCCGGGGTTCGGGGCAGAGCCCCGCTCAATTGGTGAAGCGCCCGAGGTCGCCGAAGAACCGGAAGTAGAGCCCGATGTTGATCGCGATGAGCACCGCGTACAGCTCGAAGGGGAGCGCGAAGTCGCTCGCCGAAAAGCTGTAGCCCGTGAGGCTCACCGCGCCCGCCGATGCCGTGAGCCGCGTCACCTGGTTGAGCCCCAGCGCACGCCCCCGCTCTTCCTGCGAAACCAATTCAGTGAGCGCCGTCTGCTGTGCCGGGATGGCGGCGATCCGGAGCGCCGGCGCCAGCACGTAAATCGCCAGCGCGAGCGCCAGGTTGTGCCACAGCGGGAGCACCAGGATCAGCACAGCGCCGATGCCGCGCGTGAGCGCGATGGCGCGGACGAACCCGAAGCGGCGCTCGAGAACCGGGGCGGCGAAGAGGGCGCAGGAGGCCAGCGCGCCGCCGATGAAGGCGTAGGTGGCCATGCGCGCCTGCGGCAGGTGATACACCAGGACGAAGAACGGGATCAGGAACGGCATGACGAGGCCCTGCGAGAAGCCGTTGAGGGCGCCCGTGAGCGAGAACTGGCCGATCACCTTCAGGCTCGGCAGGTGCGACATGCGCCCCCGCCTCACGTTGACCCGGAGCGGCCAGATCGCCACCAGGCCCACGAGCGAAATGGCGGTGGCCGCGAGGAAGGCTGTTTCGACGCTGAGCACCCGGCCGAGCAGCGCGCCGCCGGCCGCCAGCATTCCACCGAGAAAGGAGAAGAGCGAAAAGTAGAACGTGCGGCGCTCGACATTGGCGAGCGAGGCGATGATGGCGCTCTGGATCGGCTGCACGGCGCCGCCCACGCCGCCGCTCATGAGCGAACCGGTGGCGGAGTACCCGCCGATGATGGCGGCCAGGAACAGCCAGAGCAGCGAATGCCCGCTCCATGCAATGAAGGAGCTGACGGGCAGCATCGTGCCGATGAGGAGCAGCGTGGCCTTGCGGCCCCAGAGATCGGCGAGGAAGCCGGCGGCGAGGCCCATCGCCGCCGTGGCGAGCGCGGCCGCCGTGTAGATCAGGCCGAGCTGCCAGGCGCCGTACCCCGCCTGCTCGAGGACGAGATAGGGAAAGGCGATCGCGATCAGGCCGGCTGAAATGCTCCGCGTCCCGCGGAAGACCAGCAGCCACCAGAGCTGAGCACGATCGCCCGTCAAGGCCGCTATTGCCCGCCAGCGCGCGGCTTGATCAGCTCGTCGAGATAATCCGGCTTGCTCTCGACGCGCTGCAGGTGCGGGTAGCGCTCCCCGTCGTGGTAATCCACGTTGCACGTGATGAAGTAATCGTTGTTCTCGACGAGCAGCGCGATCGGTCCGGTGTTCGCCTTCGACGCCTTGATCGCGTCTTCGAGCAGGTCGTGCGTGTAGGCCCGCCCGTTGACCGCGATCACCCGCATGCCCGACGTGACCCCCGCCTTGAAGGCCGCGCCCCCGACGATGGAGTCGATGACCTGGCCGTTCTGCCCGAGCTCGAGGCCGATCGTGTACTCGTCGCCGCCGTTCCCACGCCGCTCGCGCCGCTCGATCGGCTGGTCGTCGAACACTACTTCCCAGCCGCCGTTCTCGATGCCGCCGGTTGGCGCCTTCGGTGAGAGTGAGGTCAGCCGCTCGTGGAAGAAGCCGGCCCAGTCGTATGGGGCGACCTGGTTCAACGCCGTCACGAGCTGGTCGAACGTATAGGTCTTCAGCTCGGGACCGTCGTTCGGTCCACCGTGAAAGAGGTGGCAGAAGTCGTCGATCGATTTCTGGCCGTGCGTCTGGTCGTGGATGATCGTCGCCACTTCCAGCCAGAGCAGATCGCCTTCATCGTAGTAGTCCGTGTCGCGGCGCCAATTGAGCCAGCCGCGGCCGCCGCCGAGGCCGGGCTCGCCGACGGCGGTGTCCGACAGATCGCGCCACGTGCGGCCGGGCCGGCCAGGGCCGAGCTCGGCGGAGATATCCGCGAGATACTGCCGATACTCGGCCGGCTTCCACAGGCCGCTCCTCGCGGCGAGCATCGGCCCGAGATAATCCGTGAGCCCTTCGTAGACCCACAGCAGATCCGTCTTCATCGGCGTTTCGTATTCCGGCGTGCTCAGGTCGGCTGGCCGGCGGAACTTTCCGTTCCACGAGTGCACGAACTCGTGCGCCAGCAGGCTCCCGAGCGACATCGTCGCATTCGGGCTGATGAGCGCGCGCTCCGGCAGCCGGCTGTCGTCCGATTCATGATGCTCGAGGCCGAAGTGGGCCACGTGATCGCTGAGCGTGAGCAGGAAGTGATAGTCGCGATAGTGACGTGTCCCGAAAAGCCTGCCCGATTCCGCCACGAGATTCGTCATGCCCGTGATCGCATCCTGGCTGATGCCGAGCGCCGCCTGGCTGTCGGCGACGATGTCGAGCTCGTGGTGGATCGGTTCACCGGGCGGCGTGATGTCGACGGCGCGGTAGTACTGGCCGGTGATGACGGGCGAGTCGACGAGCAGCGTGAGCGAGATCGGCTTGAACGTGATCTGCTGGCCCGACTGATGGTCGATGGGAAGGGCCGTGCCGAACTTCCAGCCATCCGGCAGCGTCAGGCTGGCGTCGTAGGTGAGCTGGTTCGAGGTGAATCCCGCCGGATAGAGCACCATCTGGTTCCAGCTCAGATCGAGAAGTTTGTCGGTGGCCGACGCGCTCTCCGAGTAGGCGCCGCCGGCCGTCGGCTCGATGTATTCGAAATCCGCCGTCAGGCTCGTCGCCCCTTCGGGCACGGTGACGTGAAACGTGAAGACGTCGAGGAGGTCACGCGTCCAGCGGACGGCCTGGCCGTTCGCCGTGAACTTCAGATCCGTGAGGTTGTTGATCGGGCCGTCCGGGGCATGCTCGCCCGGGATCCACTTCGGATAGTACAGCGTCAGCGGGCCCGGATGCACGGGGATGACCTCGTGCGAGCGGACGATCTTCGTGGGGGCCTGCGTCGCATCGACGGCGACGGTGATCGGCGCGGCGGCCGCGGGCGCGGGCGCCTGCGCGAACACACCCGGCGCGGCGGCGAGCGCGGCAGCGGCGGTGATCAGCGCCAGGCGGCGCGGACAACGAGTGATCATGGGCGAGCTCCTTGGTTGCGGTCGCGGTCGCACGCGTGCGGCGCTGCCGGGACGGGCGGCACCGCGACCCCGGGATCCTACACCCGAACCCCTGTTCGGGTGTCGCACGCGGCGGCGCCCTCGTCACAATCCGCGAATTCCGGCCATTATCCGTTCGATCTACAAATTACTCAGTGTATTGAGTAAAATTACTCAACATGATGAGTAATGCGTCGACCGCGCCGTTCGCCCGCGCCCACGTGGCCGTGCTGGCGGGCCGCCTGCGCGAGCCCCGCCGGTTCATGCAGGCGCTGACCGGGCCGCGGCAGGTCGGCAAGACGACCGTGGTCGAGCAGGTGCTCGCACGGCTGCGCGCACCGAGCATCTTCGCGTCGGCCGACGAGCCCTCGTTGCGGGATACGGCGTGGATCGGTGTGCAGTGGGAGCACGGCCGCGCCGCCGCCGCGAAGGCGGGAGCTCCCGGTGCGGTGCTCGCGCTCGACGAGGTTCACAAGATTCCCGGATGGTCGGAGACCGTGAAGCGGCTCTGGGACGAAGACACCCGGGCGCGCCGCCCCCTCAAGGTCGTGCTCCTCGGATCGGCGCCACTCCTCATGCAGCACGGGCTCACCGAGAGCCTGGCCGGGCGTTTCGAGGTCCTGCACGTGCCCCACTGGTCCCTGCCGGAGATGTCCGCCGCCTTCGGCTTCTCGTTCGAGGACTATCTGTTCTTTGGCGGATATCCGGGATCCGCCTCCCTGAGCGGCGAGGTTCCGCGCTGGCGGCGTTACCTGCTGGATTCGCTCATCGAGACGACCATCGCGCGCGATGTGCTCCTGATGACGAGGGTCGATCGGCCGGCGCTGCTCAGGCGCCTGTTCGAGGTGGGATGCCGGTACTCGGGCCAGGTGGTCTCGTACACCAAGATGCTCGGTCATCTCCAGGATGCGGGGAATACCACGACGCTCTCGCACTATCTCGACTTGCTGTCGGCGGCCGGGCTCCTGGTGGGCCTGCAGAAGTATGCGGGCCGGGTCATCCGGCAGCGCGCCGCGATGCCCAAGCTGCAGGCGCTGAACACGGCGCTCCTGACCGCGCTGTCGGGGCTCTCACCGCGGGAGGCGCGAGCCGACCACGAGTTCCGCGGCCGCCTGATCGAGTCGGCGGTTGGCGCGCACCTGGCGAACGCCGCGGCCGCAGGAGAGTGCGACCTGTTCTACTGGCGCGATCGCAATCAGGAGGTCGATTTCGTCGTGAGAAGCGGAAAGCGCGTCGTGGCCATCGAGGTGAAGAGCGCGCGGGCGCCCGGAATGCTGGCGGGCCTCGCCGCTTTCCAGCGCGCGTTCAAGCCCTCGCGCACGCTCCTCGTTGGCGGCGAGGGGATCCCGGTGCACGAATTCCTCTCGCGCCCGGTTCGCCAATGGCTGCGGGAGTGAGGGATTTTTTGCTGGCGCCGCCAATATTTCCCGCGTCATCATAGCAACCTCACGGAGGTTGCATGTCTCGTCGGCTCGTCGCGTTCGGCGCCTGTCTTTGCCTGATGCTCGCTCCACAACGTGTTTTCGCCCAGTCTTCGCGACGTGCCGCGACGCTGCGCGTGTCGGTCGTCGATGCCACCGGACTCTCGATCGTCGGCGCCACGGTGAACGTCGCTCACGCTGGCGCGACGACGGTCCTGCGGACGTTGCCCACGGATGCGCGCGGTGAGGCGCTGATCAACAACCTCCAGCCAGGCGTGTACGCGGTTCACGTCCTCCTCGACGGCTTCCGCGAATTCGTGGCGCCGAAGCTGGCGTTGAAGCCGGGCGCCAACCGGATCAACGTCACGCTCGAAATTGCGGCCCTCTCCACGTCGGTCACCGTGGCGCCCGACGCACAGGCCGCCGCCATCAACCCGAATGGCGACAGCATGACGACCACACTCGGCCAGGACGCGCTCGACGCGCTGCCCGAGGACGAGACCGATCTGCAGCAGACCTTGAGTGAACTGGCGGGCTCGGATGCCGAAGTGACGGTCGACGGCCTGGTCGGCGGAACGATGCCGCCGAAGTCCCAGATTCAGCAGATTCGCATCCGACGCGACGTGTTTTCGGCCGACCGGCACGGCCGCGGCGGATCGCGCATCGAGATCGTCACGCGCCCGGGTACAGATCAATGGCGCTCGATGCTCAGCTACGGCTTTCGCGACGATGCGCTGAACGCGCGGAATGCGTTCGCGGAGACGCGTCCGCCCGAGCGGCAGGACCAGGGGCGCCTCTCGATCCAGGGGCCGCTCGTGAAGGGCCGCACCTCCGTCGCGCTCTTCGTCCGCGGGCTCTCCGCCTACGACTCCTCCACGATTCGCGCCGCCACGCCCGACGGGCTGTTCAACGGCCTGGTGAAACAGCCCGAAGGCAGTCACAACGTGTCGGTGAACCTGCAGCAGGCGCTCGCCCGCGGCAACATGCTCCGCTTCGACTTCCGCGACAACCGGGATCAGCAGGAAAACCAGGGCGTCGGCGACTTCAACCTGCCGGAGCACGGCTACACCTCGCTCGACACGAACCGGCGCGTGCGCGTGAGCGATGAAGGGGCCCTCGGTGGCCACACCTACAACACGCTCGGCCTGCTGGTGGGATGGACGGGCTCCACGGCGACTCCGGTGACGAGCGGTCCGGCCGTCGTTGTGCTGGACACGATGACCACCGGCGGGGCGACGCAGCAGGGATTACAGTCGGGCCGCTCGGCGAGCCTGCAGGAGAAGCTCGATTACACCCGCGGCCAGCAGGCGATCAGCGTCGGTGGCGAGCTCGATTGGAACCGGTACAACTCCGATCAGATCGACAACGGCAACGGCACCTTCACCTTCTCGACGCTCGCCGACTACGAAGCTGGCCAGCCGAACACCTACACCCAATGGCTGGGTAATCCGGCGGTCGACTTCTCGGCATTCGAGGGTGCGTGGTTCGTGCAGGACGACCTCCAGCTTCGCAAGAACCTGATGATCGGCCTTGGGCTGCGCAACGAGTGGCAATCGCAGCTGCAGGGGACGTGGAATCCCGCACCAAGGCTGGGCGTCACGTGGGCGCCCTTCACGAGCGGGCGCACGACCATCCGCGGCGGCTATGGCGTGTTCCACGACTGGTACGACGCGTCGACCTATGAAGACACGCTGCAGACCGACGGGACGCGCGGCCAGGATGTGACGATCGAGGATCCCGGCTATCCCGACCCGTTCGTCGGCGGCCAGGCGCTCGTCCTGCCATCGGGCCGCATCGTCGCGTCGGCCGACCTCGAGATGCCGACGATTCGCCAGTCGTCGATCGGGCTGGAGCGCCGCATTGGCCGCGGCCTGCGCGCCGACGCCACGTACATTCACCGCACGGGCGACAACCTGATGCGCGGTCGCAACCTGAACGCGCCGGGGCCGGACGGCATCCGGCCGGATCCGTCGGTTGGCAACATCATCGAGATCGAATCCATCGGCCGCATGCAGGACGATCAGCTGCGTGCGAGTCTTGGCGGTCAGTTACCGTGGCGCCACGCATTCCTGTCGGTGCGCTACACGTATGGCCAGTCGTTCGATGACGGGGATGGTGCGACGTCGCTGCCGGCCGACAACGAACAGCCGGACGAATGGGGCCCCTCGTCCGATGATGTCCGGCATGAGCTGTCGCTGTTCGGGGTGGCGGACGTGTTGAAGTCGGTGCAGGCGGGCTTCACGCTGCGGGCGCAGTCGGCGCCGCCCTACACGATCACCACGGGCACGGATGACAACGGGGACACGGTGTTCAACGATCGGCCGGCCGGCGTGGGTCGCAACTCGGCGCGAGCGAGCGGCCAGTTCAGGCTGGATCTGCGACTGTCGTGGCGATTGGGGATGGGCGCGCCCGGTGCGGGCGCCGGGGGGCCACAGCGCGGACGAGGTGGCCCGGGACGCGGCGCCGACTGGCGCAGCCAGCACCGCGCGCTCGTGGAGCTCTACGTCCGGGCGACGAACGTCCTGAACACGGTGAATTACACCGGGTACCGCGGCACCCTCACGTCGCCGTTCTTCGGAGAACCGACGTCAGCGCGCGCGGCCCGGCAGATCGAGCTCGGAACGATGCTGATGTTCTAGTGCTTGGTGAGCGTCTCGGTGCCGCTCACCGCACCCATGCAGGACGAGCCCGAATAGGGCAGCGTCGCCGTATCGCCATTCACCGTGGCGACGCCGTTCAGCGTGAACGGGCAATCCGCCTGGTTCGGAATGTGCGCCGTGCCGCTGGCGTTCCAGGTCACCTGGTTATCGTTCGAGACGCCCGTCGCCGACCCGTCCAGCGTGACGCCGCTGCCACAGGTGGCGGAGAACGTGCCCGTCACCGTATCGCCGTTCTGGCTGGTGACCTGCCACTGAAAACCGCCGCAGGAGCTCGCGGCGCCGACCGACGTCGTGCCGCTGGAGGTCCAGCTCCCCATCAACAACGTGACGATGGCCGTATCGGGCGTCGTGGGCGAGCTCTTGCTCGAGAACGAGCAGGCGGCGAGCGACAAGGCGAGCGGAAGGGCGGCGAGCACAACGCCGCGGGTCAAACGTGAAGCACGCATGAAACACTTTCTCCTGATCTGAAGCACCGGGGAAATGTCATGGTGCCTCAACCGCTCATGCGTGTGGAGGGAAAAAGCCGCGCGCGCCGAAAAATACGGAGAAGCCCTTAAGGCTCGCCGATCGGATGACGGAGGCCGGCCAGGTAATCGCGTAATCCCTGGCGCGTGCTGCGAAACGCCAGTTCGTCCCATGGCAGTGCCGATGGACTGAGCTCCGCGACCTCGAGGCACTCATCGTCGACGCAGAGCTCGCCGCCGACGGCGGTCGCGGCGTACACCACGATCACGGGCGTACGTCCCGCATAGGAATAGATGTTCACGAGGGCGTCGAGACGGACCTCGAGGCCGCATTCTTCGCGCGCCTCGCGCACGGCCGCCGCCTCGAGCGCCTCGCCGCGATCCACGTAGCCGCCCGGAAAGACCCACTTGCCGTAGCCGGGCTCGATGGCGCGCCGGACGAGCACGAGGCGGTCCGAGTGGCGGCGGATGATCGTGCCGACCGCGATCTTGGGATCGAGATAGAAGACGAACTGGCAGGCCTCGCATACGAGCCGCTCGGGCTCGGTCGTCTTCAGCCGGCGCGGCGCCAGGCGTCCGCCACAGCGCGGACAGAAGCGGAAGACATCAGCCGGCTCGTGAGGGTGGTCGGTCACCATTCTCAGTGTACCGCAACGTATAATTCTGTTGTATGGCGATTCTGAAAGTGGCGCAGATGGGCCATCCCGTGCTGCGGACGCGCGCCCAGGCCATCGATCGACGCGACATCAAGAGCCCGAAGATCCAGCGTCTCATCGACGACATGATCGAGACGATGCACGAGTATCACGGGATCGGATTGGCGGCGCCGCAGGTGCACGAGGGCCTTCGGCTGTTTCTCGCCGTCGTCGAGGAAGGCGACGAGCGTGAGACGGTGCTGCGGCCGCTCGCGGTCGTCAATCCGGACATCAAGATCAGCGGGGAGACCGTCGAGGACTGGGAGGGTTGCCTCAGCGTCGCCAACATCCGGGGGCGCGTCCCGCGATCCCGCGACGTGCGGCTCCGCGGATTCGATCGCCATGGCGAGCCGATCGACGTCAAGCTGCGCGACTATCCGGCGCGCGTCGTCCAGCACGAGTACGACCACCTCGATGGCGTGCTGTTCCTCGATCGCATGACGTCGATGGAGACGCTGACGTTCCTCGATGAGTACGGGAAATACTGGGCGAGGGATCGGGAAGACTGATCAGGGACGAGGGTCGCTGCCTTTTCGTTTTCTTTCCGCCGCCCGTTCCGCCTGCAGCCGCTCAAGCTCCACCTGTGAATGATCCGCGAAGACCATCGCGGCCGCGATCGCGCGGTGGCCGGCCTGGTCCGCGATCAGCCGGTGCATCGTTTGGCAGACGCGGCGGTAGGCCGGGTGGCCCTGCGGCGCTGTCCTCAGTTCGATGAGGTGCATCGCTTCTCGCGCGTTCATCTCCACGTAAAACCGGACGCGGTACGCCATCGACACGGCGTACGGCGCCGAAGCCGTCAGCCCTTCGCGGCGCATGGCCTCTTCGAGCGCCGCCGATTCGCCCATCGCCGTTCGCCAGTCGGCGAGCGCGCCGGCGTCCTCGAGTGCCGCCGGCTCGGTGTAGCCGTATCGCGTCGTGAGCGGCTGCCACTCGAGCGTGAGCAGGCGATGGCGCTGCAGGTCCCTGAACGCGCCGTAGTCCGTGAGGACATCGAAACGATACGACGTCCGCTCGAACGCGCGCCCGGGCTTGTGCCGGCGGTTGGCGCGATGGCCGACGTAGGCGCCGAGCACCGCCGCGCGGTCTTCCGCCGTGAGCTGGCTGGCCACGTGTTGCAGTTGTGAGTCCGGCAGGTCCGACGCGGCATAGAGCGCCGCGGCCACCACTTTGGTCTCGCCATCGGGATCGAAGTCGGTGAGGACCACTTCCTCCTGGGTCTCCGAGGTGATGCCGGCGAGCAGATGACGGGTGATGTCCTCCGTCCGCTTCTGTGTGTCGGCGAGGTATTCGGACCATCGGCCCCCGCGGTCGGGCTGATCGACGCGCGTGAGGAATGCCGGGATCACCTGGCGCAGCTCGGCCAGCATGGCGTCGGCGCATTCACGCACTTCGGCGAGCGCGTGGGCGCGCATGCGGAGCAGGAGGGCTTCGTAGGCCTGCCCGGTGCCGAAGAGGCCCACGTTCGAACGCGTCGCGGCGGGGAGCAGGCCGCGCAGGGTGTCGAGCGCCTTCGCGCGGATGGCCGCGCGATACACGCCGTCGCTGTCCGTCGGGCTCCTGGGATACTGCCGCCGGAAGTGTGCTTCCATCGGCTCGATCCATCGTGCGTAGGTCTCGAAGGCTCGATCGAGGGTGTCAATGTACTGCTCGCGCAGCGGCGAGCCGTCGAGCTCGGCGGGAATCACGTACTTCCAGCGGCCGTGCGGCCGGTCTGTGTAGGGGACGTACCGGGTCGATTGCTCGAGGTAGGCCATCAGCCGTCCCCACTCGAGCACCTTCGTGAGGACGTTCGAGACGCCTTCGCACGCGAGATGCGCGCCGCCCAACTGCGCCACCGAGTCGTCTCCGTACTCGGCGAACACCTTGGTGTACAGCCGCTCGGCGCGAGCCGAGCCGACCGAGGCCTGGGGCGCGTCGGCTGCCCGCCCGACTTCTCCCAGGAATTCGTCCAGGAACAGCCGTCGCAGTGACTTCGCAGACCGCGAGTAGCGCGCGAAGAGTGCCCCCTTCACCGTTTCGGGCAGGTTGGTCAGCGCGAAGATCGGCCGGTCCGTGTTGGTGAACCAGGGCGCCAGGGCGCGCTGCTCGTCCGGGGTGAACTGGTCGGCGGCGAAGAGGACGTGGGTCACGCAGCTATACTAAAGCAGATGGGCAGCGACCGAGTGTTCTCGCATGCGATCGAAGTCCGGTTTCGTGATTGCGATCCGATGGGACACGTGAATCACGCCGTGTTCCTGACGTACCTCGAACAGGCGCGCTTCGCCTACTGGCGTGCGGTCTCGCACAACACACCCGGACCCGGCGCCGGGATCATCATCGCGCGGGTCGAGTGCGACTTCCGCGCCCCGATTCTGATGGGCGATCCCATCGATGTCCGGCTCTGGGTGAGCGAGATCGGCCGATCCAGCTTCATGCTCGATTACGAGATCGTGCGGCTGACGGATGAGCGGGTCGTCGCCACGGCGCGAACGGTGATCGTCGCGTACGATTACTCGGCGGGCCGCTCGGTTCCGATTCCCGACGACATGCGCGCGCGGCTCGAGCAGGCGCGGCTCACGCCGGCGGGCCGCTGATCAGATCCGCGATGCTGCACCCAGTCCTGCTTCATGCGTTCAATCCCGGTCCGATGACCGGCGCGGGTAACAACACCTACCTCATTCCGGGGCGGCGGACCGTCTTGATCGATGCCGGCGTCGGCGACGATCGGCACCTCGACGCGCTCGCCCGCGCGCTCGAGGAGCACGGCGCGACGCTGGAGGCGGTCCTCGTCACGCATGCCCATGGCGACCACGCCTCCGGCGCGGAGGCCATCGCCCGCCGCTGGCCGCGGGTGGAGTTCTTCAAGTACCCGTCGCCTGAGCGCGACGCCAGGTATCCGGTGCCATGGCAGCCGATTGCCGCCGATGAGCGGATCGCCGCCGGCGATGGATTCCTCACCGCCATCCACACGCCGGGGCACGCGCCAGACCATCTGGTGTTCTGGGATGAGAGCTCCCGCACGGTCTACGGCGGCGACCTGGCCGTCCTCGGCAGCACGGTCGTCATCCTCTGGAGCCAGGGCGGCAGCGTGGGAGACTACCTGCAATCCCTGCAGCTGGTGCTGGACCTCAACCCCATCCGCATTCTTCCCGCGCACGGGGCGGAAATCGACGACCCGCGCGCCCTGCTCACCTCCTACATCGTTCACCGTGAGGAACGCGAACAGCAGGTGCTGCAGGCGCTCGACCGTGGGAAGGACACGGTGGATGATATGGTGGCGAGTATCTATCCGGAGCTGCAGTCGCCGCTGCGCCGGATGGCCGCCGAGAGTGTGCGCGCGCACCTCGCCAAGCTCGAGCAGGAAGGTCGCGTGGCGCGCAATGGCGATCGGTTCGCCAAAATCTGACAAAGCGAGGCTTCGATGGACAACGTGGTCGACTTCATCAACATGAACCGGGACCGCTACCTCGAGGAGCTGAAGGCGCTGCTCGCCATTCCGAGCGTGAGCGCGCTCCCGGTGCATGCGCCCGACGTGCGGCGCTGCGCCGAGTGGGTGGCCGACGAGATGCGCCGGATCGGGCTGCAGAACGTCCAGCTCCACGAGACCGCCGGAAACCCGGTCGTGTACGGCGACTGGCTCGGCGCCCCCGGTGCCCCGACCATGTTGTTCTACGGGCATTACGACGTGCAGCCGGTGGACCCGCTGGACTTGTGGGAGAGCCCGCCATTCGAGGGCACCGTCCGCGACGGCGAGCTCTACGCGCGAGGCAGCGCCGACGACAAGGGCCAGGTGTTCATGCACTTCAAGGCCCTGGAGGCGTGGCTGCGCCAGAACGGGCGGCTGCCGATCAACGTGAAGTTGATCATCGAAGGCGAAGAGGAGGTCGGCAGCGACAACCTCGACGAGTTCGTGCGGACGCACAAGCGCGAGCTCGCCGCCGACGTCGTGGTGATCTCCGACTCGCCGATGTTCGACCGCGGCGTGCCGTCCATCTGCTACGGCCTGCGCGGGCTCGCCTATTTCCAGATCGATCTGCGTGGGACGAAATCGGACCTGCACTCCGGGTCCTTCGGCGGCGCGGTCGCGAATCCCGCGTTCGTGCTGGCGCAGATGATCGCCCAGATGAAGGACCGCGGCGGGCGGATCAAGGTGCCGGGCTTCTACGACGATGTCCGGGCGCTCACGGACGCCGAGCGGGAGGAGTTCAAGAAGCTGCCGTTCAACGAGACGCGCTTCCGGAAGGATCTCGGCGCGCCCAAGCTGATGGGCGAAACCGGCTACAGCACGCTCGAACGGGTGTGGGGCCGGCCGACGCTCGAGGTGAACGGGCTGCTCTCGGGCTTCACCGGTGACGGCGCCAAGACGGTCATTCCCGCCGTCGCGATGGCGAAGATCAGCATGCGCCTCGTCCCGGACCAGGATCCCGCGAAGATCGCCGACCAGTTCGAAAAGTGGGTCTGGAAGATCGCGCCGAAGACCATGGAGCTGAAGTTCACGCGGATGCACGGCGGGAAGCCCTGGATGACGAGCTTCGATAACGCCTTCGTGCAGGCGGCCGGGCGGGCGATCGAGCGCGGCTTCGGCAAGTCGCCGGTGTTCACGCGCGAAGGTGGCTCGATCCCCGTCGTCTCGACGTTCCAGGAGGAGCTCGGCCTGCCGTCGGTCCTCTTCGGCGTGGGGCTCCCCGACGAGAACGCGCACGCGCCGAACGAGCGGATCGATCTCGGGAACTTCTACAACGGGATCATCGCGTCCGCGTACTTCTATGAAGAATTGGCCGGAGTGACTGTTTAGCGGCTGCCGTGGCTGGCGATCTCGGATTTGGGAAGCTTTTCCCCCGCTTTGATTGGAACCGGCAGCCGATTCTCTGGCGGGGGAAATGGGCATTCCCAAGTAGGACTGTAGGCGCAATATGGATTGTAGGCTTCGTTGAAGTCGATGACGTAAAGGCCGGTCGGCGTCCGTTCGAGATCCAGATAACGTCCGCCTCCGTAAGTCTCCGTTCCGTTAGTCGGATCGCGAAACGGTACGAAGAGCCGATCCGCATTCACTGATCCTTCCTCAACAAAGGCGGTCAGTTTGACCGTTTGGCCCTTCAACAAAAATTCCAAAGTGCCATAGACCTGCTCTCGGCGAGGCTTTCCCGTAGACGTAGGTACCTCGATCACCACGTTCTGCGGGTCCGGCTTCAGCACCGCGGGGACGCGGTAGCTCGGGTCGGGCGGGTAGTAGTTGAGCGGCAACAGCACGTTCCGCTTGGTCGCCGGAATCGGCGAATGGCTCTCGGTGCGGAAGGCGGCGTCCTTGGCCGCCCGATCCGCCTGGATCTGCCTCACGTAGCGGCTCGGGCTGTCGGTGGGTTCACTGGCGCAGCCACACAGGCCGACCAGGGCCGCCCCGAGCACGAGGCCAATCAGCGCTCTCGTCATCGTTCCGCAAACATATAGCCGCGTCGGGCCACCACATCGTCTGCGATGCGGCGCCTGAGCGAGATCGTGTCGATGGGTGTCACCTTCAGCAGGCGGCGAAGCGCCGCGAGGCTGGTCCTCAGCGTATCGCCCTCCGCCATCGCCGCGAGCGCCGACTTCGCGTTCGTCTCGATCCGCGCGGCGGCATCGTTGACGAAGACGCGGACGGCGTCGATCTGCCGGTCGGCGGCGGGTGCCCGGCGGCTGGTGCTGTCGAGCGCGCGCAGCAGGGCGCTTTCGGCCGCGTAGATGTCGATCAGGATATCCGAGATGTACATCAGGATTTCCTGCTCGTCGTTGAGCGCCTGGCCGTAGCGCTGCATGGCGAGCCCGAGCGCCATCAGGCCGACTTTCTTGAACGCCGCCACCGCGTGCTGCTGATCATCGAGAGGCCCGCCGGAGCTGGCGGTCGGGCCGGAAGGGAGCGGCGCCGCCGGCTCGAGGATTTCCGACTCGAGCTTTTTCGCGGCGGCGATGAGCGGCAGGTCCCCCTTGAGCGCCCGGCGGATCAGCATGCCGGGGATCAGCATCCGGTTGATCTCGTTCGTCCCCTCGAAGATCCGGTTCACGCGCGCATCGCGGTAGTGGCGCTCCGCCGGGTAATCCGCGACGAACCCGTTGCCGCCGTGAACCTGGACGTTCTCGTCGAGCACGTAATCCAGCATTTCGCTGCCGGCCACCTTGGCAATCGAGGCTTCAATCGCGAATTCCTCAACCGCCGCGAGCACCGGTCCGCCATCGCGGGGATCGTGGGGTGTCGCGGCGAGCAGCGCATCGATCAGACCGCCGGTGCGGTACACGAGGCTTTCGATCGCGAACGCCCGGATGGTCATTTCCGCGAGCTTGTACCGAATCGCGCCGAAGTGGGCGATCGGCTGCCCGAACTGACGGCGCTCGGCCGCGTAACGCGCGCTCTCGGCGATCGCACCGCGCGCGCCGCCGCTGCACATCGCCCCGAGCTTGAACCGGCCGAAGTTGAGCACGTTGAAGGCCACCTTGTGGCCCTTCCCGACTTCGCCGAGCAGGTTCTCCGGGGGCACGCGCACGTCCTGCAGGATGAGCGGCGTGGTCGACGAGCCGAGCAGGCCCATCTTGTGCTCTTCCTTGCCGTTGCTCACGCCCTTGAACGCACGTTCGACGATGAAGCAGGTGAAGTGCTCGCCGTCCACCTTCGCGAAGACGATGAAGAGGTCGGCGAAGCCGCCGTTGGTGATCCACATCTTCTCGCCGCTCAGGACGAAGCTGCCGTCAGGCTGCCGGGTCGCCTTGGCTTTCGCGCCAAGGGCATCCGATCCCGAGCCCGGCTCGCTGAGGGCATACGCGCCCGCGAGCTCTCCGGAGAGCAGGCGGGGAAGATACCGCTCCTTCTGAGCCTCGGTGCCGAAGAGAACAATCGGCAGGACCGTCAGGTTCGCCTGGCCGCCGAAAGTGGCGGCAAAGGACGCACACGCCGCCATTCGATCACTGACAATGATCGACGTCACCTTGTCGAGGCCCACACCGCCGTACTCCTCCGGGACGTCGACGCCGAGCAGGCCAAGCTCGC
This sequence comes from Vicinamibacterales bacterium, assembly GCA_025450765.1. Taxonomy (GTDB): domain Bacteria; phylum Acidobacteriota; class Vicinamibacteria; order Vicinamibacterales; family CAVVIG01; genus JAGWRA01. Next base: position 39,141 of record JANWLS010000132.1, on the reverse strand, counting down.
CGCAGCGATGGAGCAACCGGCGCGCAACGGACCAGTCCTTCTTCTCCATGGCCTCGAGCTCCGGCAGGACTTCCTGGTGCACGAAGTCGTCAGCCGTGCGGGCGATGAGGCGCTGTTCCTCGGAAAACTGTTCGGGCGTGAAGACGGAGCCAGGCTCGGCCGGTTCGAGGAGCCAGGCGCCGCCACGGCGCGGGGGCGTGGAGACGGTCGGATTCGCCATGCCTCTATTATCTCTCGCCGGCTCAGATCCGTTCGAAGACGGCCGCGGCCCCCATCCCGCCGCCGACGCACATCGACACGAGGCCATACCGGGCCTTGCGCCGGCGCAGCTCGTACAAGACCGACGTCGTCATCCGTGCCCCGGTGCAGCCGAGCGGATGGCCGAGCGCGATCGCGCCGCCGTTCGGATTGAGGCGCTCCGGATCGACGTCGAGCTCCTGCAGGCACGCGAGCAGCTGGGAGGCGAACGCTTCGTTGATCTCGACGATGTCCATGTCGGCGAGTGAGAGACCGGCGATCTTCAGAACCTTGCGGATGGCCGGCACCGGGCCGATGCCGAACAGCTCCGGCTTGACGCCGGCGGTGGCGAACGCGACGAACCGCCCGAGCGGCTGGAGGTTCAGCGCCTTCGCGCGCGCGCCAGACATCACGACCACGGCCGAGGCGCCATCGCTCGTCTGAGAGGAGTTGCCGGCCGTCACCGAGCCATCCGCGCGGAACACGGGCCGAAGCTTTGCGAGCGCCTGCATCGACGTGTCGCGGCGCGGCCCTTCGTCTGTGTCGAACGTGATCTCGCGGACGCTGCGAGGGGCGTCGATCACCTTCACCGTGATCGGCAGGATCTCGTCGCGGAATCGCCCCGCGTCGATCGCCGCGAGCGCTCGCTGGTGGCTGCGCAGCGCGAACGCATCCTGCGCCTCGCGCGACACGTGCGACTCGCGCGCGTGGTTCTCGGCGACAAGCCCGGTCGTGAGATAGACGTCCGGATATTCGCGGCTCAGCGTGGGATTCGGCGCCACCTTATGGCCGCCCATCGGCACGAGGCTCATCGACTCGGTCCCGCCGGCGACGACCACGTCGCCGAAGCCGCACATGATCCGCTCGGCGCCATACGCGATTGCCTGCAGCCCGGATGAGCAGAACCGGTTCACCGTGACGGCCGATGCCGACACCGGCAGCCCCGCGCGCAGGCTCGCGATGCGCGCCACGTTCAATCCCTGCTCGGCCTCCGGCATCGCGCAGCCAAGAATCACATCGTCAATGTCCGAGGGATCGAGGCCCGGGGCGCGCCGCACCGCCTCGGCGATGACGGCGGCGGCCAGATCGTCAGGTCGCGTGTACCTGAGCGTCCCCGACGGCGCTTTCCCGATCGCCGTTCGCACGGCCGCGACGATGACTGCATCCTGCATGGTCTTCAATCGATTTGCCTCCGCCAGCTACCCTTCGTCCCGAAGGTAGGCTGCGACTCGGTCGTCCGGCAGCCGCCACGCGGTCGCCATCCACAGGATGAGCGCCGAAAAGACGGCCAGCACGGGCAGCGCTTGTCCGAAGCCGAGCAGGCCGAGATTGCCCGCGTGCGCCGATGCGACCGGGTAGGAGCCGATCCAACTGATCACCGCGAGTCCCGCCAGCCAGAGGATGACCCACGCCCCGGACCGCCCATCGAGCGGCGGCGTCATCTCGTGGTGCCGTGCCTCGTATGCGGCGAGCACGATGTACCCGAGCAGCACGGCCACGAACAACTTCCAGTCGGTCGCCCAGCCCGACCAATACACGATTAGATTGGACGACAGGAACGCCAAATACGCAAGCAGGTGGGCTGCCGGCAGCCGGAACGGTCGCGCCTGGTTCGGGAGCTGGCGGCGCATGGCGAGCAGCACGAGCGGGCCCGATCCGAAGGAAAGCACCGTCGCGGAGGTCACAAACCCCACGAGCGTTTGCCACCCGGGGAACGGGAGGAAAAAGATCAAGCCGGCGACGAACGTGACGATGACGCTCACCCACGGCACGCCGCGCGCGCTCACGTTCGCGAGGGTGCGAGGCGCGTTGCCGTTTCGCCCCATCGCGTACGAGATGCGCGCCGTCACCGTCGTGTAAATGAGGCTCGTGTCGGCGGGTGAGATGAAGGCGTCGACGTAGAGCAGAATGGCCAACCAGGTCATGCCCATGACGCCGGCGAGCGCCGCGAGCGGACCATACGTGGCGGCGACGCCGCTCATCGACCCGGTGAAGCTCGTGCCGATCGCCGCCCAGCCGTTCCGCAGGGCGCCGACGGGCAGCGCGCCCACGAACGCCACCTGGAGGACGATGTAGAGCACGGCGGTGATGAGGACGGAACCGATGATGGCAATGGGCACGTTGCGCTGCGGATTGTCCGTCTCGCCCGCCAGTTCCACGCCCTGCCGGAACCCGAGATAGGAAAAGACGATGCCTGCCGTGGCGATGGAGGAGAAGACGCCTTTCCAGCCTGCGGGCATGAAGCCGCCCGCCGCCGGATGGTTGAAGTTCGCCGTGTGAAACACGGTGACCAGAAAGGCGACGATGACCAGGCTGATGATCGTGAGCTTCCACCAGACGAGGGCGGTGTTCAGCCGGGCGAACCACCGGATTCCAATCACGTTGACCAGGCTGAAAATCGTCAGCAGCGCCGCCGCGACGGCGAACCCGCGGCCGGTCAGCACAGGGACGCCGCCCCGGAGATGCTGGAGCCACGGCAGGTACGCGGTGGCGTACTGCAGCGCGGCTTCGACTTCGATCGACGTCGTGGAGGCGACCGCGAGCCAGGTGATCCAGCCGAGCGTATAGCTGGCGAGCGATCCGAAGCTGAAGTGGGGGTAGCGAACCACGCCGCCGGCGACCGGGAACATGGTCCCGAGTTCGGCGTAGCAGAGGCCGATGAGCACGATCATCACCCCGCCGATCAGCCAGGCGATGATGGCGGCCGGTCCGGCGATCTGAGCCGCGACGAGTGCGCCAAAGAGCCAGCCCGATCCGATGATCGATCCGACCGCCGCGAACAACAGACCGACGACGCCGATGTCCCGCCGCAGCCGCGTGTCACCCATACGAGATTCCTGCATCCATTGTGCACGAACGGCCGTTGACGGGCTGGATCGGGCGACGTGGCGTAAGATCAGTCTTCGTGCCTTCCGCTGACTCCCCCCAGCATCCACCGCCGAACCCCGCCGCGGCCGCCTTCGATGTCGGCGTGGCCGACAAGACGATGCGCTGGCTGATCGCCGCGGCCGTGATGATGAGCGCGGTGATGGAGCTGGTGGATACCTCGGCCGTCAACGTCAGCCTGCCCTACATCGCGGGAAACCTTTCCGCATCCGTGGATGAAGCGACCTGGGTGCTCACGTCGTACCTCGTCGCGAACGCGGTCATCCTGCCGCTCTCCGGGTGGCTCGCGAATTATTTCGGGCGCAAGCGGCTGTTGATGATGGCCGTCGTGGGGTTCGCCTCGGCCAGCGTGCTCTGTGGGATTGCGCCCAACCTGCCGATGCTCGTCTTCTTCCGCGTCCTGCAGGGCACGGCCGGCGGGTCGCTGCAGCCGACCACACGCGCGATCATGCTCGAGACGTTTCCGCGCGAGGAGCGAGGCCATGCGATGGCGCTCTGGGGCGTCGGCATCGTCGTCGCCCCGATCGTCGCGCCCATTCTCGGCGGCTGGTTGACGACCGACTACTCCTGGCGATGGATCTTCTTCATCAACATCCCCGTCAGCCTGGCCGCGTTGTTCCTCGTCCAGACCTTCGTCTTCGATCCGCCATATATTCGGCGCGGCACCGGACACATCGATTACTGGGGCATGGGGCTGCTCGCGATCGGCATCGCCTCCCTGCAGGTGGTGTTCGACAAGGGGCAGGAGGACGACTGGTTCGGCTCGCATTTCATCGTGGCGATGAGCATCATCGCGGCGGTGGGGCTCGTCGCCTTCATCTGGTGGGAGCTGCGCACACGCGACCCGGTCGTGCATTTCGACCTGCTCCGCCACCGCACGTTCGCGACGGGGACATCACTGTCGATGGCGCTGTTCTTCGCGTTGTACGGCAGCATCGTGCTGCTGCCGCTCTTCATGCAGACGCTGCTGGGCTTCCCGGCTGTGACGGCAGGCATCTGGAATTCTCCGCGCGGCATCGCCACGCTCATCTTCATGCCGATCGCCGGGTTCCTGATCGGGCGGCGCTGGGACATGCGCGCGCTCCTGAGCGGCGGCCTGCTGGTCGGGGCGATCGGCGCCTATATGTTCTCGTTCCTGGATCTGAACGCGGGCCCATGGAGCTTCCTGTGGCCCCAGCTGATCATGGGCGCCGGCCTGTCCTTCTTGTTCGTACCGCTGGCCACCATTACGGTCGATCCCATTCCGCAGCACGAAATGGGCTATGCGACGAGCCTGATCGGGTTGGCCCGCAACCTCGGCGCGGGCTTCGGCATTTCGCTCTTCACGGCGTTCGTCGACCGTCGCGCCCAGTTCCACCAGGTCCAGCTCGTCGGCGACATGGGTCTGCACCCGCGCCTCTTTTCACAGGCGGTCGCGGAGCTGCAGCATTACCTCGCGGCGCAGGGCCAGGCCCTCACGCACGCGGGCACCGAGGCCTTCGCGGGCATCTATGGTGAAGTCGTCCGCGAAGCGGTGGCGATGAGCTACCTGGATGGATTCCGCGTGATGGCGGCGCTGCTGGCCGCGGCGATTCCGTTCGTCTGGATTATGAAGAAGCCACACTACGAGCAGCCGGTCGTTGGCGAGTAGAGACGACGCGTCCGGCTCGAACGGTGAGGCGGCTCAATACCGCAGGTGCAGCAGCGTCGCGGGTCCGTTCGACGGGATCGTCACGATGTAGATGTTCTCGTAGTCCCCGTCGCTGATCGGATCGACGGTGAGGCCGCTCAGCGCATGCACGAGCTCGGGCACCGTGTTGCTGTGGCCGACGATGAGGACGTGCTGGCCGCGGTTGTCGCGTAGCACCCGCGAGGCCAGGCCGGCGACGTCGCCGGCGGGCATGACGATCGGACGCTCGTGGAGATCGGCCGCGAGCGGCGCCGCCGTCTGCTGGGTACGGCGCGTGTCGGTGACATAGATGGTATCGATTCGCCCGTTGCCGTGCGTCTCGCCGAAGAGCGCCGCGAGCCGCTGCGCCCGCGCCAGGCCCGCAGGCGAGAGCGGCGGATCGGCCGTCATCGTCCCCTGCCGCTCGGCATGGCGCACCAGCACCACCGTTGTTGTCGATGGTGGACCGGCGGCGCCGATCGCAATCGTGAGCAGCATCAGCAGCAGCGGCATGCCAAAATGATACTCGATGCACATGGATGCTCCGCCTCTTGAAACGCCGCGCCTGCTCCTGAGAGCGATGGAACCGGCCGACTTCGACGCCTTTGCGGCGATGATGGCCGATCCCGAGGTCGCCCGTTTCATCACGCTGGATCAGAAGGCGCAGGACCGGATGGACGCCTGGCGCACCATGGCCTATGCCATGGGCCATTGGCTGATGCGCGGCTTCGGGATGTGGGCCGTCGTCGAGAAGACGAGCGGCCGCTTCATCGGCCGCGTGGGCCCGAACTATCCGGAAGGCTGGCCCGATCATGAGATCGGGTGGGCGCTGGCTCGCGACGCGTGGGGAAAGGGGTACGCGACCGAGGCCGCCGCGGCGGCGATGGAGTATGCCTTTACCGTGCTGCGCTGGCCGCGGGCGATCAGCATCATCCATCCGGACAACACACGCTCGGCAGCGGTGGCCCTGCGACTGGGCGAGCAGAAGCAGCCAGAGCCCTTCCTTTTCAAGACCTACCGTCTGGACGTGTACGCCAGAGACAATCCCAGGCGCTGAGAGCGAGCGGCGGGCGCTCGAGCGCGATCTCGAGCTCGCGGATTCAGATGGTCAGAAGGAAGCCGGAGCCGGCGGGCCGTTCAGTGCGCCCGAATTGGCTTATAGTGAGGGCACATCGGACGCATCGTGCCACTCACGACATCCCGGCCGGACGACGAGCCGCCGCTCTCGCTGCTGGACGTACTCGAAGCCGAGCACCGACAGATGCGCGGCATCGCGACACCGGTCGCAGGCGCCGCACCGGAGACGACCGTCGGCGCGGAGGCGCGGCAACGCGCCCATATTGCCGAGCGACATCGGAATGCCTACGCGGCACTCTGCCTGTCGGGCGGAGGCATTCGAAGCGCCAGCTTCGCGCTCGGCGTCATTCAGGGCCTGGCTCGCCACGATCTCCTGCGCGGATTCGACTATCTTTCGACCGTGTCGGGCGGCGGTTACACCGGTGGGTGGCTGACTGGCTGGCTGCACCAGGCGACGCGCGATCCCGAGGTGCCATCGCCGTTCGACGAGCTGCGCCGCGATCCCTGCGCAGACGGACCACCGGAGCCGGAGCCTGTCGCCAGCTTCCGCGCCTGCAGCCGCTTCATGAGCCCGGCGACCGGTTTCCTTTCGGCGGACGTCTGGACGCTCGTGGCGATCGTCGCCCGAAACCTGTTTCTCAACTGGCTCGTCCTTCTGCCGCTCGTCGCCGCCGGACTGCTCCTCCCGGTGATCTATTTCGGCGTCGTGCAGGATCTCTATCAGCCGCTCGCGATCGGTGCGACCGATCGCCTCGGGGATCCGGCATCGATCATCTTTTCCGTCAGCGCAGCCTTGTTGCTCGGAGGCACGCTGTTCGCGCTGCTCAACCTCCCCAGCTATGGCGACCGGCAGTCGGGCCCCCATAAGGTGCTGCTGTTCAACCTGCTTCCGTTCTGCGCGAGCCTTATCGGATTGACGGTCCTCGTCGCCGCCAGCCGCGCCGGCGGGAACCGTGTGATCGACTTGGTCCTGCTGGGGGCACTGATGCACGGTGCACTCTGGACGTTGGCGGGCCCGTTATCCGGCCAACGCCGGTGGCGTCCACAGACCATTCTGGCCGGCGTGATTTCCGGTGCCGTGGCCATGGCAGGACTGACGTGGCTCGCGGTGCTGCTGAAGGGCGCCGCCTGCCGACCGATCTACGTGACGACCGCCTTTCCTCTCTTCGTGGCCGTCCTGATGGCGGGCGCGTTCGTCTTCATGGGCGTCGCCGGCAGCGACATGGATGACGCGGATCTCGAGTGGTGGAGCCGCAGCGTCGCCTGGTTCCTCATGGTCGGCGTCGTCTGGCTGCTCATCGGACTGGTCGTCTTTCAGGGGCCGGTGTTGCTCCGGATGATACGAGGCGTGCTGCGGGATGTCCTTGGTCTGACACCGGGGCATGCCGCCGCCGCGATTCCGGTCATCACGTCGGTGCTCGGAGCCGCGGCCGCGGTCCTCGGGCGATCGATCGGGCGTGTCGGAGAAGGCCGCGCGCCGGTTGGGCGGCGCCTCGCCTTTGGGCTGGCGGCGCCGGCGTTCGCGGTGCTGTTGTTATCGTCGCTCTCCTGGCTCAACGAGTGGGCGATCGCGCGAATTCATGGTGGCTTTGCCAGCGCCGGTCTGTCGGCTGTCGCCGCCTGCGGCAGCGACAGCATCCTTCGCGAGGCGAGCCTCCTGGCCGCCGTCTACCTCGTGTTTGGCATGCTGATGGGCGTGTTCGTCCCCGTGAACAAGTTCTCGCTCCACGGCATGTACCGGAACCGGCTGATCCGAAGCTTCCTCGGCGCCTCGCGTCCCGGTCGCCGCCGGCATCCGAACCCGTTCACGGGTTTCGATCCCGCCGACGACGTGAGCCTGGCTGAGTTGAAGGTCATTGCGCGGCCATTTCTGGTGGTCAATATGACGCTCGACAAGATCGCCCAGGCCGCGCACGGGCGCCTGCACCGCAAGGCGGAGTCGTTCACCGCGACTCCGCTCCATGTGGGTTCGGCGTCGGACGGACTCGGCTACCGACCGGCCGACGAGTACGCGGCGGCCCGCCGCGCCGGGGGCGGCGGCCTCTCGCTCGGGACGGCGATCACGATTTCAGGCGCCGCGGCCAGCCCGAACATGGGTGCGTTTTCGACGCCCGCGCTGACGTTTCTACTGACGCTGTTCAATGCGCGGCTGGGGATCTGGCTGGGAAATCCGGGCACGGCCGGAAGGCGCACCTGGCGGAGCACCGAGCCGAGACTCGACGCGGCGCCGATCCTGCGCGAGATGCTCGGCCTGACGACCGACAGGAGCCCCTACGTCTACCTGTCCGACGGCGGGCATTTCGAGAACCTCGGGCTGTATCAGATGGTGCTCCGGCGATGCCGGTACGTGCTCGTGAGTGACGCGAGCTGCGATCCCTCCTACACGTTCGACGATCTCGCGACGGCCATTCGGCAGATCCGCATCGACCTGGGCATCCCGATTGTGTTCGACGATGGCTGCCCGATCGATGCGGCGCATCAGGGGAACGGAAACCCGCACGCCGCGGCTGCCAGGATTTTGTATCGCGAGGTGGATGGTCCCGAGGCGGAGGACGGGGTCCTCATCTACCTGAAGGCGACACTCTGCGGGCGGGAACCGATCGACGTGATCAACTACGGCAAGAGCCACCCAGCGTTTCCGCACGAATCGACGGCGAACCAATGGTTCGATGAGGCGCAGTTCGAGAGCTACCGGATGCTCGGCCTGCACTCGGTGCACGAGATGGCCGCCTCGTACGCCGTGGATGGCGATCTGTCCGCGTTCTTCAGGCGATGGTCACGATCCGCTGCGGTGCAAGCCTGAGAGGCGGTCTCAATCGCTGGGATTGGTCGCCCACACCGTGGCGGATGTGCGCCTGGTGGCCGTGGCGCGCATCACCTGAAGCGCAGCGGCGTGGCGCACGTTTTGCACCTGCGCGGAACCATGGCTAAGTACGGAAAGAAGGCGCAGAAGAAAGTGGCGCGTGCCATGCGCGAGCGAAAGCATGGCACGCTCAAGAGCGGCCGGTCTGGCCAGCGCGTCACCAGCCGCAAGCAGGCGATCGCGATCGGCCTTTCTGAAGCGAGAAAGGCCGGCGCGAAAGTGCCTCGCAAGCGGTCGACGAAGAAACGCTCGTCCAGCCGGAAGAAGTGAAGAAGCTCAGCGGCCGCCGCCCGGTCCGTTCGACGGATGGCGCGAGGCGCGCCGCTGTTCCATTTGTGCCTCGAACTGCAGCACACGCTGCTGCTGGTCGGGCGTGAGGAGCGCGAGAATCTGCGCGCGCAAGTCCGCACCGGCGACCGCGGCGTTCGCCTGAATGGCGGCCAGGTCGGCGCTGCGCGCGCGGATGGTGTCTGCATCAGCCGGCGTCGCTTTGATCGCATCGGCAAGCGCCCGCATCGCCGGCTGAAGCTGTGGCTGCCACGTTTTCCGGAACTGGCTCATCAACGATTGCACCTGCTGCTGCTGCACGTTGGTCAGCTGGGCAGCCCTGAGCGGCAGGAACACGCCGGGTGCCATCGCCATCAGACCCGGCCCGACGCCTTGCCCCCTGCGCCCGCCCGGCCCTTGCGCCCAGGCCACTGGCACCAGCGCGAGCATCGCGAAAATGGCTACCAACACCGGTATGCGCCCCGATCGTCCCATCGTTTTCATGCAGGCCTCCAAAAGTGAATCTGTTCTCTTGGACCCCTGCAGGACGTTCGACGTTTAATCCGTGGTCCCAGCCACGGCCCGGGCCGGCACGACGCGCGCGGCGCAGGACGGCTTACGCCGGCTGGATGTTCTGATTCACGCGGAAGAAGTTCGTCGGATCGTACGTCTTCTTCACGCGTGCGAGGCGGTCGTAGTTGTCCCGGAAGGCCGCCTTCACGCGCGGCTGGCCTTCCTCCATCATGAAATTCACGTAAGCGCCGCCCGCGGAATATGGATGCACGGCGTCGAAGTAGTCCTTGCACCACTTCGTAATCGTCTCCCTGTTGGAAGGATCCGGATCCACGCCGACGATCACGAGTGCGAAATTGGCATCGCGGTAGCTGAACGCCGTGTCGGTCGCCCCCACGCGGTGCACAGCTCCGTTGATCGGATAGATGTGAGCCTGTGACGCGCCGGCGGGCGCCTTCGAGGCCTGCTCCAGATGCGTGCGGATGGCTTCGGCGCTGAACGACTTCACGAAGTCCGCGCGCCAGTACCATTGCAGGCCAGGTGGCAGCAGCGGATCGAAGAGGCTCTGGAGCACCGGAAACGGCATCGGTCCGACGTGATCGAGGAGCGGCGTGCCGACCGACCGCATCTTTCGTGTCGCCTGGTCCGCTCTCTCCGGCGCGGCCGTCGAGCACCAGATCACCGCGCACACGTTCCGGCCGTGGAGCTCCGGCGGGAAGAGCGGCACAGGCGGGATCGTCAGGAACGCGAAGAAGCCGCTGACGTCCTCGGGCGCTTCGAGGATGAACGTCTGATAGGCGCTCAGGACCTCTGGCGTTTGCTCGATCGGCCAGAAGGTCGGTCCCGCGCTCACCGTGGCGACCGGGTGCAGGCGGAAGAGGAAGGAGGTGACGACGCCGAAGTTGCCGCCGCCGCCTCGGACTGCCCAGAACAGGTCGGCATGTTCCTGCGCGTTGGCCGTCACGAACCGGCCGTCGGCGAGTACGACGTCCACCTCGAGCAGGTTGTCGATGGCCAGGCCGCAGGGTCGCGTCAGGTGCCCGATGCCACCGCCCAGCGTCAGGCCGGCCACGCCCGTCGTCGACACGGTGCCGCCCGGCGTTGCCATGCCGAAGGCATGCGTCGCGTGATCCATCTCGCCGCCCGTGCAGCCGCCCTCGACACGCACGGTGCGCGCGGCAGGGTCGACACGGATCCCCTTCATCCCCGAGAGATCGATGACGAGGCCGTCGTCGCAGATCCCCAGGCCGCCGCCGTTGTGCCCGCCGCCGCGAATCGCCGTGAGCAGCGTGTGCTCACGCCCGAAATTGACGGCCGTCATGACGTCTCCCGCGTCGCGGCATCGCGCGATGAGGCGCGGACGCCGGTCGATCATCGCGTTGTACACCTTTCGCGCGTCATCGTATCCGGCGTCGCCCGGTTCGACGATCTCTCCCCGAAAACGTCCTCGCAGCTGTGCAGCATCCATGGCGCGCCTCCGTTATCGTTATCGCTCTCGAGTCAACTCCGAGCCGCCGATCAACTGAGGAGGAACCGGGCCGCGAGACATCATCGAACGGACCGTCGGCCCGATCACCCGGCAGGAGATCGAGGCGGCACGCTGACGGTCTCAATCGCTGGGGTTGGTCGCCCACACCGTGGCGTCGGTGATGAACCCGCGGTCGTCGAGCGCGAGCATGCTCGCGATCACCTGCGCGATATCGTCCGCGTGGAGCTTTGTCGGATTCTCCGCGTGTGATGGCCGGCCGGAGTTGGCGCGGAACCCGGTGAGCACTTCACTCGGGTTGATCTGCATCACGCGCACGTTGTGCTGGCGCAACTCGGCCCGCCACACCTGCGTGAGTCCTGCGAGCGCGAACTTGCTGGAGGCATACGCGGAGCTGGTCGCGCCAGCGCGCTGCGACGTCGTCGAGGCGACGTTGACAATGTTGCCGCGGCGCTGGCTCACGAAATGGCGCGCCGACTCGCGCGCGACGAGCATGGCGCCGAGCACATTCGTTTCCCACACGCGCCGGAAGTCGTCGGCGCTCATCTCGAGAAGCGGCGCGAAGCGGCCGAAACCGGCGTTGTTGATCAGCGTGTCGTACCCGCCGAGCTCGCGAACGGCCGTTTCGATCAACCGTACGACATCCGCTTCCTGGCTCACGTCGGCGACAATCGGGACCGCGCCGGTCGCCTTCGCCGCTGCGTTCAGCCTGTCGCCCTTGCGGCCGCAGATGGCAACCCGTGCGCCCAACGTCGTGAAGTGCTGGGCGGTGGCGAGCCCGATCCCGGAGCTGCCACCAGTCACCAGCACCTTTGCACTCTTCAGATCCATGGTCGAGCCCTATTTGAAGGCAGACGCGAGGCCGCCGCCGAGCATCGTCAACGCCCCCACGGCCCCTACGGCACCGCCGACTCCCAGGTTCGCCGCGGCGACTTCCGGCGCTGCGCCCACCAGCGAGTAGCCCACCTGTACGCTTGTGCTGCAGCCGCTGTCGCCCTTGCCGCCGGCGACCCGCTCGAGATCCGCGTCACTCAACTCGCTCGTCGGAATGTACGGAATGACCAGGTTGATCGACGTCGGCGTGTTCTCGTGTGCGACGAGTTTCAGCGACGAGGGAGGCGTGAGGCCGGTGGTTTCGACGAAGGCCTGCCGCGGCGACGCCATGAGACGGCTCTTGAACGCCGCGTCTCGCCACGCACGCTCGAAGACCTTGGCGGCCGTCGGATTCACCCGGCGTGCCGCGTCGAGCTCGCCCGGCATCTCCACCGGCAGCACGGCGTGCATGGTCGTCGCGTCGTTCTTGTACACGTGCACGGCGATCGTCGACGGTAGATCGACGCCGGCCTGGGACAACTGCGCCCGAGGGTTCTCGATCAGGCGCGCCGCCACCCCCCGATCGACCGCCGCCTGCGCTAGTAACTGACCGACTGCTGGACTATCTGCCATCGGACGCTCCCTTTGAATCCGAGCAGCATGATGCCGACGCCGCATGCTGTCAAGCTCAGACGCGTTCGAAGCCGCGCGACTTACTTCGTGGCGCCCAGCACGTCGATGATCGCCGTCGTCACCGCCTCGGGTTTTTCGTGCGGCACGAAATGCCCCGCGCCATCGACGATGCGCTTGTCGACGAGGTGCGGAAAGGTTTTGCGATCCCCGGCCGTGATCTCCGCCGCCGGATGCCCGAATGCGTCGTCTCCGCCGTGGAGGACGATCGTCGGTACGGTGATCGGCGGCCGCCTGGCGAGTTGCCGCTCCGTTTCCAGGAACCGCGGCTCGCCGGGCGCGTTCCGATGCCGATGGCGATAGGAGTGGATGACGCAGCCGACGAAGTCGGGATTCTCGAAGGATGCGGCCGTGAGGCTGTACATCTCCTCGCTGAAATGCCAGGTCGGCGACCATTCCCGCCACAGCAACTCGCACAGCGGCCGGCGTGTCTGCTCCAGACCGATTTGCCCGGCCTCGGTGTTGAAGTACCACTGATACCAGGACCGGCGCGCGGCTTCCGGCGGCATCGCGCGGGGCGGATCGATGGTGTCCTGAATCGAATAGCCGCCCACCAGCACGGCGGCTCGCACGCGATCGGGATGGAGCGCGGCGGCGATGCAGGCGGCGCGGCCGCCCCAATCGAAGCCGGAGACGGCGAATCGCTCCAGGTGCAACGCGTCGGCGAGGTCGATGACGTCCTGTCCAATCGCCGCCTGTTCCGCCGTGCGCGGCGCGGCCGGATCCAGAAATCGCGTCGGTCCGTATCCGCGGAGGTATACGGCCAGCGCGCGGTAACCAGCCTTCGCGAGCGCCGGGCCGACGCCATCGTACGCATGCGCGTCGTCCGGGAATCCGTGCAGCAGGATGACGGGGAAGCCTGACGGATCGCCGTACTCGTGATAGCCGATCTCGAGCACCTGCGTCCGAATCATCTTCACCTGGGGCGCCGCCGAGGTCTGGGCGGCGAGATGCGGCAGGCGGGAGGCGATGAACGCGGCCGCCGAGCCCTGGACGAACTGTCTGCGATTCATGCGCTGGTTGCCTCTGTGAGATTGTTCAAGATGCGCAAAGCTGTGGAAGCGGGTCGGGCACCTCTCGGCGCGGATGATATGTCCGCCAGCCGGTCGGCGTCCAGCGCCGCGTGCGATGCGCTGAACCGGGCGTCAGGCACCCGAGGGGTAGTCGCTCAGCAGTTCCTCGATCGCATCTCCGACCTGGCTCGCCTGGCCGTCGAACAGGTGATTGGCCCCATCGATGACGACCATCTCCTTCGGCTCGAGCAGCTGGCCGTAGAACTGCCGCAGCACCTTCAGCGGGCAGATCTCGTCGCGCTCGCCCTGGATGAAGAACTTCGGCTTCGCGCTGTCCTTGAGCGCCGAGAAGTCGTATTTCTCGAGCGGTGGGGCGATGCCGATGAGCGCCGAGACGCGATCGTCGGCCGCGCCGACGGTGAGGCCGATCCACGAGCCGAACGAAAATCCACCAGCCCAGAGCGGCGCGCCGGGATAACGGTTCGACATGAGCTCGAGGCCGGACCGGAAGTCGTCCATCTCGCCCGGGCCGTTGTCGAAGGTGCCGGCACTCTTGCCAACGCCGCGGAAATTGAATCGCAGCACCGCACAGCCAATCCGGCTCAGTCCCTTCGCCGCTTGGTACAACCCCTTCGTGTGCATCGTCCCGCCATACAGCGGATGTGGATGGCCGAGGACGACCGCGGCGCGCGGCGCCTGGCCGGGCTCACGACCCACCGGTTCGTCGAGCAGCACTTCGAGGGGACCGGCGGAGCCGGTGATTTGATGGATGCGATCGGACATGGGGGATTCGGTGAATTCCCGTTAGGCCACCACGGGCTCAGTTTCTCAGCGTCTTTCCGGTCTTCAGCGTGTAACGGATCCGGTCGCGCGTTTTCGCCTCGCCGCACAGGCGCAGGAACGCCTCCCGCTCGAGGTCGAGCAGATACGTTTCGTCGACCGTCGTCGCGTGTGGCAGCGCGCCGCCCGCCAGGATGCCCGCCAGCGCTCGCGCGATGACTGCGTCGTGGTCGGTGGCCTGCCCGGCTCGCCATGCGAGGTGGATACCGATCGTCAGTGCCGCGCGCACATCGTCGCCACCCACGCGAATGTTGGTCCACCGGGCCGGCGGATGATAACCGTCCGCGGCGAGTGCGAGCGCCGTCCGTTTTGCGTCGGCCATCAGGCGGTCGCGGTTCATCGTGATCCCATCCGCCTCGCTCAGATAACCCAGGCGACGTGCGTCAGGTCCACTCGTCGACACCTTGCCGAGCGCCATCGTCTCGAACACCGGCTTGACGACGTTGATCAGGTTTCGCTGCTGCTCGGGCGTGAGGTGCTCGGTGGCTCGAGCCAGCATGGCGGTTGTGCCGCCGCCGGCCGGGATGAGGCCGACCCCGACCTCGACGAGCCCGATGTACGTCTCCGCGGCCGCCTGCACGCGCGCCGCATGCAGTGCCAGCTCGCAGCCGCCGCCGAGCGCAAGCCCCGCCGGACAGACCATGACCGGCACCTGGGCGTACCGCAGCGACGCGGTCGTCTGCTGGAAGGTGCGGACCATGAGGTCGATCTCGTCCCAGTTGCCTTCCTCGGCCTCGAGGAGCAGCAGCATGAGGTTCGCACCGGCCGAGAAGTTCGCCGCCTCGGTGCCGACCAGGAGTGCCGCGAAATTGCGTTCAGCCTCCTCGACGCCCGCCTGCAACATCTGCACGACGTCGGCGCCGATCACGTTCATCTTGGAATGCAGATCGACGGCGAGGACGCCATCGCCGAGGTCCACCAGGCTGGCGGCCGCATTCGCCCGAACGATGCGCGAGGTCTCGCGTGCTGTACGCAGGATCTGCAGCTCGGGCCCGGCGGGTGGAAGCGGATGCTCGCGGAAGCGGCCGTGTCCCTCCGGAAAGCCGATCGCATCGCAGGTTTCGAACGGGCCAAGTTCCCAGCCGAAGCCCCACTGCATCGCGTGATCGACATCGTCGATCGAACTTGCAATCGAGGGCGCGACGACCGTCGTGTACAGCAGCGTCGGGGCGAGCGTCTCGCGCAGGAATTCGCCGACACGTCCACGGCCGGCAAAAAGAGCTCTCACGCGCTCGCCCACGTTCGTGATGGACCGTGCGGCCTCCAACTCCGGCAGCTTCGGCGACTGTCGCTCGCGATACGTCATTGAAGCGGGATCGAGGGTGAAGATCTCGGAGCTGCCGTCCGGCTTCCGGTCGCGCTTGTAAAATCCCTGTCCTGATTTTTCGCCGAGCCAGCCGCGCGCGATCATGTCGCGCACCAGGGCAGGGACCTCGAACGCCCGACGCTCTGTCTCATCCGCGAGGCGCTCGACCAGGTTGTCGGCCACGTGGCCGACGATGTCGACGCCGGTGATGTCGACCGTGCGGAAGGTGGCGCTCTTCGGCCGCCCGAGCGCAGGCCCGGTGATCGCGTCGATCTCCTCGATGGTATAGCGCCCGCTGGCGAGCACATCGAAGATGCGCATCAAGCCGTACAGGCCGATCCGATTTGCGATGAAGTTCGGGGTGTCGCGCGCGACGACCACCCCCTTGCCGAGGAAGTGGTCGGCGAAATCCCCGAGGCGCGCCACAACGGCGGAATTGGTCTCTGCAGTCGGGATGATTTCGAGCAGCTTCAGGTATCGCGGTGGATTGAAGAAATGCGCTCCCACCCAGCAGCGGCGGAAGTTGTCCGATCGCCCCTCCGCAATGGCCGCGAGCGGAATGCCCGATGTGTTGGAGCTGATGGTGGCGCCAGCTGCGCGATGCGCGTCGACGCGCGCGAGCAGGTCGCGCTTCACGTCGAGGCGCTCGACCACCGCTTCGACGATCCAGTCGCAGGACGAGAGTCGGGCCAGGTGCGTGTCGAAGCCGCCCGTTTCGATGAGCGCGGCCGTGTCGGCCGTGAAGAACGGGTCCGGCTTCAGCCGGCGCGCCCGGTTCAGGCCTTCGCGTGCGGTCTTCGCGTCGATGTCGAGCAGCAGGACTGGAACGCCCGCGTTTGCCACATGCGCGGCAATCTGCGCTCCCATCGTCCCGGCACCGAGCACGGCAACAGAGCGGAAAGGATGAAGGATCTGGGCGGCAGCCATCCGGATGATCTTACATCGCGCGTCGTCCTCGCTGAAGGACAGCCGCGCAAGAAACAAGATCTGACCCCTAGAAGATGTAGCAGCCGGGGGTGACGAGGAGCTGGCCCCGCCCGTCGAAGAACAAGCTCGTGGCCGCGACCACGCCGGACGGCGTCTGCAATTGCACGGTCCGGAGCTTCTCGCCCTGCGGGTTGTAGACGTAGATGACGGGCAGCACGAACGCGACCCACAGGTTGCCCTGACGATCGAAGGCCGCGGCGCGGACGATCGGGTGCTGCACGGGGATTTCGCGACTGCCGGGGGGGCGGCTGGGCCAGATGGTCGGCAGGTTGTTCACGAGCGGGTCGATTTCTGGACCCTCGATGTGCCGCTCGAACAGGAAGCGGCCGTCCTTGTCGTAGCGGCGGAACAGCGGGACGCCGGTCTGGAAGACGAACGCGTATCCGCCGTGCGGATCGAACAGCGGCAGGCCGATGTTGAGCAGCGTGACAACGTCCGGCCCGAGTGAGGCGACGGGCCGGAGGGTGCCGAAGCTCCGGATCGGTGTGCCCGACGCGGAATACTCCGATACCAGCGCGCTGCCAGCCGGTTCGCTGATCAGGATCGTCTGACCGTCGTACTGCAGCGACCCGACGCCGCCGATCGCGAGGCCATCGAGCACCACCGAGAACGCGGGCGCACCCGCCGGGAAGAAGCCACTGAGAAAGGTGCCGTCGCTGGCGAAGACCTGGATCCGCTCGCGATTGGGCGTATCGGCGACGGCAAACGTGCCGTCGGGCTCGCTGGCGAAGGCCGTCGGCAGCAGGATCTGTCCGCGCTCCGTGCCGATCTGGACGATGCGATGGCTGCGGCGCATGGCGGCGTCGACGGCGTACACGGCATGCTGGCGGGGATCGAAGATGTAGAAGGATCCGTCGGCGATCCGCGCGAACGCCTGCGCGTCGGGGAAGGCGCCGGAGATGAATGGGGGGAGACTCCCGGCGGCCTGGAGCGTCTCACGCGGAGAGGCGCTACGCGGAGGCGCGGAGGTTACAGGATTAGCACCACGCGGAGGCGCGGAGAACGCGGAGGGGCCCGACAGGGGAGGGACCCCGCACGCCAGAACCAGCCGGAGCAGCGCGCGCCGTGTCATCGCCGCAACATGCGAGCGGCGGGCGCTGCGCCCGCCGCTTGTCAGGGCCCGTTGCCCGGAGTCTGCAGTCTGGAGACAGCCGTGTTCAGTACGCGGCCAGGTCCTTGATCCCGTTGAGCACCGTCGTCCAGCTCGGGAGGATGGCTTCCTCGAGATCCGGGCAGTAGGCAACCGGCGCGTCGAGCGCCCCGATCCGCCTCACTGGCGCATCGAGATATTCGAAGAGCTCGTCGGCAATCCGTGCGGCCAGTTCGGCGCCGAAGCCGCACGTGAGCGCGTCTTCGTGCGCGACGATGACGCGGCTCGTCTTCCGCACCTGCTCGGCGATGGCGTCGAAATCGAACGGCATGATTGTCCGCATGTCGAGCACGGCCACGCTCAGGCCGTCTTTCTCTGCCTGCTGCGCGGCGAGCAGCGAGCGCTGCACGAGGGCGCCCCAGGTGACGATCACCATGTCGGTGCCTTCGCGGCGCAGCGAAGCCTTGCCGAACGGGATCATGTACTCGGAGCCGGGATACTCGCCCTTGTTGTAGGTCTGGCGGTAGAGGTGTTTGTGCTCGAGGAACATCACCGGATCGTCGCAACGGATCGCGGTGCGCAGGAGGCCGGCGGCATCGACCGCGTTCGAGGGGAACGCGATGCGAATCCCCGGGCAGTGCGCGAAGATGCTCTCCCCTGACTGGCTGTGATACGGGCCGCCGCCGCGCAGGTAGCCGCCGATCGGCACGCGAACGACCATCGGGCAGGCGAAGTTGTTGCCCGAGCGATAGCGCATCATCGCCATCTCGTCGCGCAGCTGCATCATGGCCGGCCAGATGTAGTCGAAGAACTGAATCTCGACGACCGGCTTGATGCCGCGCGTGGCCATGCCGACGCCGCGGCCGATGATGCCCGCCTCGGCGAGCGGCGAGTTGAACACCCGCTCGCTGCCGTAGGCGCGCTGCAGGCCGTGCGTCAGCTTGAAGACGCCGCCCTTGCCCTGCACCTCGGTGAGCGCTTCCTCGCGCGTGGCGTCGGCGACGTCCTCGCCAAAGATCACGATGCGCGGATTCCGCGCCATCTCGTCCTTGAGCGTCCGGTTGATCGCCGAAACCATCGTGTCCGGCTTGCCCTCGGGCGCCGCCGGCGTGTCGAAGTCGGCCGATGTGGGATCCACGTCCGGCGAGTACACCCAGAGCGTCGCCGTGTCCCTGGTGGGCTTGGCCGCCTGGAGCGCCTGCTCGGCGGCCGACGCCGCCTCCAGCTCGGCCTCTTTCGTCAACGCCGCGAGCTCCTCGTCGGTGGCGAGACCGTCGGTCTTGAGGAAGTCGCCGAACCGGCGGATCGGATCGCGCAGCGCTTCCGCGGCCCGTTCGTCCTTCGTCTTGTACAGCCGCTCATCGTCCGACAGCGAATGGGAGTACGGGCGGACGACCGTCGCCCGCACGAACGACGGGCCCTTGCGGGCGCGGCAGTACGCCACCGCTTCGCGCATCGTGCGCAGGCTTTGCAGGAAGTCGGTCCCGTCGACCGAGGTGACGTGCAGCCCGGGGAAGCTCCGCACGAGCGCCGAGATATCGCCGCCTGCCGTCTGCACCTCGACCGGCACCGAGATCGCGTAGCCGTTGTCTTCGACGAGGAACAGCACCGGCAGCTGGCGCGTGCAGGCGGCGTTCACCGCCTCCCAGAACTCGCCCTCGCTCGTCGCACCATCGCCGATCGACATGTACACGACTTCGTCGGCCTTGAACCGCTCGTCGCGATCCGGAATCTGCGCGATCCGCTCGTACAGCCGGCCGGCTTCGGCGCAACCGACGGCCTGCAGGCTCTGCGTACCGGTGGGGCTCGACTGCGAGACGATGTTCAGGGCCTTGTGACCCCAGTGCGAGGGCATCTGCCGTCCGCCGGAGTTGGGATCGTCGGCGGCGCCGACGCCCTCGAGCAGCATCTCGTAGGGGGTCATCCCCAGCTGCAGGCAGAGCGCGCGATCGCGATAGTAGGGATAGAACCAGTCGTAGGATGGCTTGAGCGCCATGCCGGCGGCGATGAGCACCGCTTCGTGGCCGGCTCCGCTGATCTGGAAGAAGATCTGGCTCTGGTTCTTGAGCTGAATTTCCTTGTCGTCCAGCTTGCGCGACAGCACCATGCGCCGATAGGCCTGGAGCAGCTGCTCGCGCGAGAGCCCTTCGTGCTTCGAGGTGCCGTTCGTCCGAAGTTTCGTCCGGGTCTCGACGCCGCTGGTCTCCGCTACTCCTGCTTTCATCCCTCACCCTCTTGGCAGCGTGTCATGCGGGCCCGTGGGGCCAGGCGCTGCCCACGGACGGCCCTCTCCCAATATAGAACAGGTGATTGTACTACGCACCTCCCCGTTCCGAATTTTCTATGGTGTTTTCGCCGGCGGCGAAATACCCTCTTACGATGAGCACTGACACCGTTCGCCTGTATCGCTGGGACGAAATCGCGCACGAAAAGGTCACCGAGATGCTCTCGCGCAAGGTGATCTCCGGTGAGCGCGAAATGGTCGCACAGATCTATCTCAAGCGCGGCACGCTGGTGCCCCGCCACTCGCACGAGAGCGAGCAGATGACCTATGTCCTGCAGGGCGCGCTCAAGTTCGTGCTCGGGAGCGAGGAAGTGACCGTCCGCGAAGGCGAGCTGCTGCACATCCCCTCGTGGGTGGAGCACCAGGCGGAAGCGCTCGAAGACACCTTCGAGCTCGACTTCTTCAGCCCGATCCGCAAGGATTGGCTCGACGGCACCGACGACTATTTTCACAAGTGATGCAGACAGATCTGCAGGGCCAGGTTGCGCTCGTGTGCGCCGCCAGCAGGGGGCTGGGGCGCGCCGCCGCCCGCGCCCTCGCCGGCGAAGGCTGCCGCGTGGTCATCTGCGCGCGCGACCAGGCCGCACTGCAGCGCGTCGCCGCCGACCTGGCCGCCGAAACGGGCAGCGAGATCCTCCCCGTCACCGCCGACCTCACCCGCCGCGCCGATGTCGCCCGCCTCGTTGAAACAACCGTTCGCCACTTCGGCGGCCTGGACGTCCTGGTCACCAATGCCGGGGGTCCGCCCTCCGGCCTGTTCGACACGATCGGCGAAGACGACTGGCGTGCCGCGATCGACCTCGTCCTGATGAGCGTGGTCCGCCTCTGCATGGAATCGGTGCCGCATCTCCGGCGGCGCGGCGGCGGACGCATCATCAACATCACGTCGGTGTCGGTGAAGCAGCCGATCGACGGCCTGATGCTGTCGAACGCGCTGCGCGCCGCCGTCGTCGGCTTCTCGAAGACGCTCGCGACCGAGCTGGCGGGCGACGGCATCCTGGTGAACTGCGTTGCGCCCGGCTACACGCGCACCGATCGCGTCACCGAGCTCGCAGCCGCGACCGCCGCACGCGAGCAGACGACGGCGGAGGCCGTGGAAGCGCGGTTGGTGCAGCACGTGCCGCTCGGCCGCCTGGGCGAGCCGCGCGAGCTCGGCGACCTGATCGCCTTCCTGGCGTCGGCGCGCAGCAGCTACATCACGGGGACCACGATCCAAGTCGATGGGGGATTCGTCAAAGGAATGATGTAGGGCCTGAAGCCTGTGGCCTGAGGTCTTGGAGGATCTCTATGATTGCCCTTTACGTCATCATCGGCGTCATCGTCCTGCTGGGGCTCTGGGCGATCGGCACGTACAACCGGCTGATCGGATTGCGGAACCAGACGCAGAACGGGTGGAAACAGATCGATGTGCAGCTCAAGCGGCGGCACGACCTGATTCCCAATCTCGTCAACACCGTGCGCGGCGAGATGGAGTTCGAACGCGACACGCTGACGCAGGTCGTCGAGGCACGGGCCAAGGCGGTGACCGCCACCGGGCCGGCCGACGCGGCGAAAAAGGAAGGCGAACTGACGCAGGCCCTTGGCCGTCTGTTCGGGCTGGCCGAGAACTATCCCACGCTCAAGGCGAACGAGAACGTCAAGGCGCTGCAGGAAGAGCTGACGGCGACCGAGAACAAGATCGGCTTCGCGCGGCAGTTCTACAACGACATCGCGACGAAGTTCAATACGGCGCAGCAGACGTTCCCGTCGAACCTGGTCGCCTCGAGCTTCGGGTTCACGCCGTCCGAGCTCTTCGAGATCACGGCGCCCGCCGAGCGCGAGGTGCCGACGGTCGACCTGTCGTTCAAGAAGTAGCGGGGCGGAGCCCCGATGAACATCCTCGAGCAACAGGCCTCGAATCGCCGGCGCACCTGGCTGGTGATGCTGGTCTTCATCGCCTTCCTGTTCCTTATCGGCACCGGATTCGACTGGTACATCGTCGGCACGCCCTTCGGCGGCGTGCCGATCGGATCGATCGTCGCCCTGGCGGTCGGCAGCGGGTCGGCCCTCTTCAGCTACTTCGCCGGCGATCGCGCGGTGCTCTTGTCGACGCACGCCATGCCGCTCGATCAGCTGAAGGCCTCCGCCACGGAGGCCGATCGGCTCAAGCTGCAGCAACTCGACAACGTGGTCGATGAAATGGCCATCGCCGCGGGCCTGCCGCGGCCTAAGGTGTACGTCGTTCCCGATCCGGATCCGAACGCGTTCGCCACGGGACGCGACCCCGCACACGCTTCGCTCGCGGTCACGCGCGGCCTGCTCGACACGCTGGATCGCGAGGAGTTGCAGGGGGTGGTGGCTCACGAGATGAGCCACATCCGCAATTACGACGTGCGGCTGATGACCGTGATTGCCGCGCTCGTCGGCGCGGTGATCCTGCTCTCGGACTGGGCCTCGCGCAGCCTGTGGTGGGGCGGTACCCGCCGGCGTGACGATAACGAGGGGAATGGAGCCGCCGGCGCGCTGATGTTGGTCGTGTGGCTGATCGGCATCATCCTGGCGCCGATTGTCGGTCAGATGCTGGCGATGATGGTCTCGCGTCGGCGCGAATACCTGGCGGATGCGTCAGGCGCCGAGCTCACGCGCAACCCGCTGGGGCTCGCGCGCGCGCTCGAAGCGATCGACGAGGCGGTCGAGCCGACCAAGTCGATCAACCGCGGCACGGCTCATCTGTGCATCGCAGACCCGGTGGGGCACATGATGGGCGCAAGCGAGCACTCGGTGGCGGATCTGTTCGCCACGCATCCGCCCATGGCGCAGCGGATCGCCCGCCTGAAAGCGATGGCCTATCAAAAGTAAGGGGGGTCAGATCTTGTTTCTTGCGCGACTGTCACCTTGTGGCTTGTGTCGAGATGTGGACAGTCGTGCAAGAAACAAGATCTGACCCCCTTAATGCCGATCCCAATCTTTCGGCTGGCCGCCTGAGTAGACGTCGAACTTCCGCCGCAGCCGATTCATCTTCCACTTCAGATACCGGTACTTGAGCTCGCCGAGCGGGTGAAAGCCGCCACCCTTCAGATACGACAGGTAGAGATACCCGACCAGCAGCCCGCCGAGGTGCGCCACGTTCGCGATGCCGCCGCCCGCCGTCGAGAACGACGAGAAGAACGCAATGGCGCCAATGATGAGCACGAAGTACTTCATCTTGATCGGGAAGAGGAAGTACATGTAGACCGGCTGCTCGGGGAAATAGAGCGCGTAGGCGACCAGCAGCCCGTAGAGGGCGCCCGACGCACCGATCGTGTCCGAGTAGTAGATCGGGACCGCGAAGCTGAACGGCAGCACCGAAATCAGCAGCGTGGCGGCCGCCGCACCGATTCCGCAGATGAAGTAGAACTTCAGGAAAAAGCGCGTACCCCACAGACGTTCGAGCTCGACGCCGAACATCCACAGGACGAACATGTTGAAGAGGATGTGAAAGAAACCGGCGTGGACGAACAGGTAGGTGACCGGCTGCCAGACGTAGAACCGGTCGATGACCAGGCCCGGCACCAGCCCGAGATACTGCTCGATGAGCCCCCGGAATCCGATCAGTTCGAGGACGTACACCCCGGCGCACGCGCAGATCAGCCACTTGACCGCGCGCGTCCATGGCCCGGGGTTGAAGGCCTGCAGCGCTGATGCGTATGACGATCGGCGAGGCGGCGGCATCTGCTATCGATCGTACCACACCTGCCCGCGGGGAACGCTCGGCAGAACGCCGCGCGGAAGCCCCAGCGCGAACAGTGCGGCGAGCGGCAGGACGCCTGCGACCACGGCCAGTGTGGGGGCGATTCCGATCCGATCGCCGAGCACGCCGACCAGTGGAACGAGCAGCGCACCGAGCCCCCAGCCGAATCCCATCATCAGCGAAGAGACGGTCGCCGTTCGGACCGGCGCGATCGTCTGCGCGAACGTCACGGTGACCGGCAGCGTCGCCTGCAGGAGCATCCCACCGAGGAACAGCATCGGCAGCAGTTCCCAATGGCCCGCGAGCGGCAAGGCCGTGAGCAGCGGCACGGCGCCGAGCAGTGTGGTCAGGATGACCGTGCGCGGACCGAAGCGATCGGCCATCGCGCCGCCGATCAATCCTCCGACACAAGCCGATGCGAGGAAGATCGCGATCGTGACGCCGGCCAGGCTCACCGACTCACCGCGTTCGGTGAGCAGCACCGGGAGAAATGTAAGGAAGCTCAACCACACCAGCGTGCGCAGCGCCACGATCACGTAGAGCCGCGAGAGCGGACGCGCATACGGCTTGAGCACCGCGATTCCCTCATGGGCCGCCTCGTTCCGTTCGACGACGATGGGCGGCACCCGCATCAGCAGCGGCGCGACGGCGATGCAACCGGGGATGGCCAGGACGGGCGTCCACGCGAGCCCGAGATGTCCGATGAGCGGGGCGGCGAGCAACGGGCCGAATGCGACCCCCGCCGAACCGGCCGCGATGTGCAGCGCCATCGCCATCCCGCGCCGTTCGCCCCCGAGACGTCCGACCAGCGCCGCACCCGGCGGATGGAACGCCGCGCCCCCGAGCCCGCCGACGACCAGCACGAGGCCGAGTTGCCACACTGTCCGCGGCAGACCGATCAGGCTGAGCACGACGACGCCGAGCACCGGACCGGCCACCAGCTGCAGGCGCGGACGCCAGCGGTCGGCCAGATGGCCGAAGCCAAGCTGCGACATCGACGCCGCCATCTGGTACACCATCGTCAGCGTGCCCGCGACGGCGAGCGACATCCCGAGGTGCGGGAGGAGCAGCGGCAGCAGCGGGGCGTAGATATTGCCGTAGCTGTCCACGACGAAGTGGATGCCGGCCAGAACGTAAATGGTGGGAGCGACAAAAAAGCCCTCGCTCGCGCGAGGGCGAAAAGGAGGATGGATGAGAGGCCCTGATTGCCGTCTCATCATGTTAGACGTCCGAAGTTGACGAAAAGTTTACCGTTACGATTCCCCAGCGAGCCGGCGCTTGACCAGCGTGCTCACCGTGCGACCATCGGCCGAGCGCCCAGCCAGCTTGGCCATGACGGAGGCCATCACCCGGCCCATGTCGCTCGGCGATGTGGCCGCGGTTTCGACGAGGGCAGCCGTCACCGCGCGATCGATCTCGTCGTCGCTCGCCGCCGGCGGCAGGTAGGCCTGCAGCACAGGAATTTCCGCGGCTTCCTTCGAGGCGAGATCCTGACGGCCGCCCTTTTCGAACTGCTCGATGGCGTCCCGGCGCTGCTTCACGAGCGTCGTGATGACCTGCTGCGCTTCCGCCTCGGTGAGATCGCGGCCCTTCTCGACTGCGCGATTCACGAGCGCCGACTTCAACATCCGCAACGGACCGAGCGTCAGCTGGTCCTGTGCCTTCATCGCGCGCGTGAGCGCGGCGTTCACGTCATCCTGGAGCGACATCGTGATCGGATATTTTACGCGAGATTATCGGCCGCCGCCGTCGGGCTTCTTCCTGGGGGGGATCACGACCAGGCCAGGCTGCGGCGAGACAACGGGTGCCGTGATGACCGTGGAGGCCGGCGGCGCTTGCTGGGTGGGTTCGTCGCCAGCTGAGTCGTCGGCTTGTCCAGGTGGCCCGGGAGACGGGCGTGGGAAGCTCGGCCTGAAGATCGGCACGCGCGGCGGCTGGCCGGGACGCCCGGACGGATAGAAGATCTCAGGTTCGCGCCGGGCCGGCGTTGGCGGTGGTGCCGGGGCAGCGCTCGTCGCGAGTACGAAGACGAGATCGAACGCCGAGGCACCTGCCAGCCGGCTGCTTCGCGGGGCGGCCATGTACCCCGCCGCAGACTTCAGGATGAGATCCAGGGCCTGCCGCTCGGGGACGTTCGATAGCTGCACCGTGATGGGCGGTCCGGTGAGGCCGTCGGCATTCACGAACACGGTGTGTCCGACCCGCTGCCACTCCGTGAGGATCTGCCGCACGCTGGCATCGGTGGCGCTGATCGTCACCAGGCCGTTGTGCAGCGAAAGCGACACGGTGCCGGCGTCGGCGCGAAGCGCGCCCGAGAACGTGAGGAACACGCCGAGCAGGAGGGCAGCTGGACGAGCCATTAGAATACGGATGAGCCCAGTTTACACCCGATGAGGGGTCAGCGGCGGCCTTCCAGCCGCAGGGCCGCGATCTGCTCGGAAACCAGGCCGAAGAGAAAGATCACCACGCCCAGGAAGATCAGCAGGACCGACAGGTTCGTCAGGTGTGACTGCGTGACGACCGTCCACAGGCCGTAGGCCAGCCCGCCGGCGAACGTGACGAGGCTGATGGGGACGAACACCCGCAGCGGACTGAAGA
Source organism: Vicinamibacterales bacterium (assembly GCA_025450765.1). Taxonomy (GTDB): domain Bacteria; phylum Acidobacteriota; class Vicinamibacteria; order Vicinamibacterales; family CAVVIG01; genus JAGWRA01. The sequence goes on along the minus strand of JANWLS010000132.1, from coordinate 12,834 downwards.
TCGTGATGATTTTCAGGAGGATCAGCGTGAATTTGAAGCCATCCGGCCCGAGGCGGATCTTCGACTGCCCGACGCGCTGCGCCGCCTCGATCGGCTCGAAGCAGACGCTGTAGCCCGCCTTGATGAAGGTCAGCGTGGTCGTGGTGGGCGTCGAGAAGCCGTTCGGCAACAGATGGAGAAACTCCAGCAGGCACGCACGCCGGGCGCCGCGGAATCCGGAGGTGAGGTCTGGAATCGGGCGGCCGGTGAGGTAGCCGGCCAGTCCGTTCAGCAGGGCATTGCCGATGCGCCGTGTGGCGGTCGCCTGGGTGGCCGACGAGCGCGCGCCGATCACGAGGTCGTATTCGCCAAGCCGCGAAATGAGCCGCATCGCATCGGCCGGGCGGTGCTGGCCGTCCGCATCGACGATCAACACGTACTCGCCGGCGGCCTCGCGAATGCCGGATTTCACGGCGGCCCCGTTCCCCATGTTGTACGGATGCGCGATCACGCGGGCGCCGGCTGCCGTCGCCGCGGCCGCCGTGCCGTCGCGGGATCCGTCATCGACGACGAGGATCTCCCGCCACGGGGCGGCGCCGAGCAACTCGGCGACGAGTGGACCGATGGACGCCGCTTCGTTGTAGGCGGGAATGACGATGGACGTCTCGGCAGGCTGCGCCATGCGAACGGATCGGTCGAGGCCAGGTTAGGTCGCGAAGCGGAAGTTCACGATGTCGCCGTCCTGCACGATGTAGTCCTTGCCTTCGAGGCGGACTTCGCCGTGGTCACGGCACGCAGCCATCGACCCGCGGGTGATGAGCGCATCAGAGCTGACCACCTCGGCGCGGATGAATCCGCGGGCGATATCGCTGTGGATCTCACCGGCGGCGAGTTGCGCCGGCGTCTGGCGCGGGATCGACCAGGCGCGGCACTCGTCCTCGCCGACCGTGAAAAAGGAAATGTACCCGAGCAGGTCGTAGCTGGCGCGGATCACCCGATCGAGGCCGGATTCGGTGAGCCCGAGATCGGCGAGGAACGCCGAGGCATCGCCGGCGTCGAGCTGGGCGATCTCGAGCTCGATTTTCGCGCAGACGGCGGCCACGGCGGTTGATCCGCCGGCGTCGGCGAGAAACGACGTGAGGCCGGCCCGTTCGGCGGCAGGTGCCGCGTCGCTGGCCTTCGGATCGCCAAGGTTCGCTTCGTCCAGGTTGATGACGACGAGCAGCGGTTTGGCCGAGAGCAGCTGAAAGCCGCGGAGCCGCTTCAAATCATCGCCGGCGAGCCCGAGCGCGCGCAGTGGGCGGCCTTCTTCGAGCGCCGTCCGGCAGGCGGTCAGCACGTCGCGCTCGCGTTCCAGCTCCGCGGAACGCCCCTTCTTCAGATCCTTCTCGATCCGTTCGAGCCGCCGCTCGGTCACGCCAAGGTCCGCGAGGATCAGCTCGTCTTCCATGGCCCGCGCGTCTCGCCCGGGATCGATCGAGCCGGACGGATGCGGAACGGACGGATCGCGGAAGGCCCGGACGACGTGCACGAGCGCGTCGGCGTTCTTGTAGGCGGCGACGTCCACCAAGGCGCTCGCGCCGCCGCCCTGCGGCGGGGCCGCGATATCGCTGAACTCCACCGTCGCGGCCACGCGCTTGCGTGGGTTGTACATCGCGGTGAGCCGATCGAGCCGCGCGTCGGGCACCTTGGAGATGCCGACCGCCGCCTCGCCGCGGCCGACGCTGCGCGGCGCGTCGCGCGCGCTGGTCATCAGCTGAAAGAGGGTGGTTTTCCCGCTCGACCCGAACCCGATCAATCCCGCGCGAAGCATGTCACTCCCAAAACCCGGAATCGTAGCACGTCCGGCAGAGTCGCGCCCGGGCGGCTTCACGGCTGAGGCGGAGAAAGGGCGAAAATAAGACGTAACTTACTGAGATGATGGATTTTGCGGCTTGACAACCAGGGACACCTCTTCTACTATCCACGGTGGATTTTTTTGGAGCAAAGTGGACCAATTAACGGTGTTCAGGGGGAACGCCCCGGCTCGCATTGACGACAAAGGGCGGCTGAAAGTGCCGAACGGCTTCCGCGCGGCGCTCGAGGAGGCGCATGGTCGCGAGCTGTTCATCACCAGCCTGACGGGGGAGTACGTCCGCCTGTATCCCATGCCGGTGTGGAACGACATCGAGCAGAAGCTGTCCCGGATGCCGTCGACGCACCCGTCGAAGCTCAGATTTCTCGACCGGGTGAATTACTACGGACAGACCGCGGAGCTCGACACGCAGGGGCGCGTCCTGATTCCGGGACGCCTGCGCGAATCGGCCTCGATGGCCGGCGAGGTGGATGTGTTCGGGCAATACAACTACCTCGAAATCTGGAACCACGATCGGTTCCTGGCGAAGCTGCAGCGCGATCCGTTCACCGACGACGACGCGCGCGCCCTGTCGGAGTTCGGGATTTAAGGCCATGCCTACGCATCTCCCGGTGCTCCTCGACGAATCGCTGGCGCTGCTCGAGCCCGCGCGCGGCGGCCTGTTCGTCGACTGCACGGTAGGCCTTGGCGGGCACGCCCGGGCGCTGCTCGAAGGCGGCGCCTCGCGGCTGCTCGGCCTCGACCGGGACGCAGACGCGCTGGCGCAGGCCGCCGAGACCTTGTCGGCGTGGCGTGATCGGGTCGAGCTCGTGCACGCCGACTACCGCGACCTGCCGCAGGTGCTCGATGCGCGAGGCATTGCGGCGATCGACGGCGCGCTCGCCGATCTCGGCGTCTCCTCGATGCCGCTCGACGCGGAAGGACGCGGATTCAGCTTCCAGCGCGACGAACCGCTCGACATGCGCATGGATCGGAGCCGCGGCGAAACGGCCGCCGACAAGCTGCGATCGGCGGACGAGACGGAGCTGGCGAACGTGATCTTCACCCTTGGCGAAGAGCGGTACTCCCGCCGTATCGCCCGCACACTGGTGGCGGCCGCGCGGCACGGTGGTGTCGAAACGACCGGCCAGCTGGCGGCGCTCGTGCGGCGCTCGGTGCCGCACCGCGGCTTCAGCCGGATCGATCCCGCGACGCGCACCTTCCAGGCGCTGCGGATCTGGGTGAACCGGGAGCTCGACGGGCTGGATCAGTTTCTCGAGCAGGCGATCGGCCGCCTGCGCGCCGGCGCGCGCCTGGCGGTGATCGCGTTTCACTCGCTCGAGGATCGCATCGTCAAGCACACGTTTCGCGCTCTGGCCCAGCGGGAGCCCGCGCTGGTGCGGCTGATGACGCGCAAGCCGGTCGTCCCCGGCGAGGCGGAGCTCGCGATCAATCGACGGGCGCGCAGTGCGAAACTGCGGGCCGTTGAACGGCTGGCTTAACACCATGGAACCATTCGAGTACGCGATCAAGAAGGATGTGCGGAACAACCCGATCGTTCGCGAGATCGATCGGGCGCGGCAGCGGGAGCTCTGGCGGTCAGCCGGCATCGCGGTCCTGCTCGTGGCCGTCGTCCTGTTTTCGGCGTGGCAGCACTTTCAATTGATTCGCCACGGCTATCGCGTCGAGCAGTTGCAGAAGACGTTCGCGGCGGAGCAGGCGCTCAACCGTCGTCTTCACCTGGAAATCGAGACGCTTCAATCGCCGGCGCGCATCGAGGCGATCGCGACGGAGCGGCTTCACATGGCCGAACCGGGCCTGCACGACGCGACGGTGATCGAGCGCGTGGTGCCGCCGGCGCCGCCGGCCAAGACGATTGTCGCGCTGCGCTGATCACGCGGAGACGCAATAGCGGCACATCGACCGTAGACCGTGGACCGAGGACGGGAGACCGGGGACTCCGATGGCTGAAGAGGCCCGCACAGACTGGCGACGGACGCTCAAGCGCCGGATGGTGCTGCTTGCCGTCCTGTGGGCGTGCTGGGCGGTCGGCATCGAAGCCCGTCTCGTCGTGCTGCAGGTCGTCGAGCACACCGATCTCCAGGCGCGCGCCGAGCGGCAGCAGCTCCGGACGCAGCCCGCGCCGGCCGAGCGCGGCGACATCCTCGATCGCAATGGACGCGTGCTCGCCGTCAGCGTCGAGGCGGAGTCGCTCTACGCGGTTCCGAACGAAATCTCCCGGCCGAAATCCGTCGCGCGCGATTTGTGCGGCGCGCTGGGCGACTGCACACCGGAGGATCTGAAATCGCTCGTCGACCGGCTGAGTCAGCCGCGCGCCTTCACCTACGTGCGCCGCCTGGTCTCTCCCGAGGTCGTACGCCGCGTCGAGGCGCTCAACCTGGAAGGCGTCGGGTTCCTCCAGGAGAGCCGGCGGTTCTATCCGAATCGCCAGCTCGCCGCGCACGTGGTCGGGTACGTCGGCATCGACAATGTCGGTCTCGGCGGCATCGAGGCCGTCTACGATTCGAAGATCCGCGGCCGTGCCGGCATGGTCCTCATCCAGACGGATGCGCGGCGGCACGCGTTCAGCCGCCTCGAGCGGCCGCCCACCACCGGGGCCACCGTCGAGCTGACGATCGACGAGTACCTGCAGCACATCGCCGAGCGCGAGCTCCACCGCGGCGTGGTCGACAACAACGCCGAAGGCGGCACGGCGATCATCATGGATCCCCGCACCGGCGAGATCCTGGCGCTCGCCAACGAGCCGACCTTCAACCCGAACACGTTTCAGGAGGCCAGTCCGGTGGCTCGCCGCGACCGCGCCGTGCAGGATGTGTACGAGCCCGGGTCGACGTTCAAGATCGTCACGGCGTCGGCGGCGCTCGAAGATCACGTCTGGTCGGTGAACGACATCATCGACACGCGGCCGGGAACGATCCGCATCGGCTCGCGCATCGTCCACGACACCGCCGATCACGGCGTGCTCACCTTCCCGGAGTTCCTGATCGAGTCGAGCAACGTCGCGGCGATCAAGATCGGGATGAAGCTGGGCGCGGATCGGCTCGGCGAGTTCGTCAAGCGGTTCGGGTTCGGGCAGGAGCTCTCGCCGGATTTCGCCGGGCAGAGCGCCGGGATCGTGTGGAACCCGGACAACTGGACCGACAGCGCGCTCGCGTCGGTGTCGATGGGCTACCAGATCGGCGTGACGCCGCTGCAGATGATTACGGCGGCGAGCGTGGTGGCGAACGGCGGCCTCCTGATGGAGCCGCGCGTGGTGCGCGCCTTCTACGCCAACGGACGCTGGCTGCTGGTGCCGCATCACGTGGTGCGTCGGGCGATCTCGGCGCAGACCGCGGCGACGCTCGTGCCGATCATGGAGGGCGTGGTCGATCGCGGCACCGCGAAAGCCGCACAGATTCCCGGGTACACGATCGCGGGCAAGACCGGGACGGCCGCCAAGCTGGTCAACGGTCATTATTCCAAGAGCGACTACAACGCCTCGTTCGTCGGTTTCCTCCCCTCGCGAAACCCGGCACTGGCCATCCTGGTGGTCATCGATTCACCGCACGGCCACGGTTATTACGGCGGTTCGGTCTCGGCGCCCGTGTTCAAGCAGATCGCCGAAGCGGCGCTGCAGTACCTCGGGGTCGGGCCGACGATCGATCCGCGTCCGCCGGTGATCGTGACGACGTCGGCGCCGTCGTCTCCAGCTCCCGTCCGGCCGCAGGTGGTGGATGTCTCCTCGACCGGATCGGGCCTTCCGGACCTGACCGGCCTCAGCGCCCGCGACGCGATGCAGGCACTCGCGCACCTCGGCATGACGGCGCAGCTCTCGGGAGATGGAACGGTCGTCGCGCAGGATCCGGCGCCAGGCGTCGCCATCGAACCTGGTGCGGTCTGTCGCCTCACGCTGAAGCGCCTGCCAAAGGGGACCGCCGTCGATCGCCAGGCATCGGGAGGGCAACGATGACCGGCGGCCAGCTTCGCGGGCTCATCGCCGCGGTCGATCCCGACGTGCAGGCGATCGGCTGGTCGACCGATCTGGATGCGCAGCGGCTCGGGGGAATCGCCTACGACTCGCGCCAGGTCGTCTCGCACGGCGTCTTTTTCGGCTTGAGAGGGGAGCACGCGGACGGTGCGAGCTTCGCGGGACAGGCCGTGGCCCGGGGCGCATCCTTGATTGTCGCGGAGTCCATGCCGGCGCCGGCATTGGAGCGGCCCTGGCTGATCGTGCGCGATGCCCGCCGCACGCTCGCCGCCGCGGCCGCAGCCTGGTACGGCCATCCCAGCCGCCAGATGCAGGTGGTCGGGATCACCGGCACCAACGGCAAGACGACCACGGCATACCTGATGGCCGCCATCTTCGAAGCGGCCGGCGCGTCCTGCGGCCTGCTCGGGACGGTGGCCTATCGAATCGGGAAACAGGAGCGCGAAGCCACGCGGACGACGCCGGAAGCGCCGGACGTGCAGCGGATGCTCCGTGAGATGGCCGACGCAGGGTGCGGCGCCGCGGTGATGGAGGCCTCGTCGCACGCACTGGCGCTCCACCGCGTGGACGACATCCGGTTTGCCGCGGCCATCTTCACCAATCTCACGCGCGAGCATCTCGACTACCACCACGACATGGACCGCTACTTCGCGGCCAAGCGGCGGCTGTTCGACATGCTCGAGCCCGGCGTACCCGCCGTGGTCAACCTGGACGATCCGCGTGGCCCCGAGCTCGCCGCCAGTGTCTCCCAGCCGGTGACCTACGGCATCGATCGTCGAGCCGACATCATGCCGGGGCCGCTCTCCTTCAGCCTCGAGGGGCTCCGGTTCGAGATCCGCACGCCGCGCGGCTCGCTGAACGTCGCCTCGCCGCTCGTGGGACGCCCGAACGTCTACAACATCCTCGCGGCGGTCGGCGCCGCGACAGCACTCGACATCCCCTTCGCCGAGATCGAACGCGGCGTCGCGTCACTGGCGCGCGTGCCGGGGCGCTTCCAGGTCGTCTCCGACGCGGCCGACGAGATCACCGTCCTTGTCGACTATGCGCATACCGATGACGCGTTGCGCAACCTCCTGGAAACCGCGCGACCGCTCTCGGCCGGACGCCTGATTACCGTGTTCGGCTGCGGAGGCGATCGGGATCGCAGCAAGCGGCCGCTGATGGGCGCGGTCGCCGCGCGGCTGAGCGATGTCGTGATCGTCACCTCCGACAATCCGCGCAGCGAAGACCCCCAGCGGATTATCGAAGAGATTCAGCGAGGGCTCGCCGCGGGTGCGGCGCGCGACCCGAAGCGTGAGCCGGCTGCGCAGCTCGCTATCGTCGATCGACGCGCGGCGATCCTCAAGGCCGTGCAACTCGCGCGTGCCGGCGACCTGGTGCTCGTGGCCGGCAAGGGTCATGAGAAGACCCAGGTGATTGGCGATCGCGCGCTGCCGTTCGATGACGTGGCGGTCGCGACGGAAGCGCTCGCGGGACGCCGTGGCGCCGGCGGTGTCGCTCGCCGCGCGCCGGCGGAACGGCGGTAGGCGGCCCATCGTGGAGGTGACGCTCACCGCCGGCATCGTTGCGCAGGCCACCGGCGGCCGGCTGGAATCAGGCGACGCCGACGCGCGGATCGACGGCTTCTCGATCGACACGCGCACGCTGCAGGCCGGCGACCTGTTCTTCGCCATCAGGGGCGAGCGGTTCGACGGGACGAGGTTCGCGGAAGCCGCGCTGGCGGCGGGTGCCTGTGGCATCGTGGCCGACACCAGCATGCCGGCGGCGCGGGCGCGCGGCGCACTCGCGATCGTCGTGAGCGACGTGGTGGCCGCCCTTCAGGCGCTTGCTGCCCACGTCCGGCGCGCATCCGGCGCACAGGTGGTGGCGATCACCGGGAGCGCCGGAAAGACGACGACGAAGGAAGCCGCGGCCGACGTGCTCGAGGCGCGTTACCGGGTGTTCCGGAGTCGGGGGAACCTGAACAACCATATCGGCCTGCCGCTCTCGCTGCTCGAGCTGCGACGCGGGCCGGACGTCGCGGTGGTCGAACTGGCGATGAACCACGCAGGAGAAATCCGGACGCTCGTCGGGCTCGCCCATCCGGATGTTCGTGTCTGGACCAACGTCGGCGACGCGCACCTCGGGTTCTTCTCGTCCGTCGAGGCGATCGCGGACGCGAAGGCCGAAGTGATGGAGGGCGCGGACCGTCAGAGCGTGCTGGTGGCGAATGCCGGTGACCCCCGCGTGATGGCCCGTGCCGCACGGTTTCCAGGACGGGTGCTCACCTTCGCGATCGACAAGCCGGCTGACGTGTCGGCGCGAGCGGTCCGCGAGCTCGGCCTCGATGGCAGCGTCGCGCAGGTTCGAGCGGGGCTTGACGAAGCCGAGGTGCAGGTGCCGCTCCCGGGACGCGGCAACCTGGAGAACGCGCTCGCCGCGATGGCCGTCGGCCTGCACTTCGGGGTGCCGCTCGCGGAGATGCGCCCCCGGATCGCGGCGCTGCGGCCGGCATCGCATCGCGGGCAGATTCATCGGCTGGCGGGCGGCGTCACGATCGTGGACGACAGCTACAACGCGAATCCGACCGCGGTGCAGCAGGCGCTTGCGGTGCTCGCCCACGAGTCCAGGTCCGCGCGGCGGATCGCCGTGCTCGGCGAAATGCTGGAGCTTGGTGAGCAGGCGGTGCCGCTGCACGAGCGGTGCGGCCGTGCGGCGGCGGCCTCTCAGCTGTCGCGCCTGGTGGCCGTCGGCGGCGAGCCGGCGCGGGCCCTGGCCGGAGCCGCGATCGCGGCCGGCATGCCGCCGCACGACGTGACGTATGCGGCGACGAGCGCCGAGGCGGCCGACGTGGTCGCCGCCCTCACACGGCCGGGCGACCTCGTGCTGGTGAAGGGCTCGCGGGGGATTGGGACCGAGCAGGTGGTGAAGCGGCTTCAGGCGGAGTTCGCCTGATGCTGTATGAGCTGCTCTTCAGGTTTCGCGATACCAGCGGCGTCTTCAATGTTGTCCGGTACATCACGTTTCGGACGGCCGCGGCGAGCCTGACGGCGCTCGCTATCAGTCTGCTGCTCGGGCCATGGCTCATTCGCGAGCTGCGGAAGTTCCAGATCGGGCAGGTGATCCGCCGCGAAGGGCCGGCCTCGCACCACCCGAAGGCGGGGACGCCGACGATGGGCGGCCTCTTGATCCTGGCGGCGGCGCTGGTACCGACGTTGATCTGGGCGGACCTCGGGAACATCGATATATGGATTGCGGTCCTCACCACGGCAGCCTTCGGCGCGATCGGGTTCGCGGACGACTATCTGAAAATCGTCCGGCGGTCGCACCATGGCCTGCGGCCGCGCTACAAGATGGCCGCGCAGGTGGTCGTGGCCGTGGCGGTCGGCCTCGTGCTGCTGGCGCTCGCGCACCAGAACCTGTACACGACGCGGCTCATCTTCCCGTTCTTCAAGCGCCTGATTCCCGATCTCGGCTGGGGCTACCTGGCGTTCACGGTGCTCGTGCTCGTCGGAGCGTCGAACGCCGTGAACCTCACCGACGGCCTCGACGGCCTCGCCATCAGCACATTTGCGATCGCCGCGGCGGTGTTCACCGCGCTCGCCTACGTGACGGGCAACCGCGTCCTCGCCGAGTACCTGCTCATCGTCCGGTTTCCGGCAGCCGCGGAGCTGACGATCTTCTGCGGCTCGCTGGTCGGCGCGTCGCTCGGTTTCCTCTGGTACAACTCGTACCCGGCGGAGATCTTCATGGGCGACGTCGGGTCGCTGGCGCTCGGCGCCGCGCTCGGCACGGTCGCGATTCTCATCAAACAGGAAGTCCTGCTGGTGATCGTCGGTGGCGTCTTCGTCATCGAGGCGCTGTCGGACATCATCCAGGTGGCGTCGTTCAAGATGACCGGCAAGCGCGTGTTCCGGATGGCACCGCTCCATCATCACTTCGAGCTGCTCGGGTGGAGCGAGCCGAAAGTGTTCATCCGGTTCGTCATCGTCGCCGTGATCTTCGCGCTGTTCAGCCTGACGACGCTGAAGCTGCGGTGAGCGCGCGCGTCGTCCAGGGCAGTGTGGGGCACGTGGATGCAGTCATTCTCCGTCGCGGCGAAGCGGGTGACCGTGGTCGGAGCGGCGAGAAGCGGGGTCGCGGCGGCAGCACTGCTGGCGCGGCGCGGCGCGCAGGTCACCCTGACCGACCTGCGGCCGGAGATCGATGCGGCTGAGGGGTTGCGGAACGCGGGCGTCGAACTGGCGCTCGGCGGGCACCCATCGGGTGTGTTCGAGCGCGCGGACCTGATTGTGCTCAGCCCGGGCGTGCCGGGCAGTCAGCCGCTCATCGCCGACGCACGACAGCGCGGCGTGCCGGTCATGGGCGAGATCGAGCTGGCGTCGCGCTGGCTCAAAGGAAAGGTGATCGCCATCACGGGGACGAAGGGGAAGTCGACCACGACGACTCTGACGGGGCGGGTGCTGCAGGCCGGCGGCCGGCGCGCGATCGTCGGCGGCAATATCGGGCTGCCGCTCAGCGCGCAGGTGGACGCCTCCACGCCCGAGACCCTGCACGTCGTCGAGGTGAGCAGCTTCCAGCTCGAAGAGACGGACACGTTTCATCCGTGGATCGCCGTGCTCCTGAACCTGTCGGCGGACCATCTCGATCGTCACGGCACGCGCGAGGCGTACGCGGCGGCCAAGGCGCGCATCTTTGCCAACCAGGCCGCGGATGACTGGACAGTGGTCAACGCCGACGACCCGGCGGTGCTCGCGCTCGCCGATCGATCGGCGGCCCGGCGGCTGCCGTTCGCGATGGACCGGGCGATGGCCGAGGGCGTGTCCCTCGTGGGCGACACGATCGTGCGAACCGTGAATGGACGGCAGACCCCGCTCGTGCCGGTGTCGGCCGTGCAGCTGCCAGGGCGGCACCTGCTGGCGGACGTGATGGCGGCGGCGGCGGTGGGATCGATTGCCGGCGTGGCGTCGCCGGCCTTGGTCACGGCGGTTGAAAGCTTTCGTGGCCTCGAGCACGCGATGGAGTCGGTCGGCGCGGTCGACGGCGTCCGGTTCATCAACGACTCGAAGGCGACGAACATCGAAGCCGCGCGGCGTGCGATTGAGAGCTTCGACGATCGCGTGGTCGTGATCCTGGGCGGGCGATTCAAGGGCGGAAGCTTTCGCGATCTGCGCGAAGCCGTCTCCGGCCGCGTGGCGGCCGTCGTCGCCATCGGTGATGCGCGCCCCCTCATTCGAGAGTCGCTGTCGGACCTGGTGCCGGTGCGTGACGCGACCTCGATGGAAGACGCGGTCACGCAGGCGTTCGCGGCGGCGCGTCCGCGCGGCGTCGTGCTCCTGGCGCCGGCGTGCGCCAGCTTCGACATGTTCGTGGATTACGCGGATCGAGGGAGACGGTTCAAGGCGGCGGTCAAGCAGCTCACGACGCGGCGGTAGCCGTGAGCGGTGAGCAGTCATCGGTCGGCCTGGCGCGGTGAGGAGCCGGCTGCTGGGAACGCAGGCTGCCCCGGCCTGCGAAGCGGGTGTCTTCACCCACGGTCGACTGATGACTGCTGACTGCTCACGATCTTTCGGATGGACGGGCTTCAGGCTTTAGGGCGACGGAACGGAGATCATGGCGCGCACGCTGAAATCCGACAAGGTGCTCTTTCTGGCGACCCTGCTCCTTATTTCGGTCAGTGTCGTCATGGTCTACAGTGCCTCGGCCGTCGTCGCCATGGAGCAGTATGGCGATCCCTACCGGTTCCTGGTGAAGCAGATCATGTGGGTGGCGCTCGGCATGGCCGTGCTGGGCGTGATCATGCGCGTCGACTACCGCCTGTACAGGGAGCCGGTCCTGATCTGGACCGTGCTCGCGGTCGTCGGCCTCGCGCTCGTCGCCGTACTCTTTCGAGCGCCCGTCAACAGCGCGCGGCGCTGGTTCGGGATCGGCGGGATCGGCGTGCAGCCATCGGAGCTGGCGAAGCTGGCGGCGATCTTCTTCATCGCCGCCCTTCTCGAGCGGCGCATGCATCGCATCAACGAGTTGTCGTACGCGCTGCTGCCGATCGGCCTGGTCGTCCTCGGGCTCGTCTTCCTGATCCTGCTGGAGCCGGATTTCGGGACGGCGATGGCGCTCGTGATCATCGTGGTCGTGATGGTCGTAGCCGCCGGCCTGAGCTGGCGCTACATCCTCGGCGCGATGCTGGTCAGTCTGCCCGTGGTGTACGTCGTGCTCATGGGTGCCGCGTACCGCCGCCGCCGGCTGTTCGCGTTTCTCAATCCCTGGCGCGATCCGCTCGGCGACGGCTTCCAGATCATCCAGTCGCTCATCGCCGTCGGCACGGGCGGTGTGTTCGGGCGCGGCATCATGGGCGGCGTGCAGAAGCTGTTCTACCTGCCCGAGCCGCACACGGATTTCATTTACGCCGTGATCGGCGAGGAGCTTGGGCTCATCGGCACCACCGCCGTCCTGATCTGTTTCTGCGTGATCGCGTGGCGGGGGCTCCGGATCGCGTTTCGGGCGCCCGATCAATTTGGCGCGCTGCTCGCGCTGGGCCTGACCACCATGCTGGCGGTCCAGGCGTTCGTGAACATCAGCGTGGTGATCGGCCTGATGCCGACCAAGGGGATTCCCCTGCCGTTCGTGAGCTTCGGTGGATCGTCGTTGATCATGAACCTGCTGGGAATGGGCATCCTGCTCAACGTGTCGCAGCATGCAACGAGCAAGGTGTGAAGGTCCTCATCGCGGGCGGCGGCACCGGAGGGCACCTCTATCCGGGGATTGCGGTGGCGCGCGAGATCGTCGCGCGCGATCCGCGAGCCACCGTCACGTTTGCGGGCACGGCCCGAGGCATCGAGGCGCGCGTGATTCCGCGGGAAGGCTTCGCACTCGACCTGCTGCGGAGCGGCGGTCTCAAGGGAAAATCGCTCGCGACCAGGGCGCGAGGGTTCCTGGTCTTGCCGGCGAGCGGCGTCGATGCGTGGCAGATCATCTCGCGGCGGTCGCCGGACGTCGTGATTGGCGTCGGCGGCTACAGCTCGGGTGCGGTCGTCCTGATGGCGGCTCTGCGCCG
>JANWLS010000131.1 GCA_025450765.1 Vicinamibacterales bacterium | reverse complement strand
GGAAAGAAGCGGCGGAACTCCTGGTAGAGCTGGGCGGCAAGGGTCTTGTTGTGGACCATCACGAGCGTCGGCCGGTTCACGCGCGCGATGGTCTGCGCCATGGTGAACGTCTTGCCGGAGCCGGTGACGCCGAGCAGCACCTGGTAGCGGTCGCCCCGCTCGAGGCCGGCCACGAGCTCGTCGATCGCATGAGGCTGGTCGCCGGCCAGCTCGAAGTCGGAGACCAGCGTGAACCGATCGTGGGTGGATGGCATTACGGAGAAGGGCGGTCCTCGACGCGGGACCCAATCGGGAATCGTACCACAGGGCGGGAACGGGCGTGAACCGGCGCGCGCCCCGGCGGCCGACCGGCGGGAGTATAATGGTGGCTTGCGTCTTCCCCCAGTTTCTGGTCGGGTGCCGGCGCCCAGGCGATGAAGTGTCTCGCGATCTGCCAGGACGAGCTGGTGATCAGGATGCTCGACGAGGTCCTGCTTTCCAGCTTCGAGATTGAGTTTCTCGTCGAGAGCCGGCCCGTGGGCCGGCGCCTCCACGACGCCGGGATCAACGTTTCGGTCGCCGATCCCCGGCGCACGGATACCTATCTCAAGGCCGACGTCTCCCCCAGCACCTGCCTCATCGTCGAGGACAACGGCCGCCGGAGCCTGAAGCGGATCCTCTCGGCGATCCGCGATGCCGGCGGGACGCTGATCTACGTGCTCGGGGTCGGCACGGCGGCGCACCCCGGACGGGCCGACGAGCTGCGCGCGCAGTTTCCCGACATCTCCTACCTGGCGATGGCGGAGCTGTTCGGCGGCCCGCTGCTGACGGAATTCAGCCGCTCGCTCACCCGCGCGCGTGTCCAGCAGTATCAGCGGTATTTCAGCGACGCCGACCGCATCCTGATCCTCCTCCACAACGATCCCGACCCGGATGCGATCGCCAGCGGGCTGGCGCTGCGCACGGTCCTGCGGCGGACCAAGACGACTACCATTCTCGGCGCCATGCAGGGGGTGACGCGGCCCGAGAACCTGCGGATGCTGAACCTGCTCGACATCCACGTCGAGCCGGTTACGGCCGCCTCGCTCGGCGAGTTCACGCGCGTCGCGATGGTGGACGTGCAGCCGCACTACTTCGGCGGCCTCATCGACCGTGTCGACCTCGTGATCGACCATCACCCGGAGCAGCCGGGCTACAGCGCCGTCTTCAAGGACATCCGGCCCGACTACGGCTCGACATCCACGATCCTGACTGAGCACCTGCGCGCCGTGGACGTGAACATCTCCGAGCGGACCGCCACGGCGATGCTCTACGCCATCAAGTCGGACACGCTGTTCTTCAACCGGCAGGCGAACCGCGTGGATCTCGACGCCTTCTCGTACCTCTACCCGCTGGCCAATGCGACGCTGATTCGAAAGATGGAAGGGGCGGAAATCACCTTCGAGCGGCTGGAGTTCGTGGAGAAGGCGCACCGGAGCTCGCGCCTGCAGGACCAGGTGTTCTGCGCATTCCTCGGCGCCTCACCGCGCGACGACTTCATCCCGTACGTGGCCGACTTCTTTCTTCAGCTGGAGAACGTCCAGTGGGCCATCATCGCCGGAGTGGTCGGCGACACGATGGTGATCTCGGTGCGGAACCTGGGCTACTCGCGGAACGCCGGCGACTTCGTGCGGCGCTACTTCGCGGATCTCGGCAGCGCCGGCGGTCATCGCTCGATGGCCAAGGCAATCGTGCCGCTCACCGCGTTCCAGAACAAGTTCGGGCGCCTGCACGGCGCCGAGGTGAGCGAGAAGCTGCAGGAACTGGCGCTGCAGTTCCTGCACGAGCACGCCGCGGCGGAGAAGAAAAAGGAACCGGCGCGCGCTTAGCCCAGCGCTTGATCCAGATCCGCGATCAGATCCTGCGGATCCTCCAACCCCACCGACAGGCGCGCCATCCCCCGGGTAATCCCCGCCTCCGCGAGCTGCGCATCCGTGTGGCCCCACTGCGACGTGAGGACCGGCAGGCTGATGAGGCTCTCTACCCCGCCCAGACTGACCGCCCGCTTGAACAGGTGCACGTGGTCGAACAACCGCGACACGCGGTCGAAGCTCCCGCCGAGATCGAGGCACACCATCCCGCCGAAGCCGCACATCTGCGCCCGCGCGATGGCATGATCGGGATGCGCCGGCAGTCCCGGGTAATAGACCTGCGACACGCGCCGATCCTGCTCGAGAAATTCCGCCACCGCCTGCGCATTGCGGTTGTGCCGCTCCATGCGAACCGTGAGCGTCTTCATGCCGCGCGCCAGTGCGTAGGCCGGCGCCGGATCGGTGATGGTGCCGAGCAGCCGGCGCGCCTTGTCGATCCGCTCGATGAGCGTCTTCGAGCCCGACACCGCGCCCGCCGTCACATCGCTGTGGCCGTTCAGATATTTCGTGGCGCTCTGCATCGCGAGGTCGACACCGAGCGCCAGCGGCTGCTGGTTGATTGGCGAGGCAAAGGTATTGTCGAGAACGGAGACGACGCCGCGCGCGCGGCAGGCGTTCGCCACCTTCCGAACGTCGACGCAGCGCAGCGTCGGGTTGATCGGCGACTCGAACCAGACCACTTTCGTGCGGTCCGTAAACATGGCTTCCGGCTTCGCCAGCTCGTCGAGCGACACGAAGCGGGGCTTCAACCCGAAGCGCGGCAGCAAGTCGGCGAGCAGGTGCAGCGTGCCGCCGTAGATCGCGGCGCTGCAGATCACCTCGTCGCCCGCCCCGGTGAGCGCCATCAGGATGGTCGACGTGGCCGCCATCCCGGACGCGAACAGCAGCGCGGCCTCCGCCCCGTCGAGGGCGGCCACCTTCTGCTCGGCGCTCACGATGGTCGGGTTGCCGTAGCGCGAGTACAGGTACTTCGGCGAGCGCCCCTCGTTGAAGGCGAGCACTTCGGCCGCCGACTCGAAGAGAAACGTCGTCGTCTCGTAGATCGGCGTCGTCAGCGGCGCCGGGTGGCCCAGATCGCCCTCACCGCTGTGGATAAGTCTGGTCGCTGGTTGCATAGGTCAGTCGCTCTCCACTGGCGCCCACGATCGGCTCCACGAACTGGCTGTAGGCGTCCTCGTAGCCGCGGTCGATCAATTCCTCGCGCGTGACGCGGCGGTCCGAATGCTCGTCGTGGCAGCCCTCGAAATCCAGGGGACCGAGCGGATTGTGCGCCGGACGGATTTCGAACACCCGCTCGAACCGCCCGAGCGCGGCCTTCACCGCGTCGGCCACGATCCCGGCTTCCAGGCGTCCGAGCGCATCGCCCGCGCGCCGGCGCGGCTCGGACAGACTTGCGCTGAGCGTATGCGGGCCGCCCGGTTCCGGAACGGCCGTCACGAGCAGCACCTGCTCGACACCAGCCTCGGCCACTTCATCGAGCAGGCGCACGAGCGCCGACGGCCGATGACACAGGCGGTGCGTCTCGCCACGCCACACACTCTCCGGAGCGTGCGTCAGGTGATGAGGCCGGCACGCCACCGGCAGGCTGAGCGCGCCCGCGATCGCATCGGCCAGGTGCGTGCGGCCCGCGTCCGCGAGATCGATCGCCTCGGCCAGCCGTGTCCGCCCCACCGCCGCCGGTCGTCGAAAGAAGCTGCGCCGCGTCACGTCGGACAGCAGCGCGAAGACCACATCGCGGCTGGCATCCAGGTCGTAGGCGGTGAGCACCAGCTCACGAAACCCCGGCTGCCCAAGACTCTCCGTGAGAATTTCGGCATAGCGGCGCCCGAGCTCCGTCGCCGCCGGAGGCCTGGCGCTCGCGACGGCGCCGCCCATCAATCCCCAGAGCCCCGCGCGCACCCACGCAACCGCCGACCGATGGTCGAGCGGCGCGGCCACCGTCCGCCACCAGACGGGGCCTCGCACGTGACGCCGCGTGCGCCACGACGCCACCGCCGTCGCCATGATGGCCACGAGGCAGAACACGCCGACGAGGAACGCGATCGCCGCCGGAAGCCACGTCGGCAGGTACGCGGTCGAAAACGCGGTGCCGACCAGCCGCGCATAGCTCGACGCCAGGGCCGCCTGCGAGTCGAGCGCGACAATGCGAAGGAGGAAGTCGATCGGATAGACGAGCAGGCCCAGCGCGAGGAGCAGCAGCGGAACCGCGAGCACGGCCAGCAGCGCCGCGGCCGTCCAGCCCGCCACCCGCAGCAGCCAGGTCCACCGATAGAGCTTCGCGGCCGCTGGCTGCCGCCAGAGCCCTTGCGGGTCCCACAACCGAGCTGAGCCATCGATGGCGGCAAAGAGCGCCGCGACGACGCCCATGCCGCAGCCGGCGACGAGATCGATCTTGACGCCCGCTTCGTGCAGCGCGCGCAGCACGCCGGCGTGATACGCCCCCGCCGTCCCCGTGCCACTGAACACGACAGCCGTCCGCCGTTCGGGGGAGTACGCCGCCGGCGTGTCGGTGGTGAGGGGGCTACGCCTCGTCATGAATGGTCGTCAGCTTGACGACCTCGAACTGGCGTGTGCCGCCCGGCGTGGTGACGATGATGGTGTCGCCTTCTTCTTTGTTGAGGAGCGCGCGGCCGATCGGCGACGTGGTGGAAATCAGCCCCTTCGTCGCATCCGCGTCCTCCGGCATGACGAGTTGGTAGGTGACCATCTCGCAGCCGCTCTCGCGCACCTGGACGGTAGAGCCGAATCCGATGCGATCGGCGGGAATCTTGTCCAGGTTGATCAGCGCGATTTCCGACACGCGCTTCTTCAACATGCTGATGCGCGCTTCGACCAGGCGCTGGCGTTCTTTCGCCGCCTGGTACTCGGCGTTCTCGCGGAGGTCCCCCAGCTCGCGCGCCCGCTTGATCTCCTTGGGGAGCTCCAGCTTCAGCTCGCGCTCGAGCGTGTGAATCTCGTCTTCGAACTTTTTCAGGAGCTGTGCTTTCATTACTCACGTCTGTGGCGGGGCCCCACCCCCGCCACCTGCTACCTCGCGCACCACGCGCTCGGGCTATTCTATCCTGCTATTCTATCCCGACCAGTGCGGGCCATCAGCAGTCGTCACCATCCGATCGTGCAGGCGTATCGCCAGGCGGTCCGCGGCCCTCGCGGCGGCATGCTCCTGATCGATGGCGACCACCTCGTGGGCGAAGCCGAAGCGGCTGGCCTGGCCATCCGGCATCTCGCCGTCTCCGCGGCGCGCCTCGAGACGACGTCGGACCCCGCGGCGGCGATCGCCCGCCGCCTCGAGCGGGCCGGCACGGAGGTGATGGCCGTGTCCGCCTCCGTGATGGAGGCGCTCAGCCCGGTCCGCACACCCTCCGGGATGGTAGCGCTGGCCGACCGTCCGGCGTCCGAGCTGCGCCAGGTGCTCTCTGCCAGGCCAGCCTTGATTGTCGTCGCGGTGGACGTTCAGGATCCAGGCAACGTCGGTGCGCTCGTGCGGGCGTCGGAAGCGGCGGGCGCCAGTGGGCTGGTGGCGTCCGGTCAATCTGCGGACCCGTTCGGGTGGAAGGCGCTGCGCGGCTCGATGGGGAGTGCCTTCCGCCTGCCGCTCGCCACGAATCCCGATCCGTCAGGCCTGCTCGATGATCTGCACGGGCAGGGGATCCGCACCGCCGCGATGCTGCCAACCGGCGGCGTCTCTCTCTATGACGCGCCGCTCGAGGGGCCGCTGGCCATCGTGCTCGGCAGCGAGGGCGGCGGGCTCCCGTCGGCGCTCGCCGCCGGCGCCGATGTGGCCATCACCATTCCGATGCGAGCGCCCGTCGAATCCCTGAACGTCACGGTGGCCGGCGCCCTCATCCTCTTCGAGGCGGCGCGGCGGCGCCGCACCAGGGCATCATGAGCGATCTGTTCGGTGATGAACCGCCGGCCGCTGCTCCGTCGGCCGAACCGGACGCCGGCGCGCCGCTCGCCGAGCGGATGCGGCCGCACCGCTTCGACGACCTGGTAGGCCAGGAGGATGTCGTGGGTCCCGGCCGCCCGCTGCGCGAAGCGATCGAGCGCGATCGCCTGCACTCGATCATCTTCTGGGGCCCGCCCGGCAGCGGCAAGACGACGCTCGCACGGCTGATCGCGGAGATCACGCGCGCCCGCTTCGTCTCGTTCAGTGCGGTGCTCTCAGGGATCCGTGAGATCAAGGACGTCATGGCCGAGGCCGAGCGGACGCGGCGCGCCGGCCGCGGACGGACCATCGTGTTCATCGACGAGATCCACCGCTTCAACAAGGCGCAGCAGGATGCGTTCCTGCCCCGCGTCGAAGCCGGCGACATCGTCCTCATCGGCGCCACCACCGAGAATCCGTCATTCGAGCTGAACGCGGCGCTGCTCTCGCGCTCGAAGGTGTTCGTGCTGCGCGCGCTCACGGTTGATGAGCTCGTCACGATCCTCGAGCGCGCGCTGCGCGATCGGGAGCGCGGCCTCGGCGTCTCTGGCGTCGAGGTCGAGCCGGACGGCCTGAAGGCCATCGCCACGTATGCCAATGGCGACGCCCGCGTGGCGCTCAACCTGCTGGAGCTTGCCGTCTCGGCGGCACCGTCGACCGCCGAGACTGGCACGGCCCGGCGGGTCGATCTCGCGCTCATCCGGGAACTGGTGCAGCGGCGCGCCCTGCTCTACGACAAGTCCGGCGAAGAGCACTACAACCTGATCTCCGCCCTCCACAAGTCGATGCGCAACAGCGATCCGGATGCGTCCGTGTATTGGCTCGCGCGCATGGTGGAGGCGGGTGAAGACCCGCTTTACATCGCGCGACGCCTCGTCCGCTTCGCGTCCGAAGACGTCGGCAACGCCGATCCGCAGGCACTCACGGTCGCTGTGACCGCCAGGGACGCCGTGCACTTCCTCGGCATGCCCGAGGGAAACACCGCGCTGGCGCAGGCCGCCCTCTATCTGGCGACGGCCCCCAAGAGCAATGCCGTCTACACGGCCTACTCGCGCGCCGCCGCCGACGCGCACGGCGATGTCGCCGAGCCCGTGCCGCTTCACCTGCGCAACGCGCCGACGAAAATGATGAAGGCGCTCGACTACGGGAAGGACTACAAGTACGCGCACAACGAAGCGGAAGGCATCGCCGAGATGGACTGCCTCCCGCCGTCGCTCCGCGGCCGAAAATATTACATACCGACGAGCCGCGGTTTCGAAAATGAAATCAAGCGCCGACTGGACGCCTGGGCAGACCTCAAGCGGAGGAAGCGCGAGCCGTAGCACGCGGAGGGCGCGTGTTTTCGCATGGACGAGGTTGCGCGGCCGGCGCTCGTTCGCGCATGATCCCCCGATGGCCGCCGATGCCACGCTGACGTCCCTCATCGCGGCTGCCCAGGATCCGAGCCGCGCCGACACGGACGCGCTCTTCAGCGCGCTCTATACCGAGTTGCACCGGCTCGCCCGCGCCCAACTGGCCCGCCAGGGTCACAGCGGACTCCTCGGCGCCACCACGCTCTTGCACGAATCGTATCTGGAGATGGCCGGACGACAGGCCGTCGGCTTCGCCGATGGCGGACGCTTCATGGGGTACGCCGCGCGCGTGATGCGTGGCCTGATTGTCGATCACGTGCGACGCCGGCAGGCCGTCAAGCGCGGCGGCGGCTGCGACATCACGTCCTCGATCACGGATCTCGTGGACGGCGCCGGCGAGCTGGATCTCGTCCGCGTCGGCGACGCGCTCGACGACCTGGCCGCCATCGATCCGCCGCTCGCCGAAGTCGTCGACCTGAAATTCTTCTGCGGGTTCACGGTGACCGAAGTCGCCGCGATGCGCGGAGTGTCCGAGCGGACCGTTCAGCGGCAGTGGGAGAAGGCGCGCCTGTATCTCCACCGCGTGCTGGCCGGACCTGCGAGGGTGTGAGGCGGCCATGTCGATCGCCGACCCCGACTGGTGGCGAACGGCCAGCCCGCTGCTGGACGAAGTGCTCGAGCTGCCGGAAGCGGCGCGCCACGCGTGGTTCGCCTCACTCCGCCGGCGGGATCCCGAGCTGGCCGAACGGATCGAAGGCCTCGTGAACGAGCACGGCGCGCTCTCGCGGGCCGGCTTCCTCGAACAGGACCTCACGCCACGTCTTCCCGCACCGTTCGCGTCCGGCACGACGGTGGGCGCCTACACCCTGATTGCGCCCATCGGCGAAGGCGGGATGGGCAGCGTCTGGCTGGGCGAGCGCTGCGACGGCGAGATCCAGCAGCGCGTCGCGATCAAGTTCGTCGGCGGCGCCACGCACAGGCCCGCGTGGCTCGAGCGCTTTCTCCGCGAACGCCAACTGCTCGCCTCG
>JANWLS010000130.1 GCA_025450765.1 Vicinamibacterales bacterium | reverse complement strand
GGCTGCGCCGCTACAAGCTGGACCGCCTCGACCTCTCGGCGATCACGCGGCGCGTGCTCGCCTCGCTCGACGCGCAGTTCCAGCAGAACCAGTTCACCGTCGTGACGCGGCTCCCGGAGACGCTGCCGGTACTCGGCGATGAAGACGCGATCGGGCAGGCGCTCGAGAACCTCCTCTCCAACGCCATGAAGTACTCACAGGCGCAGCGCGAGATCGAGGTGGACGGCGGCCAGGCAGATCGATACGCTTACGTATCCGTCCGCGACCGCGGCATCGGCATTCCTCCGCGGCTCCGGCGGCGGATCTTCCGCAAGTTCTACCGGATCGAAGGCGAGCCGGGCGGCGGCGCACAAGGGTGCGGCCTCGGCCTGGCCATCGTGGATCACGTGATGCGGGCCCACGGCGGGTTCGTGCAGGTCGACAGCGCGCCCGGCCAGGGCAGCACCTTCAGCCTGCACTTTCCGATCGGCACAGAGGCGGGTGTGGATGAAGCGGATTCTGGTCATCGAAGACGAACCGCAGATGTTGCTCGGTCTGCGTGACAACCTGGAACTCGAAGGCTACGAGGTCCTGACGGCCGCCGACGGCGAAGAAGGCCTGAACAAGGCGCTGTCGAGCATGCCGGACCTGGTCATTCTCGACGTGACGCTGCCACGGAAGAACGGCTACGAGGTGTGCCGCGAGCTCCGGGCGCGCGCCAACGCCACGCCCGTCGTGATGCTCACCGCGCGATCGCAGGAAACCGACAAGGTGCTGGGGCTGGAGCTCGGCGCCGACGACTACGTCACCAAGCCGTTCAGCATCACCGAGCTGCTCGCGCGCATCCGCGCCGTGCTGCGGCGGACGGCCGGCCGGCCCTCCACGCTCGAGAGCTGCCGCATCGGCGAGATCGAGATCGACTTCCGCACGCACCAGGCCCGCCGCGGGAGCACGCGCGTGGAATTCACGGCGCGCGAGTTCGATCTCCTCCGGTATCTGGTCGCTCACACGGGCCAGGTGGTGACGCGCGAGCAGATCCTGAACCAGGTGTGGGGCTACGAGGAGTCGCCGACCACGCGCACGATCGACAACTTCGTGGCGAAGCTGCGGCAGAAGATCGAGCAGCTGCCCCACGAACCGGAGCACATTCTCACGGTTCATGGGGCGGGCTACACGTTCGTCGGGTGAGCGCTACTCGCCGCCCTAATTGCGCGGCGGCGGAATGTAGTACGGATCCCCCGGCTTGGCGTGGCCGCTGATCTGCAGGTCGAAGCCGTCCGGATCCTTCACGTGGAAGCTCACGTAATGCGGCTCGTTCGGCCCGGCGTTGGTGTCGAGCCGCGGCGTCAGCCCGCGCTTCTCGAGCGCCGCCTTCACGGTGTTCGTGTCCCAATCGGCAATGCGGTAGGCGATGTGATCGACGAGCGGCTTCGGATCGGGATCCGCCGGCTGGCCGTCGCGATGGAAATGATTGCGCGCGATGATCATCGAGTTGCCGAAGTGCAGGAACGCCTGCCGGCCGTCATCGTCGGACACCTTCATGCCCATCAGGCTTGAATAGAAATCGCGCGTGACGCGGTAGTCCTTCACCTGGTAGGAAATGTGATCGAGCTCCAGGGTGTTGAAGCCGCTCGACTGCGCCGCCAGGCTTCCCGTCGGCGCGTACGCGGCGGCGGCCGCGACCGCCAGCCCCTGAATGAGCTGGCGCCGCGAGATCCGGCCCGTCTCGAAATCCTTCACCAATCCCGACACGAGTTGCTCCATCTGGCCCTCCTCCGCCGTGACCGGCGGTGGGGGCATGGTATCACCAGCCCTGTGCTACTGTACGCGCCGTGGGCACTGAACGCGCCGTGGCGATCGTGCGAGCGCAGCCGATGGCCCGCGCGATCCGGCCGCCGCTGAAGTGGGCCGGTGGCAAGCGCTGGCAGGTCCCGCACGTGGCGCCGCTCTGGCAGCGCAGCGGATCGCCGCGGCTCGTCGAGGCGTTCTGCGGCGGGCTCGCGATCGCGCTCGGCCTGATGCCCGAGCGCGCGCTGCTCAACGACATCAATCCACACGTCATCAACTTCTACCGCTGGCTGAAACGCGGACTGATCGTGTCGGTGCCGATGGAGAACCGGCGCGGCGCGTATGACGCCAGCCGTGTGCGGTTCAACGAGCTGCTGGCGCAGGGCGGCACCGACAGCGCGGAAGCCGCACAGCTGTTCTACTACCTGAATCGAACGGGTTACAACGGGCTGTGCCGGTTCAACCAGAAGGGCGGGTTCAACGTCCCGTTCGGACGTTACGCGCACATCCGGTACACGCAGGATTTTTCGAGCTATCGCGCGGTGTTCGCCCACTGGGATTTCCAGGTGTGCGACGTGGAGAGGCTCGCGCTGCGGCCCGACGACTTCATCTACGCCGACCCGCCGTACGACGTCCCGTTCACGAGCTACTCGAAGGGCGGCTTCTCCTGGGACGACCAGGTGCGCACCGCTGAACACCTGGCCACCCATCCGGGCCCTGTCGTGCTCTCCAACCAGGCCACACCCCGCATCGTGCAGCTGTATCGCTCGCTCGGATTCAGCCTCCGCTTCCTGCAGGCGCCGCGGCTCATCAACTGCACGGGCGACCGGACGCCGGCGCGCGAGGTGCTCGCGGTGAAGAATCTCTGATCGACCGATGATGGCACTCGTCCTCAACGGCGTGCTGATTGCGATCGTCGCTCACGGTCTCATCGGCATCTCCCTGGTCTGGGATAAGGTCCTGCTCGAACAGCCGGCCACGAAGAACCTGCTGGCCTACGTGTTCTGGCTCGGCGCGATCAGCATCTTCGGCCTGGTGTTGATCGGGTTCGGCTTCACGATGCCGAGCCTCTCGATGGCCGGGCTCGCGTTGACGGCGGGTGTGCTGGACCTGGTGGCGTCCTACTTCTACTACGCCGCGCTGAAGGCCGGTGAGGCGTCAGAAGAGCTCGCCGCGATGGGGGGCTTCGCGCCCGTGGCCACGGCGCTGATTGCCATTCCCCTGCTCAATCGCCCGATCGGCGGAGAGCTGGCGGGGTTCACGTTGATGACCATCGGCGGCTTCGTCATGTTCTTCGCGGAGAAACAGCCGCTCAGGAAGATGCTGCCGCTGATCGTCCTGGCCTCGACCGGCTTCGGCCTGACGGCCGTTCTGCAGAAGATCGTCTTCGATCACACGAGCTTCGTCTCGGGATACGTGTTCTTCACGATCGGCACCACCGTTGGGGCGCTCGCGATGCTCATCCCGCCATCGTGGCGGCGCCAGATCTTCGAGCACTCGGAAGAAGCCTCGCCCAGAAGCCGCTTCTGGTACATGGTCAATCGGTTCCTCGCCGGCCTCGGATCCTTCCTCGTCGTCTTCGCCATCAGCCGCACCACCCCCGCGCTGGTGGCCGCCATCTCGGGCGTGCGCTACGTGATCATTTTCATCGGCGCCTACGGCATCACCAGGATGAGACCGCAGTGGTTCCGTGAAGACTTCCGCCGGTGGCCGCTCACCGCCAAGCTCGCCGGCACGCTGTTCGTCGTCGCCGGCCTCGTCCTGGTGGGCCTGCACGCCGGCCACGCCGGTGGACCGCGGTAACGCTCACAGCGAAATCAGGACGATGCCGGCGGCCACGAGAATGGCGCCAGCCCATCGCCGCCAGGTGACGTCTTCGTCGAGATACCAGCGCGCAAGACCCGTCTTGAGGACGGTGCTCAGCGCCGTCACCGGCACGGCAAACGCCAGGTCGGTCGTGGCGAGCAGCACGAGCAGGCCGACGAACGACAGCGCATCGGCGATCATTCCGAGAATGACCAGCCGTTCGGTGAAAATGTGCCGGACGATCTTCTTGAGACCGCGCAGGCCGAAGTCTTCGATCTCCCCGTGAACGACCATCCCCTTGGCGTTCAGGAGATCGCCCACCGTGCCGGCGATCACCGTCACGAACACCCAGACCCAGTTCATGGCTGGCCCCCTGACTCGGGCGAGATCTGGGTTTGAAGAGGCGTCTCGGCGACCAGCAGCACACCGAGCGAGATGATCACGACACCGACCCAGCGAAGCGGCGAGACCGCCTCGTGGAGGACCAGCCGACCGAGGATGGCGGTGAAGATGTACGCGCTGGCGGTGACGGGGAGCACGTACGTGAGGTCCGCCCAGGTGTACATCGACAGCTGCGCCAGCATCCACAACGTCATCAGCGCGATGCCGCCCAGGATCCAGCCGCTCGACAGGAACGCCTCCGGGTAGCGCAGCGGGGCATCCAGGGAAAAGTCGGGGAGGCGGGCTAGTCCGATGGCGAGCAGGAGATTGCCGACGGTGTTGCTGGCGACGACGAGCACGATGAAGAGACGGTTCTGATGCTTCAGGTCCATATGACGCCTTCGCCAGCCAACTCGGCCGCGCTCGGACCCACGGTCCGCCGCCGCGGCGAGCATCTGACGATGAACCTGAATTAGCTGAATGCCGGCTGATACGTCAACGTCATCGGCGCGGCCAGCATGAGCAGCAGCGCCTTTCCCGTGTGCAGCCGGTTGTCGGCCTGCTCGAACACGACCGATGCGGCCGAATCGAGCACCTCGGCGCTGACCTCTTCGCCACGGTGCGCCGGCAGGCAGTGCATGAACACGGCACGAGGCGCCGCGGCCGCCATCAGCGCCTCGTTCACCTGATACGCCGCGAAGGCCTGGCGACGCTCGGCCGCCTCTTCTTCCTGCCCCATCGACGTCCAGACGTCGGTGTAGACCGCATCGGCGCCGCGGACCGCATCGTGGGGGTCGCGGAAGCGCCGGATGGTTGCTCCGCCGCGCGCCACCGCCTCGGCCTCCCGCACGACGCGATCGGACAGCTGATGATCATCCGGGCAGGCGAGACGGACGTGCACCCCGAGCATCGCGCCGGCGTGGGCGAGCGACGCGGCCACGTTGTTGCCGTCGCCGACGAACGCGAGCGTCCGGCCGCCGAGCTGGCCCCATCGCTCCTGGAGTGTCAGGAAGTCGGCGAGCGCCTGGCAGGGATGCTCCTGATCGGTCAGGGCGTTGATGACGTGCAGATCCGGCGCGGCCGCCGCGAAGCCCTCGACGATGGCCTGCGCAAACGTCCGGATGACGATCACGTCGACCCAGCGCGACAGGTTGCGGGCCACGTCGGCGAGCGGTTCGCGGGAGCCGAGCGCCACCTCAGCGGGGACGTCGAGCACCTGGCCGCCGAGCTCGTGCGTCGCGATCTGGAATGTCGAATGGGTCCGGAGCGATGGCTTGTCGAAGAGCAGGGCCACGTGCCGCCCGCCGAGCGCAGTCGCCGTTGACGCGGTGCCGCCATGCCGCCGCTCGTCCTTGAGCCAGCGCGCCAGGTCCAGGCACCGCTTCACGTCCGAGGGCTCGAAGTCCAGCACTGATCGAAAATCCTTGAGCGCCGTCCGCTGTCTCATGTGCGATACTCCGCGTTGATCCGGACATATTCCGCGCTGAGGTCGCACGTCCAGACGAGCGCCTCACCGCGTCCGCCGGTTCCGAGATCGACGCGGATGTCGATCTCCGGCCGCCGCAGGTAGTGGGCGGCCTCGCTGGCGCGGTCGTCATGCGGCCGGCCGTGGCGGAACAGCTCGATCGATCCGAACCAGACCCCGGCTCGTTGCAGATCGAACGCCACGCCGGCGCGGCCGGCTGCGGCGACGAACCGTCCCCAGTTCGGGTCCCCGCCGTGGACCGCTGTCTTGCAGAGGGGAGAGTTGGCAATGGTCCGCGCGGCGCGCTTCGCCTCGTCTGCGGACGCTGCTCCCGTGACCGCAACGGTCATGAGCTTCGTCGCCCCCTCGCCACCGCGGACAATGTCGCGCGCGAGCGGTTGGCAGACGGCGAGCAGGCCCTGCACGAGTGCCGGTCGCGACGCTCCATCGACCGTGACGCCGCTGGCGCCCGTGGCCAGGAGGAACACGCAGTCGTTGGTCGAGCATTCACCATCGACCGTGATCGCGTTGAACGTCAGGTCGACCACCTCGCGCAGCGCATCCTGGAGCAGTGATGACTCGACCTGCGCATCGGTCGCGAGGACGGCAATCATGGTGGCCATCCGCGGATCGATCATGCCGGAGCCCTTCGCCATGCCGCCGACCGTGAACGAGCCGGCCGGCGTGTCGACGCGTGCCGCGCGTTCCTTCGGAAACGGGTCGGTGGTCATGATGGCCCGTGCGGCATCGGCATGGCCGGCGGCATGGAGCGCGGCGTGCGCGGCCTGGATCCCCTGCGCGACCTTCCGGCCATCGAGCGCCACACCGATCACGCCGGTCGAGGCCACCAGCACGTCCTGCGGCCGGCAGCCGACCTGCGCGCTGACCTCGGCGGCGGCGTCCCGCGCCACGTCCCACCCGCCTTCACCTGTGCACGCGTTGGCGCAGCCGCTGTTGACGAGAATGGCCGCCGCGCGGCCGCCGGATGCCGCCAGATGCTCCCGCGACAGGAGCACCGGTGCGGCCTGCGCGCGGTTTGTCGTGAAGACGGCGGCCGCGGCCGCCGACCGATCCGGCGCGATCAGCGCGAGGTCCAGGCCGGACGGCTTGATGCCGCACGCCACGCCGGACGCACGGATCCCCTTCGGCGCAGTGATCCCGCCCACCGCGGCTTCAACGCAAATGCGCTCGTTCATGCGGCCGACTCCCCCGCGCCTGTCCGGCGCATCCGGACCGCGGGCACGGCCAGGGCCACCGCATATTGCCCGCACCTTCGAAACAGCGGGCAGCGCACGCAGTCGGTCAGCACCTTCGGCATGAGCCAGGTGTGCGGCACGAGTGAAAAGCCCATTCGACAGAACCACGCCGGCCCGTGCGTGAAGGCGCAGAGCTGTTCGCACCCCGCGGCTCGCGCGCGGTTCGTCAGCTCGACAACCAGCCGCCGGCCGACGCCATCACCGCGCGCCTCGTCATCGACGACGAGCGAGCGGATTTCGGCCAGCGCGGGGCCGAGCGGCGCGAGCTCGGCGCAGCCCACGACGAGCCCCGCGCGATCGGCGACGACGAAACGATGAGCGACCCGGAGGATCTCATCGAAGCTGCGAGGCAGCAGATGTCCCTCGTCGCGGTGCGCCGTGACGAGCGTAAGAATCGCGGACGCATCGGCGGCCGTCGCCGAGCGCAGATCGATCGGAGGGGACCAGGGCTCAGTCTTCGCAGCTGGACCCGAGGCCGCGTAAGACTCCAGAGACTCGCTCATGCCGTCCGCCCTTCGGAGACGTCGAGGATCGCTGCCTCGAGCCGCATCAGGCCCTCGTCGATTTCGGCATGCGAAATCGTGAGCGGCGGCAGCAGGCGCACGACGCGCTGTGCCGTCGCATTGACGAGCAGGCCACGCGCGCGCGCCGCCTCGACCACCGGCGCGGCATCGAAGGCGAGCTCGATGCCCTGCATCAGCCCTGCGCCGCGCACGTCGACGATGGCGCGGTGCCTGGCCGGCCAGGCCTGGAGCGCGAGCGACAGGCGCGCCCCAACATCCCGCACGTGGTCGAGCACGCCGCCGTCGATGAGCTCGTCGAGAAACACGAGCGCCGCGCGGCACGCCAGCAGGTTGCCGCCATACGTGCTGCCATGGTCGCCGGGCGAGATGGCATCAGCGACCGCCTGGCTCGACAGCGCGGCACCCACCGGGACACCGGCGCCGCGGGCCTTGCCGACGGCGACGAGGTCCGGCCGACGCCCGAGTGCGCTGAAATCAACGGGAGGACCGGTGCGGCCAAGCCCGCACTGCACGTCGTCGGCGATGAGGAGCGCGCCGGTGCGCTGACACGCCTGTGCGACGGCTCCAGCGAACGCAGGGGTGAGCGGACGGACGCCGCCCTCGCCCTGGATCGGTTCGAGCACGATCGCCGCCGTGGCCTCCGTCATCGCCGCGGCCACGGCGGCCGGATCGCCGGGGGAAATAAAAGTGACGTCGGAGAGCAGCGGCTCGAACGGCGCCCGGTACGACTCGTGGAACGTGAGGGCGAGCGATCCGCAGGTCCGGCCATGAAATCCGTGCTCCAGCGCGACCAGGCCCGGCCGCGGCCGTCCGGCCGTGGACCAGTACCGCCGCGCCAGCTTGAGGCAGGCTTCCACGGCCTCGGTGCCGCTGTTGCAGAAGAAGGCGCGCGGCAGGCCCGACAACGCTGCGAGGCGCGCGGCGAGCCGTCCCTGCAGCGGGTGGAAAAACAGATTCGAGGTGTGCAGCAGCGTCTGCGCCTGATCGCCCAGCGCCTGCGCCAGCCGCGGATGTGCGTGGCCGAGCGATGCGACGCCGATGCCGGACAGGAAATCCAGGTACGCGCGGTCGTCCGCATCGAACAGCCACGAGCCGCACCCGCGCGACAGCACGATCGGCGCCCGACGATACGTCTGCAGCACGTACTGCGCGTCGAGGGCCTGCACGGCGTCCATCACCGACACGACCCGGCTCCTTTCGACAGCGACCGCTCGGCGGCGCAGACAAGGGTCCGCGCCGGCTCCGAATCGTCCTCGATCAACCTGGCGAGCCGCGCCGGATCGCGGCCGTCGACGATCGCCACGTGGGAAACGCCGCTCTCGAGCGCCGCGGCGGCGGCCCGGAGCTTTGCGGTCATGCCGGCCGTTGCCCGTCGGCTCGCAATCAAGGCTTCAATGTCCGTCTCCTCGACGACCGGCAGCGTCCGTCCCTCCTCGTCGAGGACGCCCGGCGTGCCGCCCGCGAAAATCAGGCGCGCCGCACCGAGCCGTCCGGCAAGATCCGCCGCCATTGTGTCGGCGTTCACGTTGAACAGCCGCCCGTCGGCCGCGGCGCTCACGCTGGCGACGACCGGGATGTAGCCGAGCGTGAGCAGGTCGCCCACCAGGGCCGGCACTCGCTCGCCGCCGATCGGCATGCCGACGCGCTGCAGGTCGACCACGCGCCCATCCGCGGCGCGATAGAGCGGCGCCGGCACGACGGGCATCGTCTGCGCGTCGACGCCCGTCAGCCCGACGGCCGCGCCGCCCGCGGCGCACATCGCCGCGACGAGCCGCGTGTGTACCAGGCCGGCGAGCACCGACACCACAATGGCGAGCGTCGGCTCGTCCGTGATCCGCAACCCGTCCACCTGCTGGCGGACGATGCCAGCCCGGCCGATCGCCGCATCGATCTCACGGCCGGCCCCGTGGACGATCACGAGAGGACGGGCCGCGAGATGGACCAGTGCGCGCGCCAGGCCCAGGAGGCGGTCATCGTCGGCCGACTCGAGCAGCTCACCGCCCAACTTGAGGACGAGCGGTGCGGTCACGACGCGAGCCCCGCGCGCTCGTCGAACCCGAGCGCGACATTCAGGTTCTGCACCGCCTGGCCGGCCGCCCCTTTCAGGAGATTGTCGAGGCAGGCCACGAGCACGATGCGGCCGCTCGCGGCATCCAACCGCCAGCCGAGATCACAGAAATTCGTGTGCGCCACATCCCGGATCTCGGGAAGCGCCTCGCCGCGCACGCGGACGAATGGCGCCGCGGCGTAGGCCGCCGCGTACGTGTCGGCCACCCTCGTCTCAGTGGCGCCCGGCTGGACTCTCGCGTAAATCGTTGTCAGAATCCCCCGGTCCAGCGGGACGAGGTGTGGTACGAACGTGACGGACCTGCCGAGAGCCTGGCCGATCTCCGGTGCGTGCCGGTGCTCGAACAGGCCGTAGGCGGCGACATTGCCATGGCAGCTCGAAAAGTGCGTCCGATCGGTCGGCGCCTGGCCGGCCCCGGACACGCCCGATTTGGCATCGATGACGAGGTCGGCACGCGTGTCGAGCAGGCCGGCTGCGGCCAGCGGCTCGAGCGCGAGGAGCGCCGCCGTCGGATAGCAGCCGGGGTTTGCGATGAGCCGTGCCGTGCGGATCTGGTCGCGACGACGCTCGGTGAGCCCGTACGCGATCGCCTCGGCGGCGACCGCGTGATCCCCGGCCTCGCCGCGATCCGCGTCGGGATACCAGCGCGCGCGCTCGGCCGCCTGGCGCAATCGAAACGTGCCGGACAGATCGATGACGCGCCGGCCGGCGTGCACCAGGGCCGGAGCGACGGCTGCGGCCGAGGCGTCGGGCAACGCGAGCACGGCCACCTCGCAGCTCTCGATCAGGGGCTCGATCGACAGCGGGACGACCTCGCCATCCCAGATGTGCAGCAGGCCGTCGAGGCGCCGCGGCCGTCCGTCGCCGGTGGCCATCGCCGTCGTGAGCCGCACGAACGGATGCCGGGCCAGCAGCCGGACCAGCTCGCGGCCGGCGAAGCCGGTGGCCCCGGCCACGCCGACACGAACGGGGACGGCGGCGCCATCGACGTTCCCGGCCGCGTGATTCGGTGAGATATTCACTGAACTGAGCATAATTATGCAAACGCATCCACACATTATCACCATTACATGGAGATTTGTGTTTATTTTTATGCACAGAGGTGTATGCTTATGAAGACTCGTCGACAGCGGACCATCCTCGATCTCATCGATCGCGGGGCGGTCGACAGTCAGGAGCAGCTCCGGAAGCAGTTGCGCACCCGCGGGATCGATGCGACGCAAGCCACGATCTCGCGCGATATCAAGGAGCTCGGCCTGGTCAAGCGCGCCGCCGACGGTGCCTACCAGCGTCCCGGCGACACGGCGCCGACCTCAACGGCGACGCTCCAGGCACTGCAGCGGGCCGCCGCCGAGTACCTGCGGCGGGTTGAGCAGGTCGAGCAGATTGTCGTCATCCGGACCGGGACCGGGCAGGCGCAGCCGCTGGCGCTCGCACTCGACCGGGCGCAACTCCCCGAAGTGGTCGGCACGCTGGGCGGCGACGACACCATCGTCGTGATCGCCCGGGACGCGCGGCACGCCGCCGCGCTGGTGAAACGGCTCGACGCGTACGCACAGGGGGCCTGACCGCGCCGGTCACCGATGCCTCCCGCGGCGCGCGGGCAGTGGCGCCCCCCTTGCGGGCTCTCGAAAGGAGCATCGGGGATGCGGAGTGTGCTGGCGTCCTCCGGCGGGCTCGTGACGTCGGTCGCCATCCGCGGGCTGGCCGGGCGG
>JANWLS010000129.1 GCA_025450765.1 Vicinamibacterales bacterium | reverse complement strand
CCCCCCCCCATCCTGTGTTTGTGTTGCCCGGGGGGACCCCGGTGGGAATAAATGCGGGTCGGCCGGGGGGGGGGGGGGGCCCTCCCCGCCCCCCCGCGCCGGCCCGACCGCTAGCGTTTATCCGGCAGCGCGTAGCAGATGTACTCGCCCGAATAATTGCCGCCGCTCACCGCGACGATGATGTACTGCCGGCCGTTGACCATGTAGGTCATCGGCGAACCCGACTGCGGCGCCGGCATCAACACGCTGCCGACTTCCTTGCCGGTCTTCTGATCGTAGGCCCGCAGCATGGCGCCCCGTGGATGATCGGGCGTCGTCGTGACTTCCGAATCGCCGGCAATGACCAGGTTCTTCGTGACGAGCGTGCCGATGTTGAAGCTGCGCTGCCCCGTGCGCGGCACGTTGACACCCTTGAGCGCCGGGTTGTTGCGGATGTAGTCCGGCGTGTCGCCGTGGGCGACCTGCCAGACGATCTCGCCGGTGTCGAGGTTGATCGCGCTGATGCTCGCGTAGGGCGGCTTGACGAGCGGCAGGCCGTCCACCGTGAGCGTCCGGCGCGGAGCGCTGGATCGCGGCCGCTGCGTCGGCGAGGCCGGCGCCTTCGTCGACGCGTCGGCACCTTCACCGGCGCCGGCGGCGTTGACCATCCGCACCTGCTGTCCGACCTGGCCCGCCACATACGGCAGGTCGGTGAACGAGGGCGGCGGCTTGACCAATCCGTACGATCCCAGGCAGCCGTCGCACGAGTAGACGTAGACGGTGTGATTCTCAGGATTGAACGACCCGCCCGGCCAATTGGTCCCGCCCCCGGCCGGACCGACCGACAAGGTCCCGATCTTCCCCTCCGGCGGCTCCTGGCTCAGCACCGGCGGCGTGTAGACGGGGCCGATCTGGTAGTCCTTGATCAACTCGAGGCCCTTCTGATGGATCGCGGGCGTGAAGTCGATCAGGTCGTTCTCGGTGAACCCGTTGCGGCCGTACGGCGCTGGCTTGCTCGGAATCGGCTGGGTCGGCGAGTACCATTCGCCGGGCACGTGGCCCTGCGGCGCCGGCTTCTCTTCGATCGGCCACACCGGCTTGCCGGTGATCCGATCGAACACGTACAACATGCTCATCTTGGTCGGCTCGGCTACCGCCTTGATCGGCTTGCCGTTGACCGTGATGTCCATCAAGAGCGGGGGCGACGACATGTCGTAGTCCCAGATGTCGTGATGGATGATCTGGTAGTACCACTTCATCTTGCCGGTCTTCAGATCGAGCGCGACCAGGCTGCCGGAATAGAGGTTCGCGCCGGGACGATCGCCGCCGTAGAAGTCGCTCGTCGGCGCCTCCACCGCCACGTACGCCAGCCCCGCGACCGGATCCGCCGTGATGCCGGTCCAGATGCCGGTGTTGCCCGTCTTGTCGGCCGACCCGTGCAGCCAGGTGTCGTAGCCCTTCTCGCCCTTCTTCGGAATGGTGTCCCACTCCCACAGCTTGCGGCCGGTCCGCACGTCGAAGGTCTGCACCAGTCCTTTATTGTTGTTGGAGCTGGACGGCGTGAACCCTTCGCGGAACGCCGAGCCGACCATGATCTCGTCGCCAACCACCGTCGGGGCCGAGTGCAGGCCGATTTCGCCGGTGGTGAGATCGGGCTTGATGCCCTGGCTGTCGGTCGCTTTCAGGTCGATCATGCCGTCCTTGCCGAATGACGGCACGCGGTCGCCCGTCTTGGCGTCGAGCGCCACGAGGAAGTAGCCCGGCGTCACATACAGGATGCGCGCGCCGACCCCGTTCGCGCCCGGCCAGTAGGCGAGCCCGCGGCCCGACAGCTGCCGCGGCGAGGCCGCGCCGCGCTTGCCTTCGTGCTCGCCGTGCACCCAGAGCAGCTCGCCACTCGTGGCGTCGAGCGCAATCACGTCGCGCCGATTACCCGCGGTGGTGTAGACGACACCGTTCACTTCGAGCGGCGTCCCTTCCAGCTTGTATTCGGGATGATTGCCGAGATTGTCCGTCTTGAAATGCCACGCCACTTCGAGATCGTTGAAGTTGGAGGCGTTGATTTGGTCCAGTGGCTCGTACCGGCTCCCCGTGAGATCGGCCGTGTAGGAGGTCCAGTTCACGTCGCGGCCGGTGCCGGACTGCGGAAACGCCGCGGTGGCGACCAGGACGGCCGCGGCTACGCCCGTTCCAAGCACGAGCTTGATCTTCTTCGCCCTCATCCCGACATTCTCCTCTTCGTTAGTCGGGGCCCCGGCCCCGAACCGCTCCGCTCGCCGGTGGGCGGTGCGCGCCGTTGTGGCGCGCACCATCCTCCCCTACGCGGTCGTCATCTCTTTCATCTTCTCGAGACCGATCTTGATGGATGCCTTCTGCGCGTCGGTGACGTCCGGGAACGGCGGACGCTGGTAGGTCTGCGGCCCGCCCATCTGCAGGCTGAGGGCGTACTTCATCGGCCCATAGCCATACACGCCGCCTTCCCGCAGCAACTGCTCCGCCTCCCGCATCTTGGCGAGCGGCGCGTGGTAGTCCTTGTTCGCGTGATAGGCGGCGAACACATCCGCGCCCTGCTTGCAGAACAGGTTGCCTTCCATCAGGATCGCGCCCATCCCGTGGTCGAGCGCGTATTCGAGCTTGCTCAACGTTCCCGTGCGCATGTTCAGCTCGGGGAAGTCGGCGACGAACGCGTGATACTCCTCTTTGTTCCCGTCCGAATCCTTGATGCCCGCCAGGTTCGGGTAGTGCATCAGGTTCTTGAGCAGCTCCGTGCTGATCGGCACGCCGCTCGTCCCGGGGATGTGATAGAGGTTGATCGGAATGTGAATCTGATCGAAGAGCATCGAGAAGTAGCGCGTGAGCCCGGCGACCGGCGGCTTGTTGTAGTAGAACGGCGGAATGACCAGCAAACCGTCCGCACCGTGATCGACCGCGTGCTTGGCGAGCTCCAGCGTCTCGGGGAAGTTCGGCGTGCCGGGATTGATAATCATGTTCATCCCGAGCTTGTTCTTCATCGCCGTTTCGGTCACGAGCTTCCGCTCGGCCACCGAGAAGGACGGGAACTCGCCGGTCGTTCCCAGCACCACGATACCGTCGGCGCCCTGGTGCTTGAACCAGGCGAGAATGTCGCGGAACGCGCCCGGATCGAACTTCAGATTCTTGTCGCACGGCGTGACGCTCGCCACCCACATGAGTGTCTTGATCTTGCTGCCGATGTCGTGCGCGCCTTCCGCCGCGGCGGCCGCAGCAGCCGGAGCCGCGCCGGCGGCGCCCGGAGCGGCCAGCACGGCGGCGGTCGCGGCCATGGCGCCGCCCATCAGGCCGACGGCCTCTCGGCGCGTCATGAGACCCAATCCTTCTTTACGTGTGGTTTCCACAAACCCTCCCAGGGCACAGAGGACGGCACACCCAGGCGCTCGCCCTTGTTCCGAAGCAGTCCACGGCCACGGCCCAAACCGCTGCCGCCCGTCACCTCAGCCGGCACACAGACCCGGCACAGATTAGCAGAAAACAATACCGCAGGAATGCCTATTTGGGGACATTCTGGCGCGCGATGGGGCACGATCTTCTTGTCGCCTGATTTGTCTTCATCGCGTGACAAATAGGCCGTTCCGATCCGCCGGATGACCTTGCAGCCCCTTCCCCTCATCGTTATCATGCGGGCAGTCCCGCACACGAGCGCCTGCGGCCATCCTGAGTAAAGGAGGGTACCCGCGATGAGAGTCTATGACGCGTCGGGCCTCAGAAACCTGGCCCTTGTCGGCCATAGCGGTGCCGGCAAGACGCAGCTGACCTCGGCCATCCTCTACGACGCCCACATGGTGAACCGGTTCGGCCAGGTCGACGAGGGCACGACGGTCACCGACTTCGACGAAGAAGAAATCGCCCGCAAGCACACCCTCTCCGCCAGCCTCGCCTACGCCGAGTGGAACAGGCACAAAATCAACCTGATCGACACGCCGGGCATCGGCAACTTCCTCAGCGATACCCGCGCCGCGCTGCGCGTGGCCGACGCCGCGCTCGTCGTCGTCGATGCGGTGGCGGGTGTGATGGTGTCGACCGAGAAAGTGTGGGCGGTGGCCGAGGAGCTCGGCCTGCCGCGGCTGATCGTGCTCAACCGGCTGGACCGCGACCGCGCGAGCCTGGCGCGTTCGCTCGAGTCGCTGCGTGAGGCCTGCAGCCGGACGGTGATTCCGATTCAGCTGCCGATCGGCGAAGAGCACGACTTCCGCGGCGTCATCGACCTCGTCTCCATGCGCGCGCTGACGTTCGAGACGACGGGCAGCGGCGGCTTCACCGAAGGCGAGGTGCCGGCCGCGCTCCGAGAGGCCGCCGAAGGCGCGCGGACCGCACTCATCGAAATGGTCGCCGAAGCCGACGAACGCCTGATGGAAACGTTCTTCGAAGCCGGGACGCTCACGCAGGACGAGCTGGTCAGCGGACTCCGGGCGGCGACACTCGCCGGACGAATCTATCCGCTCGTCTGCACATCGGCCACGCTGAACATCGGCATCCAGCCGCTGCTCGACGCGACGCTCGCCTACCTGCCGTCGCCCGCCGAACATCCGTTGCGCGCCTCCTCGGGCGGAGGCGAGACGACCCGCACGGCTTCCGAGCGGGAGCCCGCCGCGATCTTCGTGTGGAAGACCATCGCGGATCCGTTCGCCGGCCGCATCACCATGTTTCGCGTCGTCTCCGGCGCGCTGAAGTCGGATACGACGGTCTACAACAAGACGCGCGAGCACGAGGAGCGGATCGGCCATCTCGAACTGCTCGAGGGGAAGACGCCGGCGCCGGTGCCGGAGATGAAGGCGGGCGATATCGGCGCCGTGGCCAAGCTCAGGGACACGCTGACGGCCGACACGCTCGGCGACCGCCACGATCCGGTCACGTTTCCGCCGATCAAGTTTCCCGAACCGGTCCTCGCCTACGCCATCGAGCCCAGGAGCCGCGGCGATGAGGAGAAGATCAGCAGCGCGATGCACCGGCTCGAAGAGGAAGATCCGACGATCCATTACAGCCGCGACGCACAGACGAAGGAGCTGCTGCTCGCCGGCCAGGGGCAGCTTCACATCGAAGTGACCGTCGCGAAGCTGAAGCGGCGGTTCGGCGTAGAAGTGAACCTGAAGCCGCCGCACATCCCGTATCGCGAGACGATCACGGCCGCCACCGAAGCCCACGGCCGGCACAAGAAGCAGACGGGCGGACACGGCCAGTTCGGCGACTGCAAGATCAGGGTGCAGCCGCTGCCGCGCGGCTCCGACTTCGAGTTCGTCGACGACATCTTCGGTGGTTCGATTCCACGGCAGTTCATCCCGGCGGTCGAGAAAGGGATCCAGGACGCGCGCCAGCGCGGGTACCTGGCCGGCTACCCGATGGTCGACTTCCGCGTGAGCCTGTTCGACGGGTCGTTCCACGCCGTCGATTCCAATGAGCTCTCGTTCAAGATGGCCGGGTCGCTCGCGTTCAAGGACGCCATGTCGCGCGCGCGGCCGACGCTCCTCGAGCCGGTGATGGATGTCGAGGTGTACGCGCCGAGCGACTATGCCGGCGACCTGATGGGCGACCTCAACGGCCGCCGCGGGCGCATCAGCGGGATGGATACGCGCGGTGCGACGACGATCATCAAGGCCAAGGTGCCGATGGCCGAGATGCTCAGCTACGAGCAGTTCCTCACGTCGGCGACGAGCGCGCGCGGGTCGTATCACATGGAGCTCTCGCACTACGAGGAGGTGCCCGCGCACTTGCAGACGAAGATCATCGCGGCGGCGAAGGCGGAGCGGGAGGGCGTGGAGGTGGAAGAGGCGTAGGGACGTCCGAGGTCCGAGGTCGGTGGCGAAAACGAAAAAGCCCGATCCGAGGCCGGTCGAGCCCGCCGGCTCCCTCGACGAGGTTCGCGCGGCGGCGCAGGATTGCCGCCGCTGCGACCTCTGGGCGCGCGCCACGCAGACGGTGTTCGGCGCCGGCGCCGCGCACCACGCCGTCATGTTCGTCGGTGAACAGCCGGGCGACGTGGAAGACCGGGCGGGCGAGCCGTTCGTCGGGCCCGCCGGCACGCTCCTGCGCGAGGCGCTCACCGAGGCTGGCTTCGATCGGTCAGACGTCTATCTCACCAACGCCGTGAAGCACTTCAAGTGGACGCCGCGCGGCAAGAAGCGCCTCCACGAGAAGCCGAATCGCGGCGAAGTGCTCGCCTGCCGCTTCTGGCTCGAACAGGAAATCGCCCACATCGAGCCGCGCGCCATCGTCGCGCTCGGCGCCACCGCGGCCCAGACGGTGCTGGGCCCGAGCGTACGCGTGCTCCGCGATCGCGGCACGCCGATCGCCTCTCCGCTCGCGCCGCTCGTCACGCTCACCGTCCACCCGTCATCGATCCTGCGCGCGCCGGATGCCGAATCGCGCCACGCCGCCCGCAGGCAGTTCGTCGCCGACCTGCGGAAGATCCGGAAGCAGCTGTAAGAGCAGGTTCACAGCGTCCATCATCATCCCTCGTCGGCCGTTCTCTGTTAGCTCCCCTCTTACCCGAAGAAGCCCGAAAGGGCCACCTTGCCGATCACGTACAGCACCCACACGACGACGACGACCGAGCCGGTGAGGGTGCGTGAGACGCGGGCGGCGGCGGCGTAGCCGATCGTCATCAGGACGAGCGTCCAGATCACGTAGATGTCGAGGGCCTGGAGCACGGCGTGCGTCGCGGGCGCGAGCGTGCCGCTCGCAAAGCAGGCAGGACTGGAACAGAGCAGATCACCGAGCGCCATGGGATTGATGGTCGTCATCCCGGCGGCCACGATCGCCGTCGCGAATCCGGCGAGACTCTGTGGCACGAACGCGTGCGTCGTGACCGCGAACGACTGGCCGTAGGACATCGACTTCTGGCCGGCGGCGGCGAACGCGGCGAAGAACAGCAGCGACACGAGGCCGGCGATGATGACCGGCATGACAACGGCGGCCACTTCGCCGATCCAGCGGAAGCGCTGCTGGATCGCCACCGCCTGCTGCATCTGCTGGTCGGACATGACGACGCCGCGCTGTGCCATGCGCTGGCGCATCATCGCCTGGAAGTCCATCTTCGGCGTCACGATCGCGCTCGTCACGCCTGCCGCCAGGATCCACAGAACGAGCGGCGCCAGCCAGCTTGGCTTGCCGGCGATCGAGTGAAACGTCTTCACCGGCGAGACCAGCACGCCGATGATCCGGCCCACGCGCGCACCAACCGTCAACGCCTCGGGGTCGGTTCCCGGCACCTGGGCAGCGGGGCCCGCCGCCGGCGACGCCGAAGTATTCGTCTGCATGCGTGTGTTGTAGGCCCGAACGGGGAGGGTGTCAAGAAGATTGGGGCGTACAGAAAAACGGCCCCGCAGGCAAACCTGGGGGGCCGCACATGGTTCCGAGGCGAGGGAGCGGAGCGGCTTACTTGTCGCCCGTCCCCTTCTTCTGGCGCGTCGCACCCTTCTTTGACGTATTTGCGGCGCTCGCCTTCTTCTCGGCCTTCGCCTTCGGTTCGCGCTTCGGGGCGGCCTTCTTCTTCGGCTTGTCGCCCTCGTCGCCGTCCGCCTTCTTGCCGCGGACGCGCGAGGCGGCGGCACGCAGGCGGTCGCTCACGCCGCGCTTCGAGCGGGCGCGATCGGCGTCGCGCTTCGCCTCGGCCTCGGCCTTCACCTTCGGATCGAACTCGCTGCCGACGAGCTCGACGCGCGCCATGTCGGCGCTGTCGCCGCGGCGATGGCCGAGGCGCAGCAGGCGCGTGTAGCCGCCGGGGCGGCTCTCGAACCGCGGTGCGATGGTGTCGAACAGCTTCCCGACGACGTCCTGATCGACGATGTCCTGCAGCACGAGCCGGCGCGCGTGCAGCACGCGGCCGTTGGTCGCGCCGCCCGCCACGCCGCGCTTGGCGATCGTGATCAGGCGCTCGACGTACGGCCGGAGCTCCTTGGCCTTCGGCACCGTCGTGCTGATCGCCTCGTGGCGCAGCAGCGCGGTGGCCTGGTTTCTGAGGAGCGCGATCCGGTGCTCGGTGACGCGTCCCAGCTTGCGATGGGCAACTCGATGGCGCATTGGATCTACTCGCTCCGCGTTTCAGCCGCCGGCTGATCGAGGCGCATGCCGAGACTCAGCCCCATGGTATGGAGGATCTCCTTGATCTCGTTCAGCGACTTGCGGCCGAAGTTCTTCGTCTTGAGCATCTCGGGCTCGGTCTTCATGACGAGCTCGCGGATGGTCCGGATGTTCGCGTTCTTCAGGCAGTTGTACGAGCGGACCGAGAGCTCGAGCTCCTCGACCGACTTGTCGAGGTTTTCGTTGCCGACGCCGCTGCGCGGCTGCTCGCCGACGCCGTCGGCCTGCGGCTCCGCGCCTTCCTCGAGGTTGATGAAGATGTTCAGGTGATCCCGAATCAGCTTCGCGCCGAGCGAAACGGCATCACGCGCGGTCACCGATCCGTTCGTCCACACGTCGATCGTCAGCTTGTCGTAGTCGGTGGTCTGTCCAAGGCGCGCCGCCTCCACCAGGTAGTTCACCTTCTTGACCGGCGAGTGCACGGAGTCGATCGGAATCCAGCCGATGCCGAGATCCTCGTCGAAGTTCTTGTCCGCCGACACGTAGCCGCGGCCGCGCTTCATGCGCATCTCCATGTGGAGCTTGCCGTGCTCGGAGACGGT
>JANWLS010000128.1 GCA_025450765.1 Vicinamibacterales bacterium | reverse complement strand
GCGCTCCGCATGGCCGTCGCTACGGTGTGTGTCCCGCCGCGGCGATCGGGCCCACCGTAATCCGGTCCTTCAACTTCAGGAAGTTCTTCTCGCCGACGCCCTTGACCGTCATCAGCTGTTCGATCTTCTTGAACCCGCCGATCTTCTGGCGAACTTCAACGATGCGTGCCGCGGTTTTGGGACCGATGCTCGGCAGGGCGTCGAGCTCGGCCACCGTCGCCGTGTTGAGGTTGAGCAGGCCGCCTTTGGCGGCCCCACGCGCGGCACCTGATTGGGGCGCCCTGGGCGATCCGTCGTTCGAGGCGTGGATCGAGGTCGTCGGTGTGGACGTGGCGGTCTTTGGCTTCTGCGCCATGGCGAGACCGGAGTAGCCGGCCAAGCCGAGGCAGAGGGCGACCGAGCACGCGGTGATCAAGCGATTCCGTACAGACATGACACGCTCCTTCGCGTAGATGAGCCAGCCAAACGTGACCCTGGCGGCTCGGCGATCTGCCGATGGAGGTCGGGCATCCGCAGCCGTTTCGCGCCAGGGTCGCGCGAAGCCGAGGCAAGCTCGGCGCCAGATCGGCTGTGCTCACGCGCTGTCTGTGGAAGGGCCTGCGGACGTGGACGTTGTGGCCGGCTGTGTCGGAAATCCCTCAACCAGCCGGCTCAGTTCCCTGCGGAAAATGGCGCCTGGCGTTCACAGGCCTCGCCCGGGAAGGCGGCATGTCGCCTGCTATACTCCGATGACGGATGAAGGTCTGTCCCTTCTGTTTCGCGGACGTTCCCCTGCAGGCGGCCACGTGCACCAAGTGCCGCGCCGACCTGGTGCGCTACATCCCGGCCGATACGGTGGCCGGCGAGCCGAAGCGGTCGCGCGGGGGCCAGCGCCTGCTGGCGCTCTTCGCGGGCCTGTTCATCGCCGCGGCGGCGCTCGGCGTGTATTACCCGCTCGTGGCCCGTCCTTCCTCGCCCAATTATCGCGAGATTGCCGCGGCGAACGGGACGCATCTCATCGCGCTGCCGCCGGCCGAAGCGGCACACGACGCCGACCTCTGGTGGATTGCCAACGACCTGCGCGGCTCGGCCCTTCGCGAGCACGTGCTGTTCTGGACGGATGGATCGGCGCCGAGCACCGCGTCGCTCACCGACGCCGATCGCCAGCGGATGGTTGCGGAAATTCGCGTCGACGTGCCGGCCGGCGTACACCAGCTGGTCAGGCGGGCACGGACGCAGCGGTGAGGGTATCAGCATCGTCCTCGGATTGGCATCCCTCGGACTCGCATGGCCGCAGGCGCTTCAGGCTCGCACGGCCGCGGGCGCTTCCTCCTGATACCACGCCAGCGTGCGTCGCAATCCTTCCTCGAAACTCACCTGTGGCGTGAACCCGAGCAGCGTCCGGGCGCGCGTGATATCGGCCTGCGAGTCGCGCACGTCACCCGCGCGCGTCTCCGCGTAGCGCGGCTCGAGGTCGCTGCCGACCAGGTCCCGCAGCGTCTGGAACAACTCGTTCAGTGACACGCGGCCGCCGGTGGCGACGTTGATCACCTTGCCGCTCACGCCGTCAGCCTGGGAGGCGCGGAGCACGCCGTCAACCACATTGGCCACGTAGGTGAAGTCGCGGGTCTGCCCGCCGTCGCCGTAGATCACCGGCTGACGCCCCTCGACGAGCGCGCTGATGAACAACGAGATGACGCCGGAATAGGGAGAGGAGGGATCCTGGCGCGGCCCGAAGACGTTGAAGTACCGGGTCGTGACGGTCTCGAGGCCGTACAGCCGCGTGAACATCGCGGCGTACTGCTCGGCCACCAGCTTCTGCAGGGCGTAGGGTGAGAGCGGCCCGGTAGCCATGTCTTCCTGCTTGGGAAGCGCCGCGGCGTTTCCGTAGGCCGACGAGGAGCCGGCGTACACCACCCGCCGCACGCCGGCATCACGCGCCGCCACCAGCACGTTCAGCGAGGCGTCGATATTGGCGCGGTTGGATTCGATCGGATTCTTCACGGAACGCGGCACCGATGGGATGGCGGCCTGGTGCAGGACGATCTCCATGCCATCGACGGCGCCGCGGGCCACCTCGAGGTCGGCCAGGTCGCCTTCGATGAACTCGACCCCCTCGACACCATCGAGGTTCCGGCGCTTGCCCGTGATCAGGCTGTCGACCACCCGGACGCGGTCGCCTCGCTCGACTAGCGCGCGAACCAGATGCGACCCGATGAATCCTGCTCCACCCGTAACGAGATATTTCGGCATTGTTTTAAATGTGTCGTGGAGTCCCACCCCCACGACCTGGACCTCGCCAACGAACGGCTCGGCATGGTTACGGCATCAGGCACCTTCGAGTGACACGCGCGCCACCCAGAACGAAAAGTCGCAGACGGGCCGGTAAGCCGAATTCTGTCCCGCGTGCCGGCTCGCGCCGGCCCACGGTGACGATCATTCCTCTAGCCCCGGCATTGCTGGCGGGGTCAAGCGACCGACCCGGAGGCTTCGGACGGGCCGTCCTGGAACGCCTCCCTATTTGGTCTTGCTCCGTGCGGGGTTGAGCCTGCCATCTCCGTTACCGGAGACGCGGTGCGCTCTTACCGCACCTTTTCACCATTGCTTGCCCGCGTTGCCGCGGACGTCAGCTGTATGTTTTCTGTGCCACTTTCCTTCAGGTCACCCTGACCGGGCGTTACCCGGCGCACTGCCCTGTGGAGTTCGGACTTTCCTCCCTTCGACTCGGCTCTTCGAGCCTCGCCCTCGTTTCTGGCCTGCCGTGAGCGAGGCCCGGAGGGCCGAGTCGAACGGCGATCGTCTGGCCCGCTGCGACAAGAGCAATTGTAGCCTGTGGAGGGGAGCCGCTCCCGAGGGAAAAACCCGGTGTGGCGGTGACGGAGATCCCGGCAACGGAAGCAGGGGTCAGATCGTGTTTCTTGCACCGCCGTCTCGGATGTGCAGGAAACACGATCTGACCCCCTCAGCCATCGATCTCCTGCTTGATGTTGTAGTGCTCGAGCTTCTTGTACAGGTTGCTGCGCGGCGTGCCAATCAGTTCGGCCGTGCGCGAAATGTTCCAGCCGGTCTCGCGCAGCTTTTCGACGAGAAAGCGCCGCTCGGCCGATTCCTTGAACTCGCGCAGCGTCCCCGGGCGATCGCTCCCCTCTTCCTCGCCGCCAGCCTCCTCGACCGTCGCCCGCGCCGACCCACTGCGCACGGTTTCGGGTAGATCGGCGACGTCGATCGCCTCACCGGGCGCCATGATCAGCAGCCGCTCCACGGTGTTCCGCAACTCGCGCACGTTGCCGCGCCAGCGATAGGCCTTCAACAGCTCCATCGCGGCCGCGGTGAGCTTCTTGGGCCGGACGTTGTTCTCCCGGCTGAACAGGTCCATGAAATGCCGGACGAGCAGGGGGATGTCGTCGGGCCGATCGCGCAGCGGCGGGACGACGATCGGGATGACCGCGAGACGGTAGAACAGATCCTCGCGAAAGTGATTCTGCCGGATCTCCTCTTCGAGATCCTTGTTCGTCGCCGCGATCACTCGCACGTCCACCTTGATCGTCCGCGACGATCCGAGGCGCTCGACCTCGCCCTCCTGCAGCACCCGGAGCACCTTCGCCTGGGTCTTCAGGGTCATATCGCCGACTTCGTCGAGAAAGATCGTGCCGCGGTCGGCCTGCTCGAACTTCCCGAGCTGCTTCTCGGTGGCGCCGGTGAACGAGCCCTTCTCGTGCCCGAAGAGCTCGGACTCGATCAGTTCATCGGGAATCGCCGCGCAGTTCACCTGCACGAAGCGTTCGCGGCTGCGCAGGCTGTTACGATGGATCGTGCGCGCGACCAGTTCCTTCCCGACACCGCTCTCGCCCTGCAGCAGCACCGTCGCCGTGGTCGGCGCGGCGCGCGCCACGGCCTCCATCACGCGCCGGAGGATC
The DNA here is from genome assembly GCA_025450765.1 of Vicinamibacterales bacterium. Lineage (GTDB taxonomy): Bacteria > Acidobacteriota > Vicinamibacteria > Vicinamibacterales > CAVVIG01 > JAGWRA01. The sequence continues at coordinate 20,885 of JANWLS010000128.1, read as the reverse complement.
GGGCTCTCGCCCACCATCTGGTGGCGCACTTCAACCGTGCGTTTGAGCGTCCGGTTCTCGTCGCGCAGCCGTGCCTGGTCGAGCGCGTTCCGGATGCTCACCAGGACGCGCTCGCTCGCCAGCGGCTTCTCGATGAAGTCGAAGGCGCCGAGCTTCGTCGCCTCGACGGCGGTGCTCACCGTGGCATGTCCGGAAATCATGATGACCGGCAGCGCTTCGTCCATCGCCTTCAGGCGCCCGAGCACCTCGAGGCCGTCCATGCCCGGCATCTTGATGTCGAGAAACACCAGATCGGGCGATTCGCGCTCGACGACGGCGAGCCCCTCCTGGCTGTTGGCCGCGCCAAGACACTCGTAGCCGTCGTACTCCAGGATCATCCGCAGCGAGTCGCGGATCGCCGCCTCATCGTCGATGACGAGAATACGAGGTTTCATGCGTGATGGTCGGGTTGCTGGCCGGGAATCCGGCCGACTGGCGTGCTACGGCTCGTCGATGCGGACCGTTCGGAGCACGCGCTGGTTCAACTCTGGATTGTACAGGTAGAACGTCAGCACGTCACCTGGCCGGGCGGCCTGGAGAATGCGCCGGTAGTCGTCCATCGAGGTGATGTGGTGCCGGTTGATTTCGAGGATGATGTTGCCCGCTTCGATGCCCGACTCGTATGACGGGCCGATGGGATCGACCTCGGAGACGACGACGCCGCCTGGCAATCCATGATCGCCCTGATGGTTGCGGGCGCGCACGGTAATTCCAAGACTCGCCGTCCGCGGAGCGGGAATCGGGCCGTCGCCATCCCGTCCGCGAGGCACGCGGGCGCGCTCGGGACGCTCGCCGAGGCGCACGCTGAGGGTTTTCAGCCCGCCATCGCGATAGAACTGGATGCGCGCCGTGGTGCCCGGCCGATGCCCGGCAATCTCGCGAACCAGGGCGTCGTTGTCGGCGACCGCCCGGCCGTCGACGGCCACGATCACATCGTACGGCCGGAGCCCCGCCTGCGCGCCCGGCGAATCGGGCGTGATGTCCTGCACCATCGCGCCGTGCGCCACCGCCAGCTTCAGCGAGCGCTGCAGATCGGGATCGATCGACTTGAGCGTGATCCCGATGTAGCCCCGCGACACGCGCCCGCGTGATTCGAGCTGCGGCAGAATCGCGCGGGCGATGTTGATCGGCACCGCGAAGCCGATGCCCCGTGCACGCCAGCTGATCGCGGCGTTGATGCCGACCACCTTGCCGTCCGTGTCGATGAGCGGTCCGCCGCTGCTGCCCAGGTTGATGGCGGCGTCGGTCTGAATGTAGTCGTCGAGGCTGCTGTCGAACAGCTTGCGCCCGAGATAGCTGACGACACCGACCGTGAGGGAGTGGCTGTAGTTGAGCGGATTCCCGATCGCGCAGACCCAGTCGCCGACACGCAGCCGGCTGGAATCGCCAAGCTGGGCGTAGGGCAGCGGACCGGACGGATCGACCTTGATGATGGCGATATCGGTGTCGGCGTCCGCCCCGAGCACGCGCGCGTGCACGCGCCGCCCGTCGTATAGCACCACGGTGATCCGGTCGGCCTTGTCGATCACATGGTTGTTCGTGAGAATGACGCCATCGGGACTGATGATGAAGCCGCTGCCGGCCCCTTCCTGCGGCTCATCCTCCTGGTGCCCGCCGTCCGGACCCGAGTCGCGCTGGCCATCCAGGGTCGGCGACCCGGGGCGCACCGGCTTCGGCAGCAGCGGGCTGCCGTCCTCCGGCCGTGACGTGGTGTCGATGCTGACGACGGCGTTGTTCAGGCGAGCGGCGATGCCGGCGAAATCGACGAGCGAGGTGCCGCGCATCGCGGGCGCTGAAGAAGGAGACGCGATCGGGGCGGGCGGAAGCGCCGCGGCATCGAGGACCGCCGCCGCAGCCGTCGACATGCCGGCATTCTGGGTGTGGCCCAGCGGTCCGGCCGCCAGCACTCCGACCAGGAACGCCACGACGGCGACCAGCGATGTCGTGACCAGAGCGAGCCGCCGGGACATATCGCTTCCTTTTACGCTGGGAGGTCTGATCTCAGCGCTTCCCCATTATAAGTTGTCGAAACGCCGCTTCATCCAGCGTTTCAACGCCGAGCGCCCTGGCCTTTTCGAGCTTACTGCCGGGCTCTTCGCCCGTCACCACGTAGCGCGTCTTGCGACTCACCGAGCCCGAAACCCGGCCGCCCAGCCGCTCAATGGCCTCCGTGGCCTCCTCGCGCGTCATCGTGCTCAGCGTACCGGTCAGCACGAACGTCTGACCGGCGAGCGGCTGTGCCTCAGGCGGCGCGGCCGCCGGCGTGTGGCTGGTGAGGTTCACACCCGCCTTCCGCAGACGCTCGATCAGCTCCCGATTTCGCGGCTCCTCGAACCACGCGCGTACCGCTGCGGCCACGGTCGGGCCGATGTCTGGAACCGCCTGCAATTCCTGCTCCGACGCGGCACACAGACGATCCATCGAGCCGAACGCGCGGGCGAGCAGCATCGCCGCACGCTCGCCCACATGCCGGATGCCGAGGCCATATACCAGACGCGGCAGGTCGTTCTGCCGGCTCCGTTCGATCTCTCCAACGAGCTTGACGGCGGAAGGCATGCCGAAGCGGCGCTCCGTGGTCTTCCCCTCGCGGATCGAAACGGTCGTCAGCGCCGCGACGCGCGCGGCCTCCAGTTCGTACAGGTCCGCGAAGTCGCGGATGAGGCCCGATTCGAGGAATAGATCCACACGCGACTCGCCAAGCCCTTCGATGTTCATCGCGGCACGCGACGCGTAGTGAATCAGGCCGCGGCGCAACTTGGCAGGACAGGATGTATTCATGCACCGCCACACCACCTCATCATCCGGCCGGTGGAGCGGGCTCCCGCAGGCGGGACACGACCTCGGCATCACCCACGGGACGACGCCAGGCTCGCGGCGGCTCAGGATCGGCATGACGATCTTCGGGATCACCTCGCCGCCTTTCTCGACGAGCACGTAGTCGCCGGCCCGAATGTCCTTGCGCGCAATCTCCTGCTCGTTGTGCAGCGTGGCAAGCTGGATCGTCGAGCCGGCGAGACGGACCGGGTCGAGCACCGCGAACGGCGTCACCGCGCCGGTTCTCCCGACGTTCACCTCGATCCGCAGCAGCCTCGTCGTCGCCTGCTCGGCGGGAAACTTGAAGGCCAGCGCCCAGCGCGGAAACTTGCTCGTGGCGCCCAGCCGATCGCGCGCGGCGAGATTGTCGACCTTGATGACGACGCCATCGGTGTCGTAGTCCAGGTGGCGCCGCTTGTCCGCCCACTCGTGGCAGAAGGCGAGCACCTCGTCGATGCCCTCGCAGCGCCGCCAATGCGGCTCCACTGGCAGTCCCCAGGCCCGAAGCTGTTCGAGCGTGGCTTCGTGCGTGGCGGGACCACCGGGCGATGCCGCCACGAGCTGATACATCCAGGCGCGCAGGCGACGGCGCGCGACCTGTCTCGGGTCGAGGTTCCGCATCGTGCCCGCGGCGGCGTTGCGTGGGTTCGCAAACGGCGGGTCGTCCGCCTGCTCGCGCTCTTCGTTCATCCGCAGGAAGGCGGCGCGCGGCAGGTACACCTCCCCGCGCACCTCCATCAATCCCGGCGGACCGTCGCGCAGCCGCAGCGGAATCACCCGGATGGTGCGGACGTTCGCGGTGACCTCTTCGCCGTGCACACCGTCGCCGCGCGACGCGCCGCGCCGCAACCGTCCGTCTTCGTACGTGAGGGCGATGCTGAGCCCGTCGATCTTCAATTCGGCGACATACGTCACCGACTCGGCCGGTTCCCCGGACGGCTGCGCCAGTCCGCGGCGTACCCGATCGTCGAAGGCGCGAAGCTCCTCCTCGCTGTAGGCGTTGTCCAGGCTGAGCATCGGCGAGGCGTGGCTGACGCTGACGAAGCCTTCGGCTGGCCGCCCCGCCACACGCTGCGTCGGGGAGTCTGGCGTCACCAGATCGGGGTGCGCGGCCTCGAGCGCTTCGAGCTCCTTGACGAGCGCGTCGAATTCGGCGTCTGAAATGGAGGGATCCTGCTGAACGTAGTACCGCTCTTCGTGCGCGCGAATGTCTTCGCGCAGCGCGGCGATCCGCCCGGCTGGGCTGGTCCGAGGCATAGGAAGGTAGTATAGAGGCACGCATGCTGACGCGCGCCTCACGTGTCTTCCCAGCCATCTTCCTCGCCGGCGCGCTGCTCCTCCTCGTCGCCGGCTCCGCTCGCGCCACCACGGTGATTGCGCAGCCGCTGCCCCAGCTCACCGCGCAGGCGGGCGCCATCGTGCACGGGACGGTCACGGGCGTCCGGTCGGACTGGAACGCAGGCCGCACCCATATTTTCACCTTCGTGAGCGTCCACGTCGACCGTTCGCTCAAAGGCTCGCTCGGACCCGACCTCACCGTCATGGAATTCGGCGGAACCGTCGGGAACCTGCGCCAGTACATTCCGGGCACGCCGCAATTCCGGCCTGGCGAGGAAGTGGTGCTCTTCCTGAGCCTGCATCCGCCGATGTATCCCTCGGTCCTGGCACTCTCGCAAGGAAAGTTCAGCATCGTCGCCGATCGCGCCACCGGCACGCGGATGATCAGCCGCGACCTGTATGGCGCGACGGTCCGCGGCCCGGGTGAAGCCCTGACCGTCCCGCCGACCCTCTCCGCCTTCGAGTCGCAGGTGCGGGCGCTCGTCGCCGGTGGGCGTCCCAAGGCCCAGCGCCGAAAACCCAGAAAGCAGGAATAGTGACGCATCGAGTACGGCCGCGAGTCGCGGGCTTCGTCTGCCTTCTCCTGCTGATCGGGATGGCCCGGTCGTCGGACGCTTACCTCAAGACGAGCATCGAAGACGACGCCGGAACGCTCGTGATCGGCACGTGGGATTCGCCGCCGACCTACTACGTCACGGCACAGGGCGTCCCTGGCGTCAGCGTGGCCGCACTCGTCAGCGCGGTCCAGGGTGGCTTCGATGCCTGGACGAGCGTCGCCAGCGCGAACATCAGCGCAACCTACGGCGGCCTCACCAACGCCTTTCCCGACCAGGTGGACCATCAGAACGTCATCGGCTTCGCGGATCTGAGCGGCATGCCCGGCTTCGAAGACACGCTGGGCTTCACGGATTACCTCCTGGCCACCGACTCGACGTCGCCGCACTTCTTCGAAACGGATATCGTGCTGAACGCCAACTTCCCGTGGTCCACCGATCCCGCGGGCGTGCCCGGACGGTACGATCTGCAGTCGATCGCCACGCACGAGATCGGTCACTTCATGGGACTCGGCCATTCGGCGATCGGCCTGGTGCAGACGCGCGCCGACGGCTCGCTCGACGTGGTCGGGAAACGCACGGTCATGTTCCCCATCGCGTTCACGCCGGGCAACGTCTCCGATCGCGTGTTGACGCCCGATGACGTGGCCGGGATTTCCGACCTGTATCCGGCGTCGACCTTCCGCACCGAGACGGGGAGCATCAGCGGCACGGTCACCGAGAACGGGCAGGGCGTCTTCGGCGCTCAGATTGTGGCGATGAACACACGCACGGGCGCGCTCATCAGCAACTTCTCCATCGATCAGCAGGGGTCGTACGTGATCGCCGGGCTCTCACCGGGACCGTACATCGTCCGGGTGGAGTCGCTCGATCAACTGGATCCGTCGAGTTTCTTCGATCCAGCGGGGCCGGCGGTCGACACCGATTTTGGCGTGACCTACTTCAGCGGACCGGTGGTTGTCCCGGCCGGCGGCAACGTGCCCAACATCAACGTGACGGTGACCGCCCAGTGAGGCGCTGGCAACGGTCGCTGGCCGCCGGGGCCACCTGCGTGCTGCTGACGGCGAGCGTCGCGGCCGGGGCGCCTGCGCCGCAGCCCCTGCCCACCGGGCGCGCCGCCCGGGGCGATCGGTCTCCGGGGCGGCCGCACGCCATCGAGCTTTCGGCCTTCGCCGGGTGGACGATCGGTGGTGCGCTCGCCGGTCAATCGGCGCTGCTGACGCGCGATGTCACCGGAAGCCCGGAACCGGCGCTGCCGCTCTTCACCGTCGGCATCAAGCAGACCGGCGCGCCCGCCGTCGGCGGCCGCATCGGCGGGAACCTGACGCGCGAATTCGCGCTCGAAGGCGCCGTGATGTACACCCGGCCCGAGCTGCGCGCCACCATCTCAGGCGACAGCGCGGCGCCGAACGTCCCGGCCTTCACGCTCGCACGCGTCGTTCAGTGGTCGGGTGATATCTCCGTCATCGCCCATCTCTCCAGCCTGGCCTTCGCGAACGGCCACGCGGTGCCGTTCCTGGCTGCCGGCGGGGGCTATCTCCGGCAAATCGTGAGCGGATCGACAGAAACGATCGATGGGCAGATCTATAACGTGGGCGGCGGCGTGAAGGTCTACAGCGGACCCGAAGGACACCAGGGCTTCCGGGTTGACGCGCGCGAATACCTGCGCCGTCCTGGCCCGGACCAGGATGCCACCCGCGCCAACTTCAGCGTGGCGGGATCAGTGTTTTTCGTTTTTTGAGCGGGTCAGATCTTGTTTCTTGCACAACCGTCCACCTCGTGACACGTCGCCACAAGGTGACAGTCGCGCAAGAAACAAGATCTGACCCCTAGCGATCGCGCGCGAGGACGTAATCGGGGAGCGCGAGGAGCGCGTCAAGCGCCGGGCTGGGTGGGAAGCTGTATAGCTGCTTCTTCGCCGTCTCGGCGCATTCGACGGCTTTCTGGTAGGCGTATTCGATCGAGCCGTGCTCGCCGAGCATTCTCCGCAGATCGTCCCACTGCGCGTGGGAAATCGTCCGCTCGCGCACGGTCTCGCGCACGATCTGGTCCGCCGTCGGCTCGCCGTGCTGCAGCAGGTGGATGATCGGCAGCGTCACCTTCCCCTCCCGCAGGTCGCCCCCGATCGGCTTGCCGAGCGACTCCGCATCCCCGGTGAAGTCGAGCAGATCGTCGACGAGCTGGAACGCGACGCCGAGCTGGTATCCGTACTCGCGGAGCGCCTGCTCCTGCTCGGGCGTCACCGAGCCCAGCATGCCGCCGATCTGCGCGCATCCGCCGAACAGGTAGGCGGTCTTGCGGCGGATGATCTCGAAATGCTCGTCCTCGGAGATGTCGACGTCGCCGTTCTTCGTCAGCTGATACAGCTCCCCCTCGATCATCCGGACGGTGACGTCACAGAGCAGCCGGATGATCTCCAGCGAGTCGTGCGTCAGCGCCATCGCCATCGACTTGATGTAGAGGTAGTCGCCGAGCAGGACGGTGATGTCGTTCCCCCAGCGCGAGTGCACCGACGTCCGCCCGCGGCGCAGCTCCGCCTCGTCGATGATGTCGTCGTGGACGAGCGTGGCGGCGTGGATGAACTCGACGACGGCGGCGTAGAGCACGGCCTTGTCGCCCTGATAGCCGGCAAGGCGCGCCGACATGAGCAGCACCGCCGGCCGGATCCGCTTGCCGCCGCTCTTCTGGATGTAGCCGCCGATTTCGGGGATCAGCTCGATTTGTGATTCGATGTGGCGGGCGAATTCACGATCGACCCGGACGAGATCTTCTCGAATGGGCTCGAAGAGCTGCCCCAGGGCGACGAAGGATTTGTCCACAGTCTGCTTCAAGTCGACAAATCTGACCATACTTGCGCGAGGGGTGTCAATTTTCACGCTCCGAAGAGGCCATGGAAGTTGCGCGTGGTGTGCGCCTCGATCGCCTCGATCGTCGTCTCGCGCAGCTCGGCCAGGGCCTCGGCCACCCGCACCACGTGCGCCGGCTCATTGCGCGTCCCGCGATGCGGTACCGGCGCGAGAAACGGACTATCGGTCTCGACGAGCAGCCGATCATCCGGCACGGTGCGCGCCACGTCGCGCAGCGCGGAGGCACTGCGAAACGTGACGATGCCCGCGAGCGAGATCAGGAAGCCGAGATCGAGCGCCTGTCGCGCGAGCTCGGCCCCCCCGGTGAAGCAGTGAATGACGCCGCGCACCCGGCCTGCGCCAGCCTCGCGGAGGATGGCGATCGTGTCCTCGTCTGCCTCGCGCGTGTGGACGATCACGGGAAGGTTCTGCCCCACCGCCAGCGCCACCTGCGATCGAAAGACTTCCTGCTGCACGGCGCGGGGCGAGAAATCGTAATGGTAATCCAAGCCGATCTCGCCGATCGCGCAGATTGGCACGTCGCCGGTCAGCTGATTGCACACCAGCGGCCCAGCGGCGCCGGCCGCCTCGTGCGCCTGGTGCGGGTGCACGCCGACGGCAAATTTCGCCGCCGGCCACGCGGCACGCACCGCGCGCGCTCGGGCCGCTTCGCCGGCATCGCCAGCCGCGAGGATGCAGCAGGCCGCCGCGAGCCCCGCCTCGCGCGCGCGGCCGACGAACTCGGCCAGGTCTGGCGCAAAAACCTCGTCGGCGAGATGGCAGTGGGAATCGATCATGTTTCACGACGCGTGGGGCCCCACCCCCAAGCGCGCGCTGCGGCGCTCGAGGACTCGCTATCCTCGCGCGGGCCGCAGGCGCTACCTGACGCGCGAGCCGAGGCCGGGATCCTGCTCGAAGGTGACGAGCACGGGCTTGCCGCCTTCGGGGCTGGCGGCGAGCACCTTGCCGTTCGACTCAATTCCCATAAGTTTCGCAGGCTTGAGGTTGGCGACAATGGCGATCAGGCGTCCGACGAGCGCCTCCGGTTCGTACGCCTCGGCGATGCCCGCGACGATCGTCCGGGTTTCCGAGCCGACGTCCACCTGCATCTTCATCAACTTACGCGAATTCGGCACGCGCTCAGCGGCCGTGATCCGCGCCACGCGCAGGTCGATCTTCATGAACTCGTCGATTGAGATGCGCTGATCGGTCGCCGGCTGGGCCGGCGCTTCTCCACTCGGTTCGTTCGCCATCGTTCGCTCCTGGTGGGCGGGCATGAAGGCCCGCGCCTACGGGTGACCGTGATGTCTTCTCAGGCCCGGCCAGCCGGACGCGTCTCCAGCCGCGGCCAGAGCGGGTCTGCCTTGATGATCGGGCGGTCGCGTGACGTCCACACGGCGTCGCGGTCGAGACGAGGGACGCCGCCGGATTCGGCGGCGCCGACGCGCCGGAGGATTTCGGCCGCCGAGGCGGGCATGATCGGCAGCAGCAGCACGGCGGCGAGCCGCACCGCTTCGGCGACGTCGTGCAGCACCTGATCGAGCGCATCAGCCTGCGCCGCGTCCCTGGCGAGCGCCCACGGCTCGCGCTCGGCGATGAACTCGTTGGCCGCGTCGACGATCGAAAATGCGGCAGCCGCTCCCTGCTCCAGCGCGAAGCCGTCCATCGCCGCGCGGTAACTCGCCACAGCCGCGGTCGCCTTTGCCGCGAGGCCGCCAGGGCCGGCCGCCGCCGGCCGGGCGCGACCGTCGCGATATTTCTCGACCATGGCCGCCAGACGACTCACGAGGTTTCCCAGGTTGTTCGCCAGGTCGACGTTGTATCGCTCCTCGAACCGCTCCCAGGAGAAGTCGCCATCGTTGCCGTACGGAATTTCTTTCACCAGGTACAAGCGCAGCGGATCGGGACCGAAGCGGTCGGCGGCCTCGAGCGGCTCGAGCACGGTGCCGAGCGACTTGCTCATCTTCTGCCCTTTGAAGTGCACCCAGCCATGCCCGAAGACCTGGCGCGGAAGCGCCTCGCCGGCACTCATGAGCATGGCGGGCCAGATGATGCAATGGAACCGCGTGATGTCCTTGCCGACCACGTGCAGGCTCGCCGGCCACCAGGCCGCAAAGCGCTCGGGATCCTGCCCGTATCCCACCGCCGACGCGTAGTTGATCAGCGCAACGGCCCAGACGTACACGACTCTCGAGGGATCGTGCGGCAGCGGGATGCCCCAGTGCTGCCCGGCCCGGCTGATGGAGATGTCCTCGAGGCCACTCTCGAGCAGCCGGAGCAGCTCGTTCCGCCGGACCTCGGGAACGACGAACTCCGGGTGCTGCGCGTAGTGGGCCCGCAGCGCGTCCTGATATTTCGAGAGGCGAAAAAAGTGGTTCTTCTCCCGAATCCACTCCGGCTTGCTGTAGTGAATCGGACACAGCCCGTCGATCAGATCCTTCTCAGGCTTGAACGCCTCGCACGACACGCAATACGGGCCCTCGTAATAGCCTTCGTAGAGATCGCCCGCCGCCGCCATCCGCTCGATCATCGTGGTCACGGCGATCTTGTGACGGGGTTCGGTGGTGCGGATGAAATCGTCGAAGGAGATATCGAGCCGCGCCCACACTTCGCGGAACTCGCGCGCCATGCGGTCGCAGTACGCGAGCGGCTCCTCACCGAGCTCGCGCGCCCGGCGATAGACGTTCTGCGAGTGCTCGTCGTTCCCCATCAGGAAATGCGTCTCGAAGCCCGACAGGCGCTTGTACCGGGCGATGACGTCCGCCGTGATCTTCTCGTACGCCGTGCCGAGATGAGGACGGCTGTTCACGTAATCGATGGCGGTCGTCAGGAAATAGCGCGGCATGGGGAAAATGATCTCACGAATCAGCAGGAACGAGCTTTCGCTCTCCACACTCCTATCGCCATCGCCTGCACTTCTTTCACCGGGATGCCGTGAGCGGCGGCCGCACGCGCGCAATCCTCGAACTCAGGCGTGGCGTTCATCACCGTGCCCTGCCGCCGCGCCACCTTGATGCGCACCGGCCCGACGCGTGTCTCCACGGTCTCGATCGCGCGCGTCAGGCACTCGCGATCCATGTCCGTATAGCGCAACCCGATCGTCGTCGTCTCCCGGAAGACCACGGTCGCGAGGGCTTCGCGCCGATCCGGCGGGCCGATGATCGTCATGAGCGTGCCGGGCCGGTTCTTCTTCATCTGGATCGGCGTGTAGAACACCTCCCAGGCGCCGGCCGCGTAGAGCGGCTCCATCACCAATCCGAAGAGCTGCGGGTTCATGTCGTCGATCTCGCACTCGATCACGAGCACGCGATCGCCGGAGGTGTGCGTGTCGGCCGAACGGCCCACGAGCAGGCGCAGCACGTTCGGACGATCCGGAAACTCCCGGTCCCCGGCCCCATAGCCGATCCGCTCGAGGTGCATCGGTGGAATCGCGCCAAAACGCTCGGCATATCCCGTCGCCAGCAAGGCGCCGGTGGGCGTGACCAGTTCCGCCGCGACACCGCTCGAGTAGATCGGCGCATCACCGACGAGCTTCAGTGTGGCGGGCGCAGGCACCGGGAAGACACCGTGCGCCGACCGCACCATGCCGCTTCCGACGTTCAGCGGCGAGACGATCACGCGATCGGCGCCGAACCACTCGAACCCGAACACGGCGCCGACAATGTCGACGATCGAGTCGAGCTCACCCACCTCGTGAAGATGCACCTGCTCGATGGGCATCTGGTGGATCGCCGCCTCCGCCTCGGCCAGCCGCTCGAAGAGCGCCCGCGCCTTCTTCCGGCCGGCCACCGAGAGCGACGACCCGTCGATGAGCGCGTAGATCTCGGGCAGCGTGCGGTGGGCGTGCGCATGCGGCGCGTGGTCGTGATCGTGATGATGGTCGTGCGTGTGGTCGTGATCGTGCGCGTGATCGTGCGCCTGATCATGATCGTGCGGGCGATCGCTGGCCGCCGGCTCGACGAGCCTGAACTTCGTCGCCGACACGTGCGCCCGCAGGACGCGCTCCGCCGTGAGCGCGCGGCCCTCGATCGCGAGGCTGCCGAGCGCGCGGCGCAGCTCGTCGAGCGGCAGGCCGGCGTCCAGCATCGCCCCGAGCACCATGTCGCCGGAAATGCCCGAGAAGCAGTCGAAGTACAGGAGTCTGGCCATCAATCTCCGTCAGAGCCGGCCGGCCTCCTTGAAGCTGTAGTAGCGGCCGTCGCCGAGAATCACGTGATCCATCACGTCGATCCCCACCAGGCGTCCTGCCATCGCCAGCCGACCCGTCAACTCGACGTCTTCGGCGCTGGGCGTGGGATCGCCGGAGGGATGGTTGTGGAACAGCACGAGCGCGGCGGCCGATCCGGCGACCGCCTCGCGGAACACCTCGCGCGGATGCACGAGGCTCGTGTCGAGGGTCCCCATCGACACGACCACGGTCCGCATGACGCGGTGGCGCGTGTCGAGCAACAGCACCCCGAAGTGCTCGACGCCGCGCGAGCCGAACTGCGGCATCAGGTAGATGACCGCATCCTGCGCGCGCAGGATCTGCACCCGCGCCGCCGCGCCGCGCAGGAGCGTCCGGCGCCCCAGCTCGATGGCGGCGAGCACCTGCGCGGCCCGGGCTTCGCCGATCCCGTGCACGCGCCGCAGGTCGGCGGCCGAGGCCCTGGCCAGGTCGTGCAGGCCGCCGCTTTCCTGCAGTACGGCGTTGGCGACCGTGAGGACGCCGGCCCGGCTCCCCGCGCTGCCGAGGACGATCGCGAGCAGCTCGTTGTCCCCGAGCGCCCCCGCGCCCGCGTGCAGCAGCTTCTCACGCGGACGGTCGTGGGCAGCCAGTTCCCGCATTCAAAATATACCTTATACTTTCCGGATGTCGTCGGTGCCGTCGCGCGCGCTCGTCATGCTCTCGCTCTGTCTCACCCTGATCGTGCTGCCGGCCTGCGGCCAGCCGCCCGAGAAGGAGCTCCACGAAGCGCAGGGCGCCCTCGACGCGGCACGCGCCGCCGGCGCGCCGCAGTACGCGGCCGACGAATACCAGGCCGCCGCCGACGCGCTGAAGAAAGCGCAAACCGCCGTTACCGATCGCGACTACCGGCAGGCCCTCAACTTCGCCCTCGACAGTCGCGAACGGGCGCAGGACGCCGTGAAGGACGCGGCCGATCGCAAGGCCGCCGTCCGCGGCGACGCGGAGCGCGCCCTGGTTGAAGGCCGCGCGGCGCTCGAACAGGCTCGCGCCGTGCTGGCGGACGCCGAAGCCGCGCACACGCCGGCCAAGCTGCTCGCGGCGCCGCGCGCCACCATCGATCAGGCGACTGACGCCCTGCAAAAAGCGCGCACAGCGCTCGATGCGCACCAGGAACTGAAGGCGCTCGATCTCGCCAGCGGCATCGCCGGACGCCTGAAGGCGACCACGCAGGACCTGCAGGCGCTCCTCGCCCATCGGCGACGGCCGCGCTAGAACAGCCAGGGACTGAAGGCGATGACGAATCCCAGGATCACGACGAAGGCCGTGAGGCCGAAGAGGACGCCGGACCGGGTCATCGCCCGGATCGGGACGTGGCCGGAGCTGTAGACAATCGCGTTCGACGCGCTCGAGGTGGGAAGCGCGACACCGAGGCTCGATCCGAAGGTCGCCGCCAGGGCCGTTGCGAGCGGCGGCACACCGGCCGTCTTGCAGGCGGCAATCGCCACCGGCACCAGGATGGCCGCCGCCGCCGTGTTGGAGGTCACCTGCGACAGCAGGATGCCCGCGGCTGCGAAGATCGCCACGAACAGCACCGGCGCCCGCTCGCCGGCGCCATGCACCAGCGGCTGTCCGATCGCCGTCGCCAGCCCCGTCGAAAACGCCAACTCGCCGAGCGCCATGCCGCCGCCGTACAGCAGCACGATCCCCCAATCGATGCGCACCGCCTCTTCCCAGGTGAGCGTGAACCGGCGCGGGCGCCAGTCGACGGGCAGCACGAATAGCAGCGAGGCACCGATGATCGCCGCCACCCCTTCCGGCATCAACGCCGCGTCGCCCTGCCCCAGCCGTCCGGCCCCGAGCAGGTAGCACAGGCCCGGAACCATCCAGAGACCGACGGTCACGGCGAACGCGATCGCCACGTTGCGCTGGCCGGGCGACACGGGGCCCAGCCTCTCGTACTCCGCACGGATCTGCTCGACGGCCGCAGCCGGCAGGGTGAAGTGCCTGAGGCCGAATGAGGCCACCGCCGCGACCAGCGCGAACAGGACGACCGCCATCGGCACGGCCAGCAGCATCCATCCAAGAAAGGACACCTGCACGGTCGTGAGCCGGCGCAGCATCCCGAACCCGACCAGGTTCGGCGGAGCCCCGACCGGCGTGGCGAGGCCGCCGACGGTGGCGCCGATCGAGGTGATGAGCATCATCGCGAGCGCAAATCGCCGCGCGCCGTCATCGCCGGGCCGCGCCGCCTGCACGACCGGCGTCACGATCGCCATCCCGATCGGAAACATCATCGCCGTCGTCGCGGTGTTGCTCACCCACATGGAGACCAGGGTGGTCATCGCGCCATAGACGATGAGCAGACGTCTCGCACTCGTGCCGACGAACGGCGAGGCGAGCGCGCTGAACGCCAGGCGGCGGTCCAGACCATGGACGAACATCGCTTCCGCGAGGATGCAGCTGCCGATGAACAGGAAGATGATGGGATCGCCGAAGGGCGAGAGCGTCTGCTGGGCCGAGGCGACGCCGAGGATCACGGCAAGGGCCGGACCGAGAATGGCCGTGATGGCGACGGGAAACGCTTCCGTGATCCAGAGAACGGCGACCGCCACCAGCACGGGCAGCAGGCGGTGCGCCTGCCATGTCAGGTGAGGCGTCGGCCAGGCGAGCAGGATGACGAACAGCGCCGGCGCCAGCCACAAGCCGACGGTGCGCCGGCGTCGATTGAAGCGCTCCTCGGCGGGCGAGTAGAAATCGACCGCCTCAATCGCTTGCTGAAAACTCTGCACGGCCCGCTATCTCAACCAGGTTCCTTCGAACACGAGCTCGGCCCAGCCGGTGAGAAAGACGCCATCCTGGCGACACTCCACGCGCTGGGTCCCGCCCGGCGCCGTCACGTCGAAGAGGTGATCGCCCGGCGTGAAGCTGGCGACGGCCGCCGCCGCCGCGCACGTCCCCGTCCCCGACGACATCGTTGGACCGACGCCGCGCTCCCAGATCAGGATCTTGAGCGCCGTCGGCGTCTGCGCCTCCGAGAATTCGACGTTCGTGCCGCCAGGAAAACGCGGGTGCCGCTCGAGCGCGGCTCCGATCGCGCGAAAGCGCTCGTCGGAGGGGAGGAGGCCCGGAATGACGCAGTGGGGATTGCCCATCGAGAGCACGATCGCCGTGATGGTCTCGTTCCCCAGTTCAATCGTGACGTGCTGCAGGTCGCGCGCCTGCCCCATCGCGGCGCGAAACAGCAGGCGGCCTCCCGAGCCGGGCCGCCCAATCGGCGTGAGCGACTTGGAGCCGGCGTCGGTGTCGATGACGACCGGCCGGGCGACCTGGGAGTCGGTCGGGCCGGCGCGCTTGCCGCGCTGTTCGAGCACGAGCGCCGCCAGGCACCGGACGCCGTTGCCGGAAACCTCCGCGATGCCGCCGTCGGCGTTGTGGAGACGCATCGAGGCGCCCTCGGCTGTCAGCTCGTACAGAATCAGCCCGTCGGCGCCAACCCCGGTGTGCCGGTCGCACATGGCCCGCGCAAGCGCGGCCGGGTCCTGGCCGTCGGCGCTCGCGCGTTCGGCGAGCAGGAAATCGTTGCCGTAGGCGTGGGACTTCACGAACTGCATCATCTAATATCATCAAGGAACGAGTGCCGAGGAATGAGTGCCCGCTGGTCTCTCTCCCTCATTCCTCATTCCTCATTCCCGCTCTGTCATTTCCGACAAAACGCCAGCAGGTGCCAGCCGAAGCGGCGCACCCAGCTTCGCGGCAGCGCGTTGAACGTGCCGACGAACAGCTTGTTGTACACTGCCCCTTTCCACCCGCCGTGCAGGCGCGAGGTCACGGGAAACCGCTCCGGCACGAAGCGCACCTGGCTGAACCCGGCGAGGAGCGCGCGGAATTCGCCGGCGCTGTACTTGCGCAGCACGGGCGCGTCCTCGTGCTCGAGCCCGACCTTCATCAGCTTCGACAACGCGTTCAGCCACGAGACGCGGTTGTACACCTGGAAGACGGCCTCGCCGCCAGTCCGCAGCACGCGGTGGCACTCGTCGACCAGCCGGCGATCGTCGGCGGTGTACTGGACCACGCCGTGCGCGTAGACGAGATCGAAGGTGTTGTCGGCGAACGGCAGCGTCTCGCCGTCGGCGACGAGCAGCTCGCCTTGCAGGTGCTGCTGCGCGAAGTTCTGCCGGGCCAGCCTGATGCCGGACGGCGTGAGGTCGACGCCGGTGGCCTGCGCCCCGCCCCGGGCAAAGCGCGCCAGATCGACGGCGGCGCCGCAGCCGACTTCGAGAACCCGGCGGCCCCGATATCCGTCGAAGTTCACCAGGCGCGGCAGGTGATGCAGTTTTTCGAAATGATAGTGGTCGAGGTCCTGGAAGAAACCGGCGCTGCCGACCGGATGGCTGGTGATGTCGAGATCGTGAATGTGCGTGTCCCAGTAGGCGCGCACGCGGTCCGTCAGTGACACCGAGACACTATAGCATTCGTATGCCACGCGAGATCGCGTCCCTCACCGACACCCGCTTCGACCTGCTCGTCGTCGGCGGCGGTGTGCACGGCCTGGCCGCGGCGTACGATGCCGCGCAGCGCGGCCTTCGCGTGGCGCTGGTCGAGCGCGGCGATTTCGGCAGCGGCAGCTCGTTCAATCACCAGAAGACGGCGCACGGCGGCCTGCGCTACCTGCAGACCGGCGACCTCGCGCGCGCGCGCCAGTCGGTGCTCGAGCGGCGGACGCTCGCGCGGATCGCGCCGCACCTGCTGCACCCGCTCCCGTTCGTGCTCCCGACGTACCGCTCGCTCACCAGCGGCCGTCTCGCCCTCCGCGCCGGCTTTCTCCTCGATCGAATGGTCGGGTTCGATCGGGATACGGGCCTCGACACTTCACGGCATCTCCCCGCCGGCTACACGATCGATCGTGAGTCGTGCCTGGCGCGCTTCCCCGGCGTCACGCGTCGCGGCCTCACCGGCGCCGGCGTCTGGCACGACTACCAGATGTCCGATGCCGAGCGGCTGACCATGGCGTTTGCGACGGCGGCGAGGGAGCATGGGGCGATCCTCGCCAACTACACCGAGGCACAGAGCCCGGTGCGCCGCGGTCCACGCCTCACCGGATTCCAGGTCCGCGACCTGCTCGACGATCGCGACTTCGAAATCACCGCGTCGGTCACGCTCCTGGCGGCCGGTGCGGGCACCGGCCCGCTCCTGGCCCTGTGCGGCATCCCCGGCTCGGTGCCGCTGCTGCAGGCCATGAACGTGGTCACGTCCCGTGACGCCGCGCACGAAGCGCTGGGCGGCCGCACCAAGGCAGGGCGGCACCTCTTCCTCACGCCGTGGCGGCGGCGTGCGCTCATCGGCACCTGGGAGTCGGGCGCCACGTGCGCGCCGGACGCGACGATTGGCCAGGACCAGGTGGACGCGTTCATCGCTGAAATCAACCAGGCCTTCCCGCCGTTGGATCTCACACGGCGCGACGTGACCCTGGTCCACCGGGGTGTCGTGCCGGCTGACGTACGGCCGGACGGCCGCGTCACGCTGAAGGCCCATCACGAGATTCGCGAGCATGGCCGGGACGGTCTGCACGGGTTGGTGTCGCTCGTCGGGGTGAAGTACACGACGGCGCGCGGAATCGCCGAGGAAGCCGTGAACGTGGTCTGCGGCCTGGTCGACACGAGCGCCGACGCCTGCCGCACGGCGACCACGCCGTTGCCGGGCGGGGAGCGGCCGGATCTGTCCGCGCTCTCCGCGGAGACCCAGCGCCACCTTGGCCACGCGCTCCCGTCCGAGGTGATCGGCCACCTCGTGGACGCGTACGGGGCGCGTTACCGGGCCATCACGGATCTGATCGACAGTCGTCCGGAGCTGGCGACGCCGCTCGGCGGCGGACATCCCGTCATCGGCGCCGAGATCATCCACGCCGGGCGTACGGAGATGGTGTGCACGCTCACCGATGCCGTGGTGCGGAGGACCGGGCTCGGCGCCGCAGGCTATCCGGGCGACGAGCCCGCGCGGCGCGCCGCCGAACTGCTCGCCGGCGAGCTCGGCTGGGATGCCGCGCGTGTCGCGCGGGAGCTGGCTGCGCTCCGACGCTTCTACGCGCCGCTCGCTATGGCTGCGGAAGCTTGAACGCGTTGAACACGTAGGTGACGCCGGCCGTCAGCCCGATCGACGGATCCTGGGACGTCATCCCGAACAGCACGCCGGCGTCGAGCCTCATCGGCCCGCGCGTGTAACGGCCGCCGAAGCGGAGCTCCGACTGACTATCGGTACCGGGCAGCGCCCCCTTCGCCCGGGTATTCGCCCGGCCGTTGATCTCGCCCACCATGTCTATCTGTGCCGTGATCGCCCGTGCGAACGACACGCCATACAGGATCACGTCGTTCTGGCGGTAGCCGACGGTCGGATCGCCCAGGATCCCGCCTCCAATATTGCCGACCACGCGAACCGACTCGATGGTCTTGCCGATGAGCAGTGTCCCGAGGAAGTCGGTCGTGTTCAGCCCCAGGCCGCTCTCGTTCGAGGCGTTCGGCAGCTTGGTGGCGAAGCGGATCCCCAAGGCCGGCCGCCCCGAGGTTTCGCTGAGGATGCGCACCTTGGTCCCGACGACCAGGTCCTGCACGTCGGACGTCGTGTCGCCCTGCGCCGTCAGGAGATTCGACAGCGGGGCGGACTGACGTGAGGTGATCGCGAGCCGCTGGTACGGCGCGCCGTAGAATTCCAGCTCCGCGATCGAGCTGAGGCCGACGAAGATGCCGAGGGTCGGTACGGCGATCAGATTCCCTTTCAGGCCCGACACGGGATACGGCTGGCTGTGCAGCCAATCGAAGCCGCCCTGCACCAGCACCTGTCCCCCGCCGATTACTGCCGGATCTTCGGTGACCAGGGGACGCTGCTGCGCCCACGCGCTCCGCGGCAGCGCGAGCGCCGCCACCACCAGGGTTGCACACAGGACCGTCCGGACGGCCTTCATCACATCGCCTGTCGTCATCAGATTCTTCTCCTGTCGATCACGAGCGTCACCGGGCCGTCGTTCACCAGCTCCACCTGCATCATCGCGCGGAACTCGCCGGTTTCAGTCGGGACACCCGATCCGCGCAGGTGTGCCACGACCTGCTCGTACAGAGGCCTCGCCACATCCGGCGGCGCGGCTGCCTCGAACGAGGGGCGGCGACCCTTCCGGCAGTCGCCGCACAGCGTGAACTGCGAGACGACCAGCACCGATCCCCCGATGTCCTGGACGGATCGATCCATCCGTCCCCCGGCCTGCTCGCCGGCGGCGGCCTCGAAGATCCTCACGTCGCGGATCTTCTCCGCCATCCAGCACGCCTCGTCTGCCGTGTCGCCGGCCTCGACCCCGAGCAGGACCACCAGTCCGGGGCCGATGGCGCCCACGCGGCGCGATCCCACGTCGACGTGCGCACGGCTGACGCGTTGAATGACGGCTCGCATGTGGCGCGGTGCTCGGTCGGATCGTTCACGATGGTCGCGAAGTCAGGCAGGATCGCATGCCTCGGCCGCGCGGGCCGTCGCCGCCTTCAACACGGCAGGATCGGCGCGCAAGTCGGCTGGAGGATTGAGACGCACGTCGAGGAGGTGCCGCGGCGCGACGTTTCCGAGCGCCTTGAGCATGGACTGCTTGATGCCGGGATGCTCCTGCTCCAGCTCCATCAGCAGCCGCTTGATCCGCTGGCGCTGCAGGCTCAGGTCGCCGCAGGCCGGGCAGCAGCAGCCGATGACCGGCAGCTCGCACTCCTTCGTGTACGCGCGCGCCTCGCTCTCGGTGACGTAGACGAGCGGCCGGATCACCACGTGCGCGCCGTCGTCGGAGACGAGACGCGCCGGCATCGCCTTGAGCGCTCCCGCGAAGAACAGGTTGAGGAGCAGCGTCTCGATGAAGTCGTCGGCGTGATGGCCGAGCGCGATTTTCGTGGCGCCCACCTCGTTGGCGATCCGGTACAGCACGCCGCGCCGCAGCCTGGCGCACAGCGAGCAGGGCGTGGCGTTCGCGCCCAGCAGATCGTCCATCACCTCGCCGATCGTGGTGTGCGCGATCTGGTATTCCCACCCGCGCGCCTCGCACGTGCTGGCGATCAGGCCGTGCTTGTATTCCTTGTAGCCGGAATCGACGTTGACGGCGATGAGCGAGAAGCGAATGGGTGCACGACGCCGCAGCACGTCGAGGATCTGGAGGAGGGCCCAACTGTCCTTGCCGCCCGAGAGGCCGACCATGAGGCGGTCGCCATCCTCAATCAACCCGAAGTCGCCGATCGCGCGCGTCGTCTTCTTCGCAATCCGTGATTCGAGCTCAGTCCCGTACGGCATGGCGTTTCATTGTAGCAGTGTCTCGACGGCGGCAGGCCATGTCATCGGCGCGACCGTGGCCCGGCCCGCCTCGCCCATCCGGATCGCACGCGTGCGGTCCTCCATCACCTGCGACAGGGCGGAGGCCAGCGCCGCGGGCGCCGGCTCGCACACCAATCCGTTCTGTCCGTCGCGCACGAGCTCCGCCGGCCCACCGCTGTCGCGGCAGGTCACGACCGCCTTGCTCGATGCGAACGCTTCGACCGTGACGAAGCCGTAGTCTTCGTCGAGCGGTGGAAAGCAGACGGCTCGGCACCGCGCGAGATAGTCCACGAGCTCCGCCTCGGAAATGCGGCCGGCGAACCGGACGCGCCCGGCGAGGCCAAGCCTGGCGCTCAGCGCCTGGAGGTCGGCTGCCTGCTCGCCGTCGCCGGCGATCACGCACCGCACACCGACTGCGGCCGGTTCTGCGAGCGCCTTCAGCAGCAGATCGACCCGCTTGAGGGGCGTCAACCGCGAGACGGCGAAGAGGTAGTCGCCGTATGCATCGCACCGATACGCGCGCGGCGGAGCCGGCGGGTGCAGGACGGCCGACGGCACGTGCAGATACCGGGCGAGGCGCTGCCGGATGGTGTCCGACTGCGCGACGACCCTCGTGACGCGGCCCCGGAGCAGGTAGCCATCGGTCGCGTGGATGGCGCGGCGACGGATGCCCTCCTTGACCTTCGCGAGCGGCGAGAGGCCGGCGCTGAAACTCTCCCAGCGGTCGTAATACTCCCGCAGCGTGTGAGTGAGCCAGCAGTCGTGCGCCGGATGCCTGATGGCGTAGCTGGGCTAGCG
>JANWLS010000127.1 GCA_025450765.1 Vicinamibacterales bacterium | reverse complement strand
CTTCATTCGCGCCGCCGTGGAGCGGTCCGGCCAGTGCCGCGGCCGCGCCGGCGAGCGCCGAATACGGATCGGCCTGGGAACTGCCGATGCCGCGCATCGCGCTCGTGCTGCAGTTCTGCTCGTGGTCGGCGTGCAGGATGAAGAGCACGTCGAGCGCGCGCCGCAGCACCGGGTTGGGCTGGTACTTCAGCTCGGTCATCTTGAACATCATGTTCAGGAAGTTGCCGGTGAAGCTCAGGTCGTTGTCGGGGTAGACGTAGGGCCGTCCGATGCTGTGGCGATACGCGTAGGCGGCGATGCTCGGCACCTTCGCGATCAGCCGCTGCGTCTGGCGCAGCCGGGAGTCGGCGTCGAAAATCTGCCGGGCGTCGGGATAGAAGGTCGAGAGCGCGCCGACCGTGCTGAGGAAAATCCCCATCGGATGGGCGTCGTACTGGAACCCTTCCATGAACTTCTTGATGTTCTCGTGCAGCATCGTGTGGAACATGATCTGGTGTTCCCACTTTTCGAGCTGCGAGGGGGTCGGGAGCTCGCCGAAGAGGATCAGGTACGCCGTTTCGAGAAACGTGCTGTGCTCGGCCAGCTGCTCGATCGGGTAGCCGCGATAGAGCAGGATCCCCTTGTCGCCGTCGATGTAGGTGATGGCGCTCCGGCACGAGGCGGTATTCATGAAGGCCGGGTCGTACGTCATCAGGCCGAAATCGTCACCGCCCGTCTTGATCTGGCGGAGGTCCATGGCGCGGATCGTCCCGTCGGTGATCGGGAGGTCGTACTTCTTGCCGGTGCGGTTGTCGGTGATCGTCAGTGTGTCGGACATATGAGTACGATGAGAAAGCCGGCCGAGAGGAAAGATGATCAGGGCTCGTCGGGCAGCTCGGACCCCGGCGCCCCGTCCGGGTCGGGTTCGGACGATGGTTCACCCGGGAGGCGGTAGTCGCCATCCACCCAGCGCGCCAGATCCTGCAACTGGCACCGCCGGCTGCAGAACGGCCGCCAGGTTGGATCCACCGGCCGCTCGCCGCAATACACGCAGCGCCGGTCTGCTGCCATCACGGTATTGTATGGTCCCGTCGTCAGCCGGTTCAAGCATTGAGCAGGATTTCACAACTGTTCGCTGCGGGCGAATTTCATCGCGCGGCCCGGCCGCGGCACGGTTCTGTCTGGTGGTATTCTGCGGGGAGTCGTGGAGCGTCCCCTTATGGCGATGCAGCGTCTCGGTGTTGCGTGTCTCATCGCCCTCGGGCTGGCCATCGCCACGCCGGCCTGGTCCCAGTTCACCTCCTTCTCCTCCCACTCGAACAGCATCCTCGAAGGGAACTGGCAGTCGTGCGTCGGCGAGAACGGGGAGTACGCCGAGCGCGTCTTCACGCACAAGGTTGAAGGCGAGCCGGTGTACGAAGTCCACCTCGGCCCGGAGAACGAGTTTGCGATTTTCAAGGGGACCTCAACCACGCATCGACCCCACGATTCTCCCGACAATCTGCTGAAGCCCTACCAGGTGCCCATGCGCGGGCAGGACGCCCGGTATCACTGGAGCATTCCGTCGCTGAACCTGTCGTTCGACGTGGCTGCGGCCGGGGGGTCCCGGCGCGAGTGCCTCAGCTGGTACATCGTCCTCACCCCGCTCAAGCCGGCCAGCCGCTGACGCCACCCGGCGGCGCGGAAAATCGGGTATTCTGAAAGTATCCCGGACAACCGAGGTTCTGCTCGCCCATCAGCATGTATCCAATACTGTTCCGTATCGGCTCGTTCGAAATCACCAGCTTCGGCGCCATGGTCGCGCTCGGCGCGCTGCTCGGCATCGTGCTGCTCCGGCACGAGCTCCAGCGCAGCCGGCTGAACGAGGCCGACGGCACCGACGCCGCCATGATCGGCATCCTCGGCGGCCTGCTCGGAGCCAAGCTGCTCTTCGTGTTCGAGCATGCGTCGGAAGGCGTCGCCGCGGCACTCTTCAACCGTGGTGGCTTGAGCTGGTTCGGCGGCTTTTTCGGAGGCATCCTCGCCGGGTGGCTCTATATGCGATGGCGGAAGCTGCCGGTGCTGGGTGTGCTGGCGGCGGCCGCGCCGGCGCTGGCGCTGGGCCACGGGATCGGGCGGATCGGCTGCTTCCTCGTGGGCGACGACTACGGCCGGCCGACGCACCTGCCGTGGGGCGTCGCGTTTCCGCAGGGGCTGCCGCCGACCTTCGTGAGAGTGCACCCGACGCAACTCTACGAGGCGGCGTTCCTGTTCATCTTCACGGCCATCCTGGTGGCGTGGCGCCGCCGGGGGATGCCCGACCTCAAGGTGATTGCGCTCTACCTGATCATCGTCGGGAGCGAGCGCTTCCTGCTGGAGTTCATCCGGATCAATGTGAGGGTCGCGTTGGGCCTCACGGTCGCCCAGTGGGGTGCGCTGGCGGCGGTCGCGCTGGGAATCGTGGCGGTCATTGCCGCAGCCCGGCAACCCACGACGGCCGTACGCACGCCGGCGCGATCGGGACGCTCGGGCTAAGGCCCGAAGCTGAAGCCAGGCAGCCTAGAACGCCATCAAATACGTCAGCTTGGCGATCACGGCGCGGTCGATCAGCAGGCCGGTCGTCGAGTCCCGCCGATCGTTGTAGACCAGGAAGAAATCGCTCAGCGGCCGATAGATGATGTCGAACCGGATGTTCGCGCTGAGCTCGCGCGCGTCGGTGTTGTACTGGACGAACGCGTTGAGGAAGGCTCGCGTTGAAAAATTGTAGTTCACGCGCGTGGTGAGCAGGTCCGTCGTGTACCCGCCTTCCTTGAGCGTGATGAGGTTACGCGACCACTGCACCGAGGCGTTCATGCGGGCGCTCGCGCGGCCCTGGGCGCCGACAACGTAGCTCTTCTTGTCGCCGTCGTAGAACGGTCCGGTCGCCGCCCGCCCGCTGAACGACAGCGCCGCCCCCGGATTCTGCGTCACCGTGATGAAGTATTCGTTGAAGCTGTACACGCCGGTCGGAATGGCGATGTGACGGCGGCTGTTGATGAGGAATGGAACCGCGAGGTCTTCCTTGTTCGCGTTGATCCCCGCCTCGCCGTTCGTGCTGTCCTGGAACGTGAACGGAAAGTGGAAGTCCTGGTAACGCGCGTCGAAGTGGCCGTCAGCGCGCGTGATGTTCACGATCTGGTAATGCGGGAAGATCTCGCGCAGCCAGCGATAGGTCGCCTTCGGCCGGATGTGATACCCCGCCTGGTCCTGCAGCTTGCGGATCCCGACGCGCGGAATGAAGCCGATCTCGTCGTTGAAGCGGCTGCCGATCGTGGTGTAGTTGCCGTGCGTGTCGAGCCCAGAGCTCGAATAGTTGTAGCCCGCCTGCCCAAGCCAGTCCTGGCCAGACCCGGCGACCGTCGCCTGCGGTGAGAACGACTTCACCACGTAGCCGTTCACGTTCAGGTTCTGGAAGAAGAGAAAATTGGCGTCCGTGCCGAGCACGCGGTTGTAGACGCCGCCGCCATCCTTGTTCAGCACGAGGACGCCGATATCGGAGTTGGCGAGCACGTTGCGCCGGAGCCGGACCGCGGTGAAGTTCGTAGCCGGCGAGGCGCCGTCGCGGCGCTGCTGGATGTTGAGCAGCCCGACGCCATACTGGCCGACGTGGCCGCTCAGCCGCGTGCCGGCGAGAATCGGCACCGGCGTGGCGTCGCTCGACAATCCGATCTGCCGGCTGAAGAAGAGCACGTTGTCGGCCAGCGCGTTCTGCCGCCCCGCCAGCCCGTTCGGCATGTTCGGCGCGGGGCCGAACTGGAAGATGCCGGCGTTCTCGAGGAAGAACTCGCGCTTCTCGGGAAAGAACAGGCTGAAGCGGGTGAGGTTTACCTGCTGCTCGTCGGCCTCCACCTGCGAGAAATCGGTGTTCACCGTGAAGTCCCAGGTGAGCCCGCTCGTCACCCCGTACTTCACGTCGACGCCGCCCTGCATGGTGCCGTCGGTCGGGACGGCTTCGGTCTTATTACCGCTGGTCAGGGCGTACGGCTTCACGCGGAAATCGTTGCCGGGCCTGATGTCGCTCAATCCGCCGAGCGTGCCGGCCATCGAGGCGCGCGTAATCGAGTAGTTCCGCGGCACCGGCGCCCAGTACGTCGTCTCGTTCTTCCGCCGAATCTGCCGGAAGAAGTTGAGGCCCCACGTTTGCGCATCCTCTGACGAAAAGCGCAGCGTGCGGAACGGAATACGGATCTCGGCCGTCCAGCCCTGATCCGTGATCCGCGTCCGCACGTCCCAGATGCCATCCCAGTTGCTGTTTACGTCGCGCCCGTCGTTCACCGTCTGCGCGTCCCACTTGGCGCCGCCGGGATTGGTCGCGAAGAGATAGCCGTTGCGCCCATCGTCGAACGTGTCGAGCAGCACCTCGAAGAGATCCGTGCTGCCCGTGTCGAAGTCCTTCTTGAGATCGTTCGTGATGATGCCGCCCGGGTCGTCGTCATGGGCGATCACGCCGATGTACAGCGCCTCGCTGTCGTAGAGCACCCGCACGTCGGTGTTCTCCGACGCCGGCGCGCCTTCGACGGGATTGTTCTGGATGAACTGGGTGGCCGGCTTTGCCTGCTGCCAGACAGGCTCGCTGAGCGCGCCGTCGACGACGATCGGGACGGTGATGCGGACCGCCTGCAGCTGGCGCGTCAGGTGCGCCGTGTCGTAGTCAATCGGATCGGCGTGCGCGGGAGCAGCCGGCGAGCAGAGCACGAGCGAGCAGAGCGCGGCGATGGCGAGTCCAGGTTTCATGCGATTGGATGTGACGAGGCCAAGCCTGCCGGGTCCGGGACGATCGGCCCGTCAGGGTGTCACATTTTAATCCAACGCATTCGATATGCAATGGGCGGCGCCGCCGGCGATGTGCGCGAAGTCACGAATCGGCAGCGGCATGTATCCGGCCTGCTGATAGACCTCCCAGGCCTGGCGCGCCTTGCCCCGTAACACGTCTTTCGTCAGGCGATCCTCCAGTCGTGTATTCGGATCGACTTCGCCGGGGAAGACAGGAAAGATGATCTTGGGTTCGTGCGTGTCCCGATCGACGAAGGGTATGGCGTTCGTGGAGGCCTCCGGGCAGGCGGGTGAGGACCGCCGTCCGATCGGCGAGCAGCACGAACGACTCGTCGATGTGCGGCAGGAACCGGCTCTGTCGATCGTTCCCCATGCGGACCACGGGGTATCCGCCGAAGCGCGCCGACACGCGCCCGGCCGCTTCGTCGAGCGTCGTCGCATGTCCCCACGCCGCGTCGTTTCGGGTCGTGAGCCAGAGATCGTTGTAGCCGATGAGGACCATGAAACCCTCGGCCGTCCGGTCGAGCATCACGTTGCCGCCTTCGAACACGAAGTCGGCCTCGACGACGGCGCGCGGCCCGAACACCGTGCGCGCGACGAGGGCGCGGTCGTGCGCGATGCGGCTGTCGTAGGCGAGCGCGGGCGCAATCGGCGCCGACATGAGGAAGCGGGGCTCGCCGTCGATCCGAAACGACTCGCCGAGATCCTGTGCCCAGAGGTCGAGCTCGATGTGCGCATCCTCGATCACGTGCAGCGTGAGGGGGCGGCGCTGCACCATCCGCGCGATGAGCGGCGTGAGCCGCGTCTGGTCGCGCGCCTGGACGGCGACCGAGATTTCCGAATAGCCCGGCAGGGCGGCGAGGAGCTCATCGTAGACGTGCAGGATGAAATCCGCCGAGATGCCGCCGGCGGCCGTGCCGAGGGAAACGCCCGTGCCGCCGCGCCGAGGACTGGGCTGGCCAGCGCGGCGCTTACCGGGGCGAGTCCGCCACGGCACCGGCGCTCAGACGCCCATCGTCGTACCGGCCGGCACCGTGCTGTCCTTCGGGACGACGATGATGCCGTCGCGGACGACGTAGCCGGCGCCGTCCGCGTCCGGCATGTCGGGTCGGCTGATGAGGCGCACGCCGTCGCCGATCCGCGCGTTCTTGTCGACGATGACGCCCTCGAGGTGCACGTCCCGTCCAATGCCGAGTGGCGGGCGATTGCCCCGCGGCGGCGCATCCTCTTCACTCTCGTAAAAATCGGCGCCGAGCAGCACCGACCGGCGGATGTGCGAGCCGCGGCCGATGTGCGTCCTCACACCGACGACCGACGATTCCACGTGGCACTGGTCGAGGAAGCCGCCTTCGACGACGATCGCGTGATCGACCGTGCAGTTGTTGAAGCGGGCGCCCGGGAGGAAGCGCGGATGCGTGAAGAACGGCCGCCGCGGGTCGTAGAAGCGGAACGGCGCGCCGGGCTGCGTCAGCATGATGTTCGCGTCGTAGAACGACGCGATGGTGCCGACATCCGCCCAGTAGCCGCGATAGAGATACGCCTTCACTCGCTGCGTGGAGAGCGCCGCCGGGATGATTTCCTTGCCGAAATCCGTGCCGCCGTGCCGTTCGAGCGTATCGAGCAGCACGTCGCGCGAGAACACATAGATCCCCATCGACGCCACGAAGGGCTTGTCAACCGTTGTGCCGCCAAAACTCGAGCCGGAGGGAATGCTCGTCCCGATCTCTCCGAGTCGATCGGCGTTCGGCTTCTCCTCGAACGCGACGATTTGCCCGCTGCGATCGAAGCGGAAGATGCCCATGCCGGTCGCATCCTCGATCGAGACCGGCTGCGCGGCGACGGTGATGTCGGCCTGCCGATCGATGTGCGCGTCGACGAGCTCGGCCAGGCTCATGCGATAGAGATGATCGCCGGCCAGGATCAGGTAGTAGTCGGCTTCGTAGCGCGCGAAGTGGCGCGCGGCCTGGCGGACGGCGTCGGCGGTGCCCTGGAACCAGTGCGAGCTGTCGGGCGTCTGCTCGGCGGCCAGGATGTCGACGAAGCCGCGCGAGAAGAGGTCGAGGCGGTAGGTCTGGCTCACATGCCGGTTGAGCGAGGCCGAGTTGAACTGGGTCAGGACGAAGATGCGCCGGAAGTCGGCGTGCAGGCAGTTGCTGACCGGGATGTCGATCAGGCGGTACTTGCCGCCGATCGGCACGGCCGGCTTCGATCGCATCTGCGTGAGCGGGAAGAGACGCGTGCCCCGCCCGCCGCCAAGAATAATGGTGAGAACTTCATTCGTCATCGGATCACCGCGCCGAGCGCCCACCAGCACGCCGCCGCCACGATGCCCGCCGCCGGGATCGTGAGAATCCACGCCCAGACGATCGTGCGGGCGATCCCCCAGCGGACCGCCGACAGGCGGTTGACTGATCCTACGCCCACAATGGCGCCTGCCACCGTATGGGTGGTCGACACCGGAATCCCAAGCGCGGTGCTCACCCCGAGTGCCAGGGCGCTCGCCGCCTCGGCACACGATCCGCCGACCGGCCTGAGCTTGGTGATCCGGCCTCCCATCGTATGGACGATTCGCCAGCCGCCCGACAGCGTCCCCAGCCCCATCGCGGTCGCCGCCATCACCACCACCCACAACGGCACGGCAAAGACGGGGATGTAGTGCGCCGCGAAGAGCGCGCTGGTGACGATGCCCATCGTTTTCTGCGCATCATTGGTGCCGTGCGCGAGGCTCAGCAGGGCGGCGGTCAGCAGTTGGAGCCGTCGGAACAGGCGGTCGACGCGCAGCGGATGGGATTTTCGGAAGATCCAGGAGGCGGCGACCATGAACAGCCAGCCCAGTCCGAGCCCGATCGCCGGACTGACGATAATGAAGAGCAGCGTCGGAATCCATCCACTCAGCAGGATCACGCCCCAGCCCGCCTTGGCGACCGCGGCGCCCGCGTACCCGCCGATCAGCGCGTGGCTGCTGCTGGTTGGCAGCGCCCACCACCAGGTGAGGAGATCCCAGACGATGGCGCCCGCCAGGCCGCCGATGATCACGCGCTCGTCGACGGCCGACAGCTCCACCATCCCCTTGCCGACGGTCGTGGCGACGGCCGTGCCGAAGAGGACCGCTGCCGCGAAGTTGAAGAATGCCGCCCACACCACGGCGACGCCCGGCGTCAGGACGCGTGTCGACACGACGGTCGCAATCGAATTGGCTGCGTCGTGAAACCCGTTGATGAAGTCGAAGGCGAAAGCCGCGACCAGGATGGCGAGAACGATATGCAGGCTGGACATCGGGTCGGTGGGCGCCGGCCTAGGCGGCCTTCAGCACGATGGTCTCGATGACGTTGGCCACGTCTTCGCACTTGTCGGTGGCCAGCTCGAGCACCTCGTAGAGCTCCTTCTGCTTGATCAGCCTGATGGGATTTTCTTCCTTTTCGAAGAGCATGCCGATGCTCGCCCGCGCAATCCGGTCCGCATCATCCTCCAGCCGGTTGATCTCGATGCAGTGCTTCAACACGCCGTTGCGGCGGTTGAGCAGCGCCAGCGCCTTGGCAATCTCTTCCACCTGGGAGGCGAGAATCTCGCCGAGTTGCCGGGTGCCGGGTCCGAGCATGCGGATGTTGTAGACCACGATCCGCATGGCGGTCGCGTCGATCAGATCCAGGACGTCGTCCAGGCGCGTGCTCAGGAGGTGGATGTCTTCGCGATCGAATGGGGTGATGAACGTCTGATTCAGCTTGGTGATGATGCCGTGCGTGAGGTTGTCGGCCCGGTGCTCCAGCGCCTTGATCTCACCGGCCAGGACCGGCGCCTGCTCGACGTCGGCGAGCAGCTTGTTGAGGAGATCGGCCCCTTCGATCAGCATCTGGCCCATTTCCTCGAACATGGCAAAGAACTTCTCTTCCCGCGGCAGGATTCGCATGCTGCAACAGTATACCGGCTTCGTCGATCCGGGCCTTCTTTGAGACAAGTCCCGAATATGGGAAACTCGCAGCACACATCATGACCAGATTCAGTCGGCTTCCGATCCTGGCGGGTGTTCTGCTCGCCGCGAGTCTGTGGCTGCCGCCATCGGCGGCGCAGGCGCAGGCAGCCGCTGCGAAAGCCGGCCTCCTGACGATCGATTCGCTGATCGACATCAAGTTCCCGTCGAGCCCGGTCTTCGCCCCCGACGGGCGGACGATCGCGTTTCTCTGGGAGCGTGCGGGCGTGCAGGAGGTGTGGACCGTGCCGGCCGCCGGCGGTGCGCCCGTCCAGGTGACGCACGACAGCGCCGGCCTGATGGATGCGCTGTTCTGGAGCCCCGACGGCCGCACGATCTATTTCGCGCGCGATGGCGCGCTCTGGCAGGTGCCCGGCCGTGGCGGCGCCGCCACCCGCGTGTGGACGGGCGAGGACGAGGGCGGCGGCTTCGCGATCTCGCCGGATGGCCGCGCGGTGGCGTTCACGCGCCAGGGCGATCTGTACGTCCGGCCGCTCGCCGGCGGCGCGGTGCGCCGCCTCACGCGCGGTCCCGCCGACGCGAGCGGGCCGCAGTGGTCGCCCGATGGCTCGCGCCTGCTCTTCACGATGGCGAAGGAGACCCGGCACGAGGATGCGCCGGCGTTCTCCGGGTCCAAGATCCTGTTCACGCGCACCGAGACCGCTGACGGCGTCGTCGCGGTCGTGCCGGTGCGCGGAGGCTCGGTGGTGCCGCTCGCGCCAGGCGGCGGCGACGCCGGCTCGCCCTCGTGGATCGACCGGACGCACGTCGTCTTTCAGCGCATCAGCGACGATGTGCACACGCGGACGATCGTCGTGGCGGACGTCCTCACGGGCCACGGTCGAACGGTCGAGCAGGACGTGGATCCGAAATGGTGGGACCTGCTCTACGTGAGCTCGGCGCCGCAGCCCTCACCGGACGGCAAGTGGCTGGCGTTCTTGAGCGATCGGGACGGCTGGGCCCATTTGTACGTGGTGCCGGTCGCGGGCGGGGCGCCCGTGCAGGTGACGCGCGGACACTTCGAGGTCGATCGTCCGAGCTGGGCGCCCGACTCGAAGCGGCTGATCTTCGACGCCAACGTGGTGAATGCGCCGGGGCGACGCGAGATCATGATGGCGACGCTCGACAAGGGGCGTGCGCCGGCGGCCGTCGACGCGATCACCGCCACGGGAGGGACGAACACCGCCGCGATCTGGTCGCCGGATGCGTCTCGCATCGTCTTCGAGCACACCGACGCGCACCATCCCGCGGATCTCGACAGCCTCGCGATCGCCGGCCGGGCGAGGCCGGTCCCCCTGACCGATTCGCTGCCCGCCAGCGTGGATCGACAGGCGCTCGTCGCGCCGCGCTTCGTGCACTACAAGGCGCCGGATGGCACCGAGGTGCCGGCCTGGCTCTTCGTGCCCGCCACTCTCGATCGATCGCACAGCCATCCGGCCATCATCTGGGTGCACGGCGACGGCATCAACCAGAATTACGATGGCTGGCACATCCATCGTGATTACGGCGTCTATTACAGCTTTCATCAGTACCTGGTGCAGCACGGCTACGTCGTGCTGGCGGTCGACTACCGGGGGAGCATCGGCTACGGACGCGCGTGGCGCGAAGCCGTCTTTCACGATCTCGGCGGGAAGGATTTCTCCGACGTGGCCGCCGGCGCGACATACCTGAAGTCCCTTGGATTCGTCGACCCGCAGCGGATCGGGATCTGGGGCCTGAGCTACGGCGGATTCCTCACGCTGCAGGCGGTCACCGAAACCCCGACCCTCTTCAACTGCGCGGTGGACGTGGCGGGCGTCGAGGACTGGAAGGACTGGTATCAGGATCCCGGCGGCGCCTGGATTCGCGGCCGCATGGGACGGCCGCAGGACAATCCCGATCTCTACCGGCGGACCTCGCCGATCTACCGCGTGGACCAGATCGTCCGTCCGCTGCTCGTGCTCGCCGGAACGGCCGACGTGAACGTGCCGTTCATCGAGTCGGCGCGGCTGATGGACGCGCTCCTCAAGGCGCACAAGACGGTCGACTTCATGATGTATCCCGGCGAGTTCCACTACTTCGAGCGGGCGCACGTGCTGCGCGACGCGTGGCAGCGTGTCGCCGCCTTCTTCGACGCCCACCTCCATCCGGAGCGCTGATGAACCTGCTCTGGATTGCGATTGGCGGCGCGCTCGGCGCGCTGGCCCGCTACGGCGTGGGTGGGTTCGTCCAGACGCGGATGAACGCGATTTTCCCGTATGGCACGCTGGTCGTGAACCTGAGCGGCTGCCTGATCATGGGGATCGTCACCGGGCTCATCACCGACCAGGTACTGGTCTCGCCGATGATCCGCTATCTCGTGCCGATCGGCTTCATCGGCGCGTTCACGACCTTCTCGACCTTCGAGCTCGAAACCTACCGTGCCATCGAGAGCGGCGCCTGGTTGATCGGGGCCACCTACGCGGCGATCAGCGTGTTCGTCGGGTTCTTCGCGATCTGGCTGGGGTTCGCGATCGCGCGGCGCCTCGTCTAGGCCGGCCGTGTGTCGGCGGATGGTTTGACCGGCGGTGCGCCGGCGTGCACGATCTCGACGTTCTCGGCGATGACGAGCGCGTGCGGCGCCATCTCGATGATGACACTCGCGGCCTGGTTGATGCGATCCGGCGTGTCCACGACCGTGATGACGATCGGCATGTCGCTCGACAAGCGCAGGATGGTCGCGGTGTGGATCCGCGACGCCACGCCGTAGCCGGCGATGCCCCGCGTGACGGTCGCACCTGCGCAGCCGTCCCGCCGCAGCCGCTCCAGAATGGCCATGTAGAGCGGCTGGTGATGATACACGTCGCTCTCGCCCAGGAAGACGGTGAGCTGCCTGCCTTGTCCACCCAGCATGATCGACTCCGCGCGCCGCGCCCGAATGGCATCGTTCGACGAACGCGCGCTAGTGATTATACGGCTGAGCCGACTGCATCAGCTCCCGCACGTGCGCGACGAGCTCTTCCGGCAGGAACGGCTTGTTCAGGATGAGCGATGCGCCCGCCGACTGCGCGCGCTCGCGATCCGACTGGAACAGCACGTCCGACAGCACGACGATACGCGCCTCGCGGGTGGCCGCGTTCCGCCGCAGCCAGCCGGCCAGCTCCAGGCCGTCGGGGCCGCCCGGCAGCATCACGTCCAGAATGACGACGCTTGGCAGGTCGCGAAGCGCGATGGCTGACGCCTCGCCGGCGTCTCGCGCTTCGAGCACGGCGAGACCTTCCATGCGCAGCGTTTCCGCCAGGAGCCGCCGCAGGCTGGTATCGTCTTCGACCACGAGGACCACATCGTTCATAGCAGGGCCGTAACCCTGCAAGATCCGTTCACTCGGGCTGGGCCTGCGGCTGCCGGCGGCGCGCCGATCTCCTCAGTACATCTTCCGCGTGATGTTGAACCCGAGAAACCAGCCATGACCGGCCGGCCCCCCGCGCGCGATCTGGTCGTAGGTCGTCGCAAACCCGTTCGACGCGTTCAGTTGGAACTCGTGCCCGCCGACGCGGGCTTCGATCGCGACGCTCATCAGCGCGTCGCCGGGGCGGTAGCCGGCAAGCCGCGGACTGATCTCCGCATCCAGGTAGAGGGTCGGACGCACCCGCAGGCGGCCGCCGAGCCCGACGAACGCGGTTTGCTGATGGTCCGAGGCGAGCGCGCCAGGGTTCGTATTCCCGACGAACATCGGCATCGCGTACACCGCACCGTGCGAGCCGACGGCGGAGACGACGACCCCGGCGCCGGGAGAGTAGTCCTGGCGGAAGTTGTTCTGGCCGTCGACGCTCACGACGACGTTCACGCCGATGCGACGGGGCGCCGCGCGCCGCAGCACGTCGTATTGCCCGAACAGCTGAATATCGCGATCGCTGGTGCGATACACCCCGAGCTGCGTGCCGCGCGCGAGCCCGAAGCGATACTCGAGGCCGATCTGCGCGCCTG
>JANWLS010000126.1 GCA_025450765.1 Vicinamibacterales bacterium | reverse complement strand
TCGGCGGCTTCGAACTGCAGGCCGGCCCGATACCGCGGCGCCGCCTGCCGCGGCAACTCGTACGACGCCCACGCAATCACCGCCGGCAGCCGCAGGCCGCCGCCCGCATTCGGCAGGATCACGCGCACGCGCTGGTTCGGCCGCAGGATCATCGGCGAGACCACCTGCGCGCCGGTCGTCGACAGATCGACGAGGGCGACCGGGCTCCCGTCGACCAGCACATCCATCCCAGGCTTGATACGGACGCGAGGCGTCCGGCGCGTGCCGCGGCCGTCGAGCGGAGCCGTATCGGCGCCTGCGGCCGGCGCGGCCTCGGGTGGCGATGGCGGTGAGGCGACCGCCTGACCGGCGGCCGCATCCTCGGTGATGATTCTCAGTTGAACGTCCGCGAGCGACGGATCGGCCTTGATGCGATCGACGAGCGCCCGGCCCCGGCTGGTCTCGGCGAACGTCCGTTCGAGGGCGACGGTCGCCGGCCGCTCACGCAGGATGGCGTCGAAGGCCGCCAGCGCATCGCGTTCGCTGAACGTCTGCAACTCGCCGCCCGCCAGTCGAGCCCGGATGCCGGCCAGCCGATCGTCGGCGCCTATGAGAACGGTGGACACAGTCGAGGGTGCGTTGGGGCGCTAGAAGAGCCGCGCATCCGGGATCGGCCACCAGCGGACCTGGACCTTGCCGACGATGTATTTCTTGGGAACGAATCCCCAATCGCGACTGTCCGAGCTGTTGTTGCGGTGATCGCCCATGACGAAATCGTAACCCTTCGGGATGAGCTCGGGGCCGAAATCGTCGTGGCTCCGGAACCGCGGCGCGACGTAGCTGTCCTGAAGGGGCACATCGTTGACGTAGACGTGGCCGTCGACGATGCGGACCGTTTGTCCTTCGGTGGCGATCACACGCTTGACGAACATCTTGTCCGGGTTCAGCGGGTAATAGAGCATCACGATGTCGCCCGGCTTGGGATCCTCATAGAGGTAGACCATCTTGTCCACGATCAGCCGGTCGTGATCCTCGAGCGTCGGCGCCATGCTCATCCCGTCCACGCGCGCCACCTGGAATCCGAACGTCACGATGAAGGTGGCGTACACGGCCGCTGAGATCAACGTCTTCAGCCAGGAGAGAAGCTCCGCGCCGACACGCCCCCACGTCCAGGCCGGGGCCCGCGGCTCGCCCGGAGCGCTGGTCGGGAACGAAGAAGACGACGGTCCGGAGGCGACCGCTGGTTCGAGCAGGAACGACGGCGTGTCGGCCGGCTGCGCGGCCACTTCCATCGCCGCCGGCTCGGTGACCGCCGCGTCGTGATCGTCCGAGACCGGCCGTGCCGGTGGCTCGGTGCCGACGGGCTGTTCAGCCTCCTCCGGCCCTCTCCGTCCTGACGCGTCGACGTGCTCGTCCCCGGAATGATCTTCGAACATGCTCCTTTAAAAGATACTCCTCGCGGCCGGATCTCGCCAAGCCGCGTCAGTTGTCCGACGCCTGCACGGTCGCTGGCGCGGCGACCGCGCGCACGACGAAGCGCTTGGGGGCGTGGCCGACGAAATAGAAGGGATAGCAGGTCACGAGGGTCAGCGCGTGCCGGGTCGTCGGGGCGAGGACGCCGACGTCGGTCGGGGCCACGGTCCGCGTCCAGACGACCTGATACTGGAAATGGCCCGCTGGCGTGGCGAGGGAGATCAGGTCCCCGGCGTGCACGTGGCGCAGGGCGCGGAAGATGGTGTCGCGGTGTCCGGCAATGCCGATGTTGCCAGCCTGCCCGGGAAGCGCCGTGCCGGGGATGTGACCGGCGCCGAGCCGCAGAATCTCATCCGAATCGCCCTGCCGCACCACGGTCGAAATGCCGACGCGGGCCAGTGACAGCTCGCCGATGGGAGCGCCCGGCGCGACGGGCGGCACGACGGCCGGGACGCGATGAGAGGCCGGCGTGCTGCGGACGTCGGCCGCCGCGGCCGTCATCGCCCGAAGCCGCGCGCGGTCGCGGTGATTCGCCACGGCGGCGTCCGCCTGCACGAACACGAACCAGCCGCCGGCGCCAAGCCCCACCACCAGCAGCACGACTTCCAGTACGTGCAGTGACGATCGCAGCAGGCGGCGGGCCGCAGGGGCGTCGAACATGGTTACCAGATCTCGATGGAGCCCGAGCCCTGGGTGCTGGTGTAGCCGGGGCGCGTCGAGACTTTCAGGCGCGCCGCGTCGGGCCGGCGGATTTCAACGCGGACGGTGTGCCGGCCGTCGGCGGTGCCGACGCCTTCCGGCACATAGCCGAGCGTGTAGCCGGCGCGGATCGTCGCGGCGATTTGCCGGCAGGTCGTCACGACGTCGGCCGTCCGGCGCGGGAAGAAGGCCTCTCCGCCCGTGGAGTGCGCCAGGTCCTTCAAGACACCGGGATTGCGATCCTGATCGCGATCGTCGAAGAGGCCGATCGTGTAGACGACCGCATTCGAATGGGCGGCCAGGTCGAGCGCCGCCCGCTTCGACATCCGGCTCGCATCGTCGCCGCCGTCGCTGATCACGATGAGGGCCCTGCGTGCGCGCTGCCCCTGTTCGAGGTGCTGCAGGCCGGCCGCGACCGCGTCGTACAGGGCCGTCATGCCGCGCGACGAGATCGTCGACAGCGCGGCGTTCAGCACCGGCACGCTGCTCGTGAAGCCCATGCCGGACGGAAGCGCCATCGAGACCGCCTCGTTGAACCGCACGAGAAAAATCTGGTCGAGCGGATTACTCGATTCGGCGAAGGCGCGCGCGGCGTCGATCACGTCCTGCCGTTTGTCCTGCATGCTGCTGCTGTTGTCGATGACCAGTCCCACGGTGACGGGCGTGTCCTGCTGGCGGAAGAATTCGACCTTCTGCGGGACGCCGTTGTCGTAGACCACGAAATCCTGCGGCGTGAGCCCCGCGACGGGCTCACCCCGGCGATTGCTCACCGTGACCGGCAGGACGACGAGATCTGTGGTCGCTGAAAGCACGGGAGTATCGGGTGGCACGCCAGGGGGTGGCTGTGGGGCCGCCACGAGCGCAGCAGAGCTCAACAGGACAGTGGCGACGATGGTTCTGATCACCATGGATCCACTATACCGCCCCGGCCGCAGGGGCGGGCACGAACGCCCGCCCCTCTGACGGTTACAGCTGCGAACGAAGCAGCCGAAGTCCAAACGCCCCGATCGGGGCCGCAATGGCGATGAGGCCAAAGAGCCAGATCGTGCTGCCGGTCTGCGGCAGCCGCTGTGGAGTCCCCGGCGTGGCGCGCTGTCCGTGACGCGGGCTCCGGTTCGCCCTGGTGTTCGGCGTCGGATTCGGCGTGGGAGTCGGCGGCTGGTTCGCATTCGACGTGGCCGGGTTGCTCGGCGCAGCCGACTGCCCGGTCGACGGCTCGGTGGACGCATTCGACCGAGGCTGAGTGGCGGGCGCCGTATTCTGGTTCTCCGCCATCTGGCGCTCCGGGTTGGCGGTGGTGCCGTTCTGGCCCTCGCGCGACACCTGCGCCTGGTCCAGTTCCTTTTCTTCCTGTGCGGTATTGGCTTCGGTGTTGGCGTTGGCTGCGTTGCCCGACTGTCCAGGCTCGTGCACCGCGGGTGACGAGAGCACCGGTTCGTGGTTGGCCTCGGCGATCTGACGGGCCTGGGCCGGCGGATAGACGAACTCATCCCCGATCATGTCGCCCGGATAGAACCAGGCCTGCACGGCGGCGGGCGCCGACGCCGGTGTCTCCTTGAACATCACGAACGGCTTGCCGGCTGGCTTCAACTGGTGGTTCGGGATGGTCAGCAGGGTCGCGTAGATCTTGCTGCGGTCCTTGCTCAACACCTGCACGACGTGCCGGTGCGAGACGATGTCCGGCGGGAGGTGCCGGAAGAGATACGTGCCGGCCGGGAGCGTGATTCCGGGCAGCGACACCGGTTGGGAAAAAGTGATGAACGTGGTCCGCTCCCGTGTCTGAGTTCCCTGGGCCTGTGCGCGTGGCGTCAGAAACGCCAACATGGCGACGGCCGCGAGCGCGACGAGCAGACGGTTCGCGGTGGTTCTGAACATAAGCGGTGCTCCTTTCAACCGGGCCTTATCCGTGCAGGATATGTGCCCGGGAACCCGCGGCCTGGCGTTCTCGTCTTGAGCGGTGTACCGTAGGCAGAGTTTCAACCACCCACAACAGATCATCCATTCGCGAGGAGGCCTTGCGTGCGAACCGATCGAGGATGGGCCCGGCTGGTGAGAACGAGCGTGCTCATCGCGCTGCCGCTGGCGGTGGGCTTCGGCTATGCGCAGCAGCTCGCGGCGCGGCAGGCGGCACCGGTCGCCCAGACCCGGCCGATCAAGGCGTTCGACCCGGCGGTGATGGACACCTCCGCGAGCCCCTGCACCGACTTCTACGAGTACGCCTGCGGCAGCTGGATGAAGAACAATCCGATTCCGGCCGACCAGTCGCGGTGGGGACGCTTCAACGAGCTCGCCGATCACAACCGCGACGTGCTGCACGAGATCCTCGACCAGGCGGCGAAGCCCGATCCGAACCGTGACGCCGACTCGCAGAAGATCGGCGATTACTATGCGGCGTGCATGGATCAATCGGCGATCGACGCGGCGGGCGTGAAGCCGCTGCAGGGGGAGCTCGCCCGGATTGCGGCCATCACGAGCAAGGCGGAGCTCCCGGCGGAGATCGCGCACCTGCAGGTCATTGGCGCCTCGCCGCTCTTCCAGTTCGGATCGGAGCAGGACTTCAAGGACGCGAGCGAGGTCATCGCGGGTGTGGACCAGGGCGGCCTCGGACTCCCGGACCGCAGCTATTACCTGAAAGAGGATGCGCGTTCGGCCGACCTGCGCACCAAGTACGTGGCGCACCTGCAGAAGGTCTTCTCGCTGATTGGCGAACCCGACACAGCGGCTGCGGCCGATGCGAAGAGCGTGATGACGCTCGAGACGGCGCTCGCCAGGGTCTCCCTCGACAACGTCGATCGCCGGGACCCAGCGAAGATCTACCACAAGATGACGCGCGAGCAGCTGGTCGGCCTCTCGCCGGACTTCAGCTGGGCCGTCTATTTCAAGGCCGTTGACGCGCCGCCGGTCGCTTCCTTCAACGTGGCGGTTCCCGATTTCGTCACCGGCATGGATCAGGTGATCAGGACGACACCGCTGCCGGAGCTGAAGGCGTATCTGCGGTGGCAGCTTGTCCATTCCGCGGCTTCGCTGCTGCCGACCGCCTTCGTCGACGAGAACTTCGACTTCTACGGCCAGACGCTGACGGGCGCCAGGGAGATTCAGCCGCGATGGAAGCGCTGCGTCCGCTTCGTGGATGGCGACCTGGGCGACGCGCTCGGCAGGAAGTTCGTCGAGCGGACATTCGGCGCCGATGGCAAGGCGCGGACGCTCAAGATGGTGGAGGCGCTCGAAACCTCGCTCGGCCAGGACATCGACCAGCTGCCGTGGATGACCGACGCCACCAAGCAGCAGGCCATCGTCAAGCTGAAGGCCATCGCCAACAAGATTGGATATCCGGATCACTGGCGCGATTACGGCACGCTGCGAATCGCCCGCACCGACGCCCTGGGGAACTCGATGCGCAGCAACCAGTTCGAGTTCCGCCGCGACCTCGACAAGATCGGCAAGCCCGTGGACCGCGGCGAATGGGAGATGACGCCGCCGACAGTGAACGCGTACTACAGCCCGCAGATGAACGACATCAATTTCCCGGCCGGCATTCTGCAGCCGCCGTTCTTCGACAAGTCGGCCGACGATGCGGTGAATTTCGGGGGGATCGGCGCCGTGATCGGCCACGAGATGACGCACGGGTTCGATGACGAAGGCCGGCAGTTCGACGCCCACGGCAACCTGCACGACTGGTGGACGGCGCAGGACGCGAAGCAGTTCGAGGAGCGGACCGCGTGTCTCGTCAACCAGTACGACCGCTACACGCCCATCGACGATGTGCACGTCAATGGCAAGCTGACGCTCGGCGAGAACACCGCCGACAACGGCGGCGTCCGCATCGCGCTGATGGCGCTCGAGTCGGTGCTCGACGGCCAGACCAAGCAGACGATCGATGGCTTCACGCCCGAGCAGCGCTTCTTCATTTCGTACGGCCAGCTCTGGTGCGAGAACACCCGGCCGGAGACGGCGCGGCTGTATGCGCGCATCGATCCGCACTCGCCCGGCCGTTTCCGGGTGAACGGAGTGTTATCCAATATGCCAGAGTTCCAGAAGGCGTTCGGCTGCAAGGACACCGACCCGATGGTGAAGCACCCGGCCTGCCGAGTGTGGTGAACGCGGATCGATCGCCTTACCGTCCCGTCAGGATTTCCGCCCGTTCGGTTCGTGATTTGTAGGCTCCGCCTGCACGCGATGGGTGGCGCGCCCCAGGGCGCGCCACCAGCGCCCCCTGTCCTTTCCATTCCGTCTTCAGCCGATTTGATGCCAATCGATCGGGGCTCGCCGCGCTCTGGCCCCGCCCTTGTAAGGGTTAGGCGGCAGGAGGAGCACGATGCGCACGATCACGAAATGCTGTCGCGCCTACGCGCGGCGGTTCGGCTTTCTCGCGGCTGCGGCCGCTCTGGTCCTGCTCGCGGGCAGCAGCTCGGCCTTCGCGCAGAACGTCGGCCTGGGCGGCGTCGTGGGGATCAGCGGCGGCCCCAATCAGTTCTACGTCGGCGGCAACTACACCACGCCGGCAATCGCCGGCTGGGTGCAGGCCCGGCCGAACGTCGAGATCGGGTTTGGTGACAGCCAGACGCTGCTGGCGGTCAACTTCGACTTCATCCACAACCAGAAGATGAAGAAGCATCCGGCTTCGATCTATTTCGGAGCTGGACCATCCTTCAATACATCGTTTACGACGGGCAACAGCACCACCGGCGCCGGCTTCGACGTCCTGGTCGGCGCGAGCTCGGGACATTTCTTCGGTGAAGTGAAGCTGGGGGTTGGGAACAGCCCGACCCTGAAGGCCGGCATCGGGTACTCCTTCGGTAAACGACTGCCGTAGATGGCCGGGGCTCGGCCCCTCATGGAGCGCCTCGGGTGACAAACGCCGAGGCTTGACTCTATGATGAGGGGCCATGCGACCCCACAGCTCTGGAGCCCCGCGTCATCGGCGCCTGCCCTTCACGGCGGCGGCAGCCGCCGCCGTCATCGCGCTGGCGCTGACGGTCGCGCCTCGCCACGTCGCGGCGCAGGTCCAGCCGAGTTACAGCCGCGGCACGGCTGGGCTCGTGCAGCAGCTCCATGAGCTGCGCACGACCGCAAGCGTGATGCAGACCGGCGCGCACCCGGACGATGAGGACTCCGCCCTCATCGCTACGCTGGCGCGCCACGCCCATGCGCGGGTGGCGTACCTGTCGCTCACACGCGGCGAAGGCGGGCAGAACATCATCGGGCCCGAGCTCTTCGACGCGCTGGGGATCATCCGCACCGAAGAGTTGCTGCAGGCGCGTACGCTCGACGGAGCCGACCAGCTCTTCACGCGCGCCTTCGACTTCGGCTTCACCAAGACGATGGCCGAAGCCGACGAGAAGTGGGGTGTGCAGAACGTCCTCGAGGACATGGTGCGCGCCATCCGCCTGTATCGTCCGCTG